>CALGMO010000035.1 GCA_937961665.1 uncultured Fimbriimonadaceae bacterium
TGTGGGCGCTCGGCCTGTGGCCTTGGCCCGGAGCGATGCTCGTGGTGGCCTCGGCGGCCCCGAGCGCCGTCAACACGTTCATTCTGGCGCTGGAGCTGGACGCCGACAGCGAGCTGGCCGCGGAGTGCGTGTTCTGGACCACCGTCCTCTCGGCGATCACCGTGACCCTGGTGCTGGCCGTGGCCCAGTCCCTCGGGGGGCACCCCCCGGGCTCACCGGCGGGGTAGACGCAGGCCGATCGCGGCGTTCGGTCGAGGGAGGCTCACCCGCAGCCCCTCCTCGGTCGCTTCGGCGGATGCCCCCTCGTCGCCGAACAGCACTTCGGCCCCCTCCGGCGCCTCCGCCAGGCCCAGTTCGGACCATTGCCACTCGCGGCCGTCGGAAGCATCCGAGAGGCGCAGGGCGACCATCAGCACGCTCGACGGGTTGGCCAAGGCGTGCCACGTCCAGCCGTTCCGATCGTCCCGCAGGCTCGGCGGAGCCGCCGACACGTTCCAAGAGGCCGCGATCTCCGCACGGACGCTCCGGTAGGCCTGCACGCACTCGCGCAGCGCGCGCCGGTTCTCCGCGCCGAGCGAGGCCAGGTCGCCGCTCAGGCCGAACGCCCCCAAGAACGCCGGTGCGACGGCGAACGGCACCGTCGCCGACTCGAAGCCCGAAAGGCCGGCCGTGCGCGGCACGAGCAGCTCGCCGCCTCGCTCGTACAGCACGGCCCACCTTCCGATGCGGGACAGGGGCGCCCGCAGGGCGGTCCCCTCCACGATCCGAGCCACGTCCCACGGGTTCGTGTTGTCCGAAAGGAAGTGCTGGTCGAAGAGCGGCAGGACGCCGAGGTCCAGGCGCATGGCCCCGCTGGAACAGCCCTCTAGGTACAGGCTTGGGAAGCGATGCCTCAGCTCTTGAAGCCACCGCGCCAGCGCCAGCCGGTGCGAGCGGAACGCGTCGCCCTCGGAGTCGCCGAGGGAGAAGTTCATGTCGACCTTGAGCCACTGCGCGCCGAACTCGCGGATGCGCTCGCTCGCCGTCTCCAGAAGCCATTCGAACGCCTCCGGCCTTTCCAGTCGCAGCCGACCGGCAGGAGTGACCCAGTCGGGATGCGCCCTGGCTACGGGTGCGCCCGGCGCCACGCGCTCCGGTTCCATCCAGAAGCCGATGAACAGACCGGCTGCCCGCACACGGTCGGCGAACTCCGCCATCCGCCCGTGGAAGGCCCCGTCCGCACACTCCCTCCAGTCGCCGACGCAGTTCCACCAGTCGGTACCGGTTCCGAACCAGCCGGCGTCCACCACCAGCCCCTCGCAACCGACTTCCCGCGCCGCCTCCAGCTGCCGAAGAAGACGGTCGAGATCGAGGTCGTCGAACCGATCGAGCCAGGTGTTCCAGATCACCGGACACTCGCGGGCCGGCCCCCAGGCGCCGAGGCACCGCAGCGAGAGGTCTCGGGCGGCCCCGGACGGGCCATCGGGGAGCGGCAGCTCCAGGCACTCGACGACCTCCAGCTCCTGCCCGGCCGGCACCTCCAGATGGAGGCCCTCCGGGGGAGGTCCGATCCACACCTGCAGCCGAACGGGCGAGCCGTGGGGCCCTAGGAACGGGCCGTCGGGCACGACCCTGGCCAACAGGTCTCCCGAGGGCGCAGCCACCCAAGCCCAGCCCCGACCGTCGGCGTCCATCGCGAGCACGTGCGTCGGGTTCCCCTCGCCGGTCCTTCCCGGCGGGTGGCGCAGCTCGAGCACGGCTCCGGGCGGGTCGATCCAACGCAGCTGGTTCTCCAGAGCCCACCTCCCCTCGAAGAAGCCGAGGCGCAGGCGCGGAGCCTCCACCGTCCAACGCAGGAACGCGGCCTGGAGCGCGACCGCCGCCATCCCGTCGTTCCGGATCGCCAGCGCGACGCCCAACGCCGTGGGGCGAAGCTCGGCGGAGAGATCGCCCGCCGTCCATCGGGATTCCGAGACGGCCTGCCAGCGCACGCGGCGGCCCCCGGCGATCACCCACGGCTCGATGCGCCGGACGAGGAGGCCCACGCTAGAGCTCCACGCCGACCTCGGCCGCGACCCTCCGCACATAGGCCGCGGCCTCGTCGTAGTCCGACTCCGTCGGCAGGTGCTCCAGCAGGAAAGGCACGTCGCCGAGCTCCGCCGCGCACGTCAGGAAGGTCCTGTAATCGATGCCGCCCAAGCCGGGACGGACCTCGTCCAGGTGCACGGTCAGCCTGGTTCCGAGGACCATGTCCTTGGCGTGGATGCTCTTGACCCACGGTCCGAGCTTGGAGAAGCACTCCCGAAGGAACTCCCCGTTGCGGAGGAACTTGGGCGGGGAGTTGACCATGTTCACGGGGTCCAGATGCACGGCGAACGAAGGACGGTCGACGGCGCGCAGCAGATCGAGGTACGAGTCGGGCGAATCGGGAAGCATCCAGGGCATCGGCTCCAGCGTGAAGAACGTGCGCCTGGGCTTCACCGCGTCGACGATTCGCCTCGTGGTCTCGACGATCGCGTCGAAGGTTTCCGGCTCATAGTTGGACGGATCCGGGCCGTCCCACACCGGCGACCTCGTGCCGGCGATGTTCACGCAGCACCGCGCGCCGATCCTCTCCGCCAAGTCCAGCTTGGCGACGCACGCGGCGACGTTCCGCTCGCGCTCGTCGGCGTCGGCCGCGAGGGGGTTGTTCCAGACCCCCACCTCCGCGATCACGAGGCCGGCCTCCTCCGCCGCGCGCGCGAAGGCCCGCACCGTGGCGTCGTCGGCCTCGGGACCGACCGGGCAGTACGCCGCGCGGTAACCCTTGGCCAGGACGGCCTCCGCCCAGCCCGAGGGATCCGTCCAACTCCCGTACACCGGCGCGCCGAGTCTCATGGCTTGCCTCCTTCCTGCCGCGTCATTGGAACGCGTAGTCGCCGTTGTGCGCGTCCTCGATGTACCGCGCCAGCAGGTCGATGGCCGCTTGCACGTCGGCCCGGTGGACGGTCTCGTTGACCGTGTGGACGTAGCGCGACGGCACGGAGAGCGTGAAGGAGGGGATCCCGCCGTGCAGGCGCTGCACTCCGCCGGCGTCGGTGCCGCCGAACGGAAGGATCTCCATCTGGTGCTTGATTCCGTGCCTCTCGGCCAGCTCGCGGAAGTGCGCCACGAGCTTCGGGTGGCAGATCAGCGATCCGTCCATGATCTTGATCGCCACGCCCTCTCCCAGCTTGGTGACGCAGTCCGCGTCGCCGATCCCGGGGATGTCGTTCGCGATCGTGATGTCCAAGGCCACCGCGATGTCGGGTTGCACGGACCACCCGCTGGTCGCCGCGCCCCTCAGCCCGACCTCCTCCTGCACCGTGCCGACCGCGTACACGTCCACCTCGTGCTCGCCCACAGCCTTCAGGGCCTCGATCATCACGAACACGGAGACCCGGTCGTCCATGCACTTGCACGTGAACAGGTCGCCCATCTCCAGGAAGGTGCGGTCCATCGTGACCATGTCGCCCAGGCGCACTCTCTGCTTGGCCGCCTCCCCGCTCAGCCCGCAGTCCACGAAGTAGTTCTCGATCTGCGGACCCTTGTTCATCTCCTCCGGGGTCAGCATGTGCTTGGGCTTGGTGGCCAGCATCAGCACGCCCCGCAGCGCGCCCTCCCGCGTGTGGACGATCACGCGCTGGCTGGCCATCTGCCGCGGATCCCAGCCACCCAGCGGCTGCAGCCGCAGGAAGCCCTTGTCGTCGATGTGCTTGACGAGGAAGCCGATCTCGTCCATGTGCGCGCCGATCCACAGCTTCTTCGGCCGGCCGTCGGAGGGCTGGCGCGTGGCGGGCTTGCGGCAGATGATGTTGCCCATCGAGTCGACCCGGATCTCGCAGAGCGGGCCGAGCTCCTCCCGGACGATGGCTCGGATGGCGTCCTCCTGACCGGGGACTCCGTGGGCTTCGGTGAGACGGCGGAGAAGATCGACGTTCATGCGAGCGTTTTACCTTCCGCGCCGGCCGTCCGGACCGGTAAGCTGGCTCCCATGAGCGATCTGGAGGTGCTGAGGCTCACCGACGAGGACCGCGAGGGGTTCGCCCGGGTGCGGAGCATGGTGTACCGCGGGGGCCAGCCCACCGATCCGGCCGAGAACCTCCTTCCCCCTGACGGCGAGGGCTTCGTGGTCCGGCAGGACGGCCAGGTGGCCGGGGCCCTCACCGCGCTGGACATGACCGCCTCGAAGGGCGTCGAGCACCTCCGCTGCGCCGGAATCGCCGCCGTCGGGGTTCTGCCCGAGCGCCGCAGGGGCGGGGTGGGCAAGGCCCTGATGCGAGGGACGCACCGGCTGCTACGCGACCAGGGCTTCCTCGCCGCCTCGCTCTACGCCTTCCGCGAGCCGTTCTACCGCCAGTTCGGCTACGAGGTCTGCGGCCGCGTGCAAAGGATCGCGTGCCCGGCGGACCGTCTCCCCCGGTTCGAGAGGACGCTTCCGGTCCGGCAGCTCCGCCCCGACGAGTTTCACCTCCTGCGGCCCGTGATGGAGCTCTACTGCGTGGTCTACGCCGGCGGCAACCGGCGCAACGACGCGCAGTGGAGCCGCTTCCTGGGCGGCGACCGCCCCAAGACGGTGTACGCCGCCGGCGATCCGATCGAGGCCTACTGCGTGATCGACATGTCCGGCGACTTCTGGGTGGACCTCTTCGTGCGGGAGTTCGTGTACACCTCGCGGGCCGGGTATGAGGCGATCCTGGAGACCTTCCGCGGCCTAGCGATGAACAAGAACTCGATCACCTGGCTGGAGCCGAGCGACGGACCGTTCTTCGCCCGGCACCTGGACCATCCGGTGCGCGTCGAGCTGAACAAGCCGATCATGTTCCGCATCCTCGACGTTCCGGGCGCGCTGGCCAAGCTCCACCCGGGCGCCTCGGGAGAGGTCGTGCTGCGCGTCGTCGACCCCGACTTCCCGGAGAACGAGGGGCCTTGGCGGGTGGAGTTCGAGTACGGGCACGTCGCGGTTTCCCAGACCGACGAGGAGCCGGACTTCGAGCTGGAGATCGGGCCGTTCACCCAGGCGTTCTTCGGCGAGCCCAGCCTGCGGGAGATGGCGCGCCTCGGGTTCGTGGCCTTCGACCACCCGGAGAAGCTGGTGGCGGCCGACGCCCTGCTCCCGCCGACCCCCGTCGTCTGCTGGGACACCTTCTGAAGGAGCCAAGCACCATGCTGAAGTCCAGACTGCTGCATCCGGAGATCCTGTCGGCTCTCGCCTCGGGCGGGCACGGCACCAAGGTGCTGATCGCCGACAGCAACTACCCCTTCGCCACCAAGTGCGGCCCGAACGCCTCGATCGTGTACCTGAACCTGTGCCCCGGCCGGCTCAGCGCGACCGAGGTGCTGGAGGTCCTGCTGGAGCAGATCCCCGTGGAGGCGGCTCACGTCATCCGGCCCGACCACGGCGATCTGCCGCCGATCGTGCAGGAGTTCCAACGGCTGATCGGTCCGGAGCCGAAGATCGAGGCGCTGGGCAGGCACGACTTCTACGACCAAGTGAAGTCAGACGACTGCGGCCTGGTGATCGCCACGGGCGAGCAACGGACCTACGCCTGCCTGTTGCTCACCATCGGCGTGGTGGAGCCGAGCCGGGGCTAAGCAGGAGAACCCCCGAAAAGAGCGGGGGCGGCGCCTGCGGCGCCGCCCCTCGGGGCACCGTGTCGGTCGACTACCCGGCCTCCTCGTCGGCCGGGGGCGTGTACGCCCTCGCCGCGAGCTCCTTGTCCAAGTGGTACAGACCGGGCTTGTAGCCCTCGATCATCTCCAGCTGCGCGATGATCTTCTCCGCGCTGGCCTCCTCCTCGACCTGCTCGTCGACGTACCACTTGAGGAAGCTCGCCAGCGCCGGATCCTGCTCTTCGATCGCCTTCTGGTACAGCTCGTTGATCGACTTGGTGATGAAGCGCTCGTGCTCCAGAGCCGCGCGGAACGCCTTCAGCGGGCTCTCGAAGTCCTTCGGCGGCTTCTCGATCGCCATCAGCTCCACCTCGCCGCCGCGCTCGATCAGATACCGGTGCAGCTTCATCGCGTGATAGGTCTCCTCCTGGTTCTGCACGTAGAACCAGTTGGCGAACCCGTCCAGGTTCTGAGCCGCGAAGTACGCGGCCATCGCCAGATAGAGGTACGCGGAGTACGTCTCCTTCTGGATCTGCTCGTTGACCGCCTTCTCCAGCTTCTTCGAAATCATGGTTTGGTCTTCCTCCTTGCTGTTCTACGAGTTTGCCACCTGCGGGGTGCGCGACTCAAGGGCGAAGGTATAAAACCCCGTGCCCGGTTCCCCCCGCCGCGAGCTTTGGAGCGTGCCCGACCCCGAGGCCATGGAGGAGCCGGCCCGGTGGCTGCTGGGTCGGCTCCGGCCCGGCGACTGGGTGTTGCTGGAGGGCGAGCTGGGGGTCGGAAAGACGACCTTCTGCCGGGCTCTGATCCGGCTTGCGGGCTGGCAAGGCCCGGTGCGGAGCCCCTCCTTCAACCTGGTGCAGTCCTTCCCCACTCGGCCGCCGATCGTGCACGTGGACCTCTACCGGGTGCCCAGCGAGGCAGGCCTGGGGCTGGAGGACCTCGCCCAGGAGGCCGTCTTCCTGGTCGAATGGCCGGATCGCCTGTCCGAGGCCCACTCGGGGGCCCGGCGCTGGACCGTCCACCTGGAGTTCCAGGCACAGGGCCGTTCGCTGGCGATCCAGGAGCCTGAAGACGAAGGTCCCAGCGAGCCCCCCGCCGAGAGCGAATCCGCTCCATCCTAAGGGTGGGCGATGGAAGCTGCCGAGACGTTCGTCGGACTGGGCGCGCTGCTCACGGTGGGCACGCTGTGGCTGGCCGTGTTCCTGTTCGGCGTCTACCGCCTCGGCCGCTTGGCCGGAAAGGCCTGGCAGCCGCGATCGGCTTGGGTCGTGTACGCCCTGCCTGCGCTCGGCTTCGCCGCGCTGGCCAGCCTGGTGTGGCTCGCCCCCGCAGACCGGTTCACCCGGCTGATCTTCTCCGTGTTCGCTTGGGTCTCGATGGCGTACCCCTACGGCGTGGGCGTCTGGATCGAGCGCGCCCAAGAGCGCCGGCGCCGCAACGAGGAGTTCTTGCGCCGCACGGAGGACTGGCTGAGGGAGTGGGAGGAGTCGAACCAGCCCTGATCAGCGCTTGGGCTTTCCGATTCGCTCGAACGAGGCGCACACTCCACGGATCAGCGCCGAGCTGAAGCCGTTGTGCTCCATCTCGTTGAGCCCGGCGATCGTGATGCCCATCGGCGTCGTGACCTTGTCGATCTCGGCCTCCGGGTGGCTTCCGGTCTCGGCCACCAGCGAGGCCGCGCCCCTCAGCGTCTGGGCGGCCACCATCTGCGCCACTTCCGAGCTGAAGCCGATCTGGATGCCGCCCTGGGTCATCGCCCGCAGGAACCGCAGGGCGTAGGCGACCCCGCAGGCGCCCAGCACCGTGGCGGCGTCCATCAACTCCTCGCCGATCACCATGGTGCGGCCGATCCTGTCGAACAGCGGCCGCACCTCCGACAGCGCCTGCTCGTCGCTGGGCGACGCCGCCAGGCACGTCATGGACTGCCCGATCGCCGCCGCGGTGTTCGGCATGGCCCGCACGACCGCGGGACCCGGCGCCAGCTCGCGGATCCTCGCCATCGGCAGGCCGGTGACGGTCGACACGATGGCGCGGGCGCCGCGCATGCCGGACCCGACCTCCCGCAGGACCTCCTCAGCCTGCTGGGGCTTCACAGCGAGCAGCACGCAGTCCGCCCCTTCGACGGCCTCCGCGTTGCTGGAGGCGATGCGGCAGCCGGTCTCCTTCCACCGCTGCAGCAGGCCGATCCGGCGGCGACTCAGAACGAACGTCGAAGGGTCGACGCCCCCCGGACCGGTCCACCCCTGCACGAGTGTCCCGCCCAGATGTCCCACTCCAATGACCGCGATGCGACGAAACTCCATGCGTGTTCCCCCCACAAGGCGCGCGGCGCGGCCCGAGGGGGCCGCGCCGCGCCGCGCCGAGCCGAATTTACCTCTCCGGCGGCGGGTCCTCTGGGAGCCGCCGGTCCAGGAACGGCAGGAGGTCCGCCGCGTGCACGCCCGGAACCAGGTCCACGCCGAGGCGGGACTTCGCCTCGTACAGCGCGGGCAACAGGTAGTACCCCGCCGACAGGATCGAAAAGAGCCCGAACAGCACCTTGGCCTCGAAGGCGAGGAAGTCCGCGATGGACCGCCACAGGCCGGGGCTGGCCGGCGCCTCTCCCCGCGTCGCCCACGGCGGCACGACATAGACCAGGTTGTCGTCGGGGTCTGGCCGGGGGAGTCTTTGGGGAGAGGAGGGCATCTTCCGATCTCATCGGAAGAAAGCCCGGTCCTCTGGAGGCCCTTCCACCCCCGCTAGGGCTGGAAGACCGCCCAGGTTCGGCCGCCCGGCTTGACCCTCACCTTGAGCTCCAGAACTCCGTCGCGGATCGACCTCCGGCGCGGGTTCCCCTCCATTACGCTGACCCGGCAGGAGCCCCGCAGACCCGTGTAGCGCATCGGCACGCGGATCGTCTCCTCCAGCTCCCGGTCCGTCGGGTTGAACACCATCAGCAGACCACGCTCCTCGCCCCTCGGGTCCGCGTGCAGCACGAAGTCCAGCCGCCGGCCGTCGGCCCGGCGCAGGTGGATCACGTCGGCCTCCAGGATCCGTCGATGCTTCTTGTACCAAGACACCCAGCGACGCACCACCTCGCGGGTCTCGGGCGCGTCGTAGAGCCGCGGCCCGCGGTAGCAGGATTGCGCGCCGAAGCCCAGGTTGTTCGCAAGGTGGCCCTCGTAATCCTGCAGGTGATCCTTCAGCGGCTCGATCGTGGCGGCGGGCCCTCCTCCGTGGTACTCGACCAGCGGAGTGAACATCCACCCCATGGACGGCGTCTTCAGCCAGGTTCCATCGAAGAGGTTCTGGCGCGCGTGCACGTGCTGCTCCCGCCGAGGCAGCGACCAGTTCGTCTCGCGATAGCCCATGCCGGTCTTGTTCGAGCCGGCCAGCATGTAGGAGTCGGGCACGTTCAGGTAGATGCCCTTGGTGCGGCACCAGCGGTAGAAGTCGGCGATCAGCCGGTACTGCTTCCACTGCGAGTCGGCCAAGCCCTCGTGCCCCGGGTGCGAGGTGGAGGCGCAGACGTCCCCCGGGTAGCTCCCGTCGTGCTCCAGCAGATCGAACCCCGTACCCTCGAGGAACCTCCTCAACTTCCGGAAGTACTCCAGCCCCCATCGGCTGCCCAAGCACGGCGAGTTGCCGAACACCGCGCCGCCCGGCTTGCCCGTCTCCGGGTTGATGCAGTCGTTCTCCGCGTCGATGCTGCGGCTCGCGAGCAGCGAGTAGCCGCCGATCTCGAGGCCCTTCGAGTGCGCGTAGTCGGCCAGCGCGCGGAACTTGGCGATGTTCCCCGGAGAGTTGTCCTCCATGTTCAGTCCGCTGCCGAAGCTGAAGATCACCATCTCGAAGCCGCAGTCGGCGGCCTGGTCGATCGCCGCGCGCGCCGCCTTCTCGTCGGTCGAGGTCAGGTGCAGCATGAGCGGGTTCTCGGTCACCCACGGAGCCAACGAGCGGTAGAAACGGCGGACCGCCAAGCCCTGCCGCTCGCGGTCCCAGTCGTCGTGGAGGATCAGGAACGAGCGGAACGACTCGAACGTCTCGCCTTGCGCAAGCCGGACGCCCGGCCCGTGCTTTGGGTAGACGCGCAGCAGGCACGGAGTCTGCAGAAGGTAGTTGACCTGGGTCGTGTAGTCCGGGTCGGTGAGCCAGTGCACGTTGTCGCTCGCCACGAACGAAAAATCCGTGAGGACCGTGATCTTGTTGCTGCTCCACGAGGGAGGGGAGTCCACGGCGGACTCCGCCTCGACCACCGCCAGCGACTCCACGACGACCTGGTCCACCCGGCATCCTGCTCCCGCTCGGATCAGCACCTGCTTGGACACAGCCGGCAGGCCTCGGTAGACCTCGTACCGCACACCGACCTCGAGCCCCTTCGGACCGTCCGCGGGCGGAGAGAACCACAGGGTCAGAGTGGCCCCCTTCGGCGGCCAGGGGACTTCGGCCGAGTGTCGGCGCCGCACCCAGGGCAGACGCTCGGCGACCTTGTTCTCGGCCTCCCAACGAACGAGCCGGAACGACTCTGGGTCGGCCTGCAGCCGGTCCAGCCAGTCCTCGTACAGGAAGGCCCGGTTGGGCTGGCCGACCAAGCCGCCGACCCTCCAAGCGCGCCCGTCCACGGTGACGATCGCCTCCGGCTCGACGGCGCGAACGAACTCGTCTCCGGTATCGAGCCGCCTGAGGCTCACCGTCGCCGCGTTGGGACGGACCAGGAACGTCCTGGCCACCAGGCCGTTGGCCAGCACGATCTCGCCGGGACGCTCAGTCCGATACACGCCGCAGGGGGCGTCCACCCCCTCCACCAGCCAGTCGCCGCGATAGCCCGGCTCGCGCCACAGAGGAAGGTCGGCCTCGACCGAACAGAGGCCCGCGAGAAACCCGATCCATGCCATGACCGGGACGTTTACCCGAAGGCAGGGAGGCGTTTACGCATGGAAATGGCGCGGCTGAAGGGATTCGAACCCCCGACTTTCTCCTCCGGAGGGAGACGCTCTATCCACTGAGCTACAGCCGCGCTCGTCTTGAATTGTACCGCAAGGGCCCCGGAGATGCGACCCCGGAGCCCCGTGAGGATCGGATCAGTCCTTCTTCGAGATCGGATCCGGCGCCTGCTCCACCGGGATGTGCGGGGCGCCGTCGATCCACCGCGGACCCTGAGGCTGCACGTAGCGCACCGCGTTCTTCAGGATCAGCTTGATCTCGGCCTGGTGATAGATCGGATAGGTCTCGTGGCCGGGCTGGAAGTAGAAGATCTTGCCGGCGCCGCGCTGGAACACGCATCCGGACCGGAAGACCTCGCCGCCCTCGAAGTGGCCGATGAGGATCGTCTCCTGAGGCTCCGGGATGCCGAACGGCTCGCCGTACATCTCCTCCTTCGGAATCTCGAAGTAGCGGCCCTCGATGCCGCGGACGATCGGGTGGACCGGGTTGCAGATCCACAGCCGCTCGCGCTCGTCGGCCTCGCGCCAGCACAGCGAGCAGGTGGTGCCCATCAGCCACTTGAAGACCTTGCTGTAGTGGCCGCTGTGCAGCACGATCAGCCCCATGCCCTCCAGCACCCGCGTCTTGACCTTCTGCGCGATGCGGTCCTCCACCAGGTGGTGCGCGGCGTGGCCCCACCAGGTCATCACGTCGGTGTTCTCCAGGACCTCGTCGGTCAGGCCGTGCTCCGGCATGTCCAGGGTGGCCGTGCGGGCCTCGATGTCCGGCGCCTCGTTCAGTCCGGCGGCGATGCAGGCGTGCATGCCGTCCGGATAGATCTCGCGCACGCGCGGCATCTCCTTCTCGTGGACGTTCTCACCCCATACGGTGACTCGGATCTTGTCTGCCATGCTTTCCTCCGCTTCGAACGGTCGGCGCGCAGATTACTCCGAGCCGAGCGCCCCGTGCTGGAGCCTGCGAACAAGGCGTCGGGCGGAAGGGTAGACTCCAGACAGGAAATGGCACTCAACCGCGAGAACTTCTTCCTCCACAAGCTGCACAGCCTCACCGGGATCATCCCGATCGGGTTCTACATGCTGCAGCACCTGACGCTGAACTCGTTCGCGCTGGCCGGCCCCGACAAGTTCAACGCGGTCATCGCGTTCTTCGAGGGAGTGCCCAAGCATATTCTGCTCGCCCTCGAGATCGGCGTCATCCTCCTCCCGATCCTGTTCCACGGCGTCTACGGCCTGTTCATCACCCAGCGGGCCGAGGTGAACGTGTATCAGCGGAAGTACCGTTACACCGAGAACTGGATGTACTTTTTCCAGCGGGTGACCGGCGTGGCGCTGTTCTTCCTGATCATCCTCCACGTCGCCACCACCACGGTCGCAGCCAAGTATCTGGGACGCGGAATCGAGCACGTCCAGTACGCGGGCATGCAGCGGATGCTGACCGACAACGGCTACTTGGGGCTGATCCTATACGCGATCGGCGTGCTGATCGCCTCCTACCACCTGTGCTACGGCCTGTGGAACTTCTGCATCCGCTGGGGCATCACCGTCAGCGAGGCCTCGCAGATCGCCATGAGGAAGTTCTCGTTCGCCGCCTTCGTGGCGGTCACCGCCCTCGGCTGGGCCGCGCTGGCCGGCTTCCTGATCCACAAGCCGGAGGCCTCCACGGAGCCGATCCAGGCTTCGGCCCCGGCGGCCGTCGCCCAGTCCGCGCGCTGAGTCCGTGCCCTGACCAAGGCAGAACGAGACGAGAGACCCCCTGCCTCCGCGTGGCAAGGGGTCTCTTCTCTTTCGGCGCCGACTCATGCTCGGCCCAGTCGCTGGCGACGATCCTGCCAGTGAGGATTCGGGCAGGCAAAATTGCCGACCACCAAGCCGAAAGTCGTGCTATTCTGAAATCAGGACCGGGCGTTGGCAGGCCCGAGCCAGAGGCGGAGTCTTGCGACAGGCGGCCGCGAGGCGGTATCGAACCTCGGTCGGAGAGGTGGAGGAGCGGCGCCAAGGAGGACGCGAGCAGCGACGGGATCGCTGGAACCGTCGCGAGCTTTGTGCCGATCCGTTGCCCTTCCATCGAAAGCCGCGCCGCGGCGACGCGCACCGGCTTCCACCTGGTTGAAAGGAGAGACGGGGGCCCACGGGTCGGCGCATCCTCCCGCGTGGACCCCCCGTTGCCGTCTTAGGCGGTCCAGACGAACGGCTCGGCGTCCGTCAGCACCCTACCGTGCTGGTCCAGCGCCTCGTACAGGTAGTCCGGCAGGGTGAACACGCTGTGGTGCGTGCGCGGGGTGTAGTACTTGGTCTTCACGCCGCGCTCGGCGAACCGCCGGGCGACCTCCTGCTCCGTCAGCTCCATCGGATCGTGCTTCTTGCTCGCCACGATGAAGCCCCAGGGCATCATGAACGTGCACACGAAGCCGAAGTAGCCCCGCACGTACGGGAAGACGTCCTTCATGTCCTGGAGCGTCTTCAGGCAGGAGACGAAGCAGTAGGGGTAGTTGATGCTGGCGCTGCCGGCCTGCATGGCGAACACTCCGTCCTCGCTCATGGCGTCCGCGCAGATCTGGAAGTACTCCTTCGTGAACAGGTAGACGGCGGGGCCGGCCTCGAGCGGGTCGGGCAGGTCGCTGAGCACCACGTCGAATCCCGCTCCCTTGTTCTCCTGCAGGTACTTGCGGGCGTCGGTGTGCAGCAGCTCGGTCCGGGGGTCGTCGAACGCCCCCTGATGCCACTCGGGCATGTGCACGCGAACCATGTCGATCAGCTCCTCGTCGATGTCGATCATCGTGGCCCTCTCGACGGTGTTGTGCTTCAGGGCCTCGCGGAGCGTCGCGCCCTCGCCGCCTCCGCACACCGCGACCTTCCTCGGGTTCGGGTGGAGGACCATGGCCGGCTGGGACATCAGCTCGTGGAAGATGAACTCATCGAGCAGGGAGCTCTGGATCTTGTAGTCCAGGAACAGCGTCTTGCCGAACCGCGGGATGTCGCAGATCTGATACTCCTGGTACTGCGTCTTGCCTTGGACCAGGAACCTCTCGACGGTGAAGTACCACGTGACGGCCTCGGTGTGGGTTTCTGCCACGAACATGCCGGTGCTTTGTGAGAACATGGGCTGGTTTGGACTCCTTCGGAACAGATCGAAGGCGCCGGAACGCGGTTCCGGCGCCTGGGAGGACCGGGTCAGCCGGCTACTTCGTCACCTCGCTCTCGAGGCCGCGCCGGACGACCAGAAACTTCATGCGCCGCGGCCGGAAGCGGTCGCGCAGCAGCTCCACGGCGCGATGCACCTTGACGGTTCCGCCGCAGTAGAACAGGTCGACCGCGGCGTAGCCGTGCTCCGGCCAAGTGTGGATCGTGTAGTGCGACTCTTGGATGATGACCGCTCCCGACACGCCGAACGGGCGGAACTCGTGGAACGACTCGGCGACCACCGTCGCCTCGCTCACGTCCGCGGCCTCCCGCATGGCCCGGCCCACGGTGCTCTCCGCCTCCAGCGACTTGCGGTCGCAACCGAAGAGCTCGATCAGGAGGTGGGAGCCCAGGGACATCTCCCCGTCCGGTCCCAGCGGAAACCCGTCCTCGTCGCCACCCAGCCAGCGGGAGAACGCCTCGGGGTCGTCGCACTGGATGGTCGTCCAGCCGCCCTCCCTGTGGATCACCGGCGCGGCCACGGCCTGCAGGGGCTTTCCGCGGTGGAAGAGCCGCCGCCACCACGAGCGCGACTCCTCCCAAGGCAGGGCGATCGCGGCGACTGCGAAGAAGCTAAGGAAAAGAGCGTAAGTCAATCAAGCGAACCTCCGTTGAAACCGTGCGCAGACACCAGAAGGCTCTGGCGCGAGAAACCCGAGATTGGAGAGTTGCCCCGGAGAAGATGCGACGGGACCATCGCGACAACGCCGCGCAGAAGCGTGACCCCAAGCCGTGAGCGGAGAAGGCCGCACCCCTGGATGCCCGTCTGTTTCATCTTCCTAAAGCAACAGGATCTCTCCCATGGCGGGCCCGAGAGCCCGCCAAAGCCGCGTCACGGTCACCCGTGGACGCAATGACGGAGTGTACCAGACCCCCCCTGCGCTGTCAACGGAGTGGATCCGGTTCGCGGAAAATGCCGTTCGAAATGCCTGCCTCGCGCCAGCGCCCCTCTCGCGGCTCGACCGAGAGGATCTCTCCGTCGTCCAGACGAACGATGCGGTCGGCCTCCTCCAGCATGTGCTCGTCGTGGGTGACCATCACGAGGGCTCCGCCGTCCCGGCACTCGTTCATCAGGCGCACGACCTGCTCGCCGTTGCGGCGGTCCAGCGCCGCCGTGGGCTCGTCCGCGAACACGACCCGCGGTCTGCCGTAGAGCGCGCGAGCCACGCACACCCTCTGCCGCTCCCCGCCGCTCAGCTCGTGCGGGAGCCTGTGGGCCTTCTCCGCCAAGCCTAGGCGGTCGAGAAGTCCGAGCGCGTGGTCGGGGTCCGTCCTTCCCCCGCCCGCCGTCAGCACGTTCTCCAGGGCCGACAGGTACCCCACCAGGTAGGGCTGCTGGAACACGAACCCGAACTCGCCCAAACGTAGCCGACTGCGCTCGTCGTCGGCCATCGCCGCGAGGTCGCGGCCGTCGAAGAGAACCCGGCCGTGCGTGGGGATCTTCAGGCCGCACAGAAGATACAGGAGCGAGGACTTGCCCGAGCCCGAAGGACCCAGGATGCCCAAGAACTCCCCGGGGCGGACCGTCAGGTGGATGTCGCGGCAGGCGGCGACCTCGCGCCCGTGGTCGTGATAGATCAGCGAGGCGCCTTCCGCGCGGATCACACCAGCCTCCTTTCCACGATCCCGACCGGATCGAACCTTCGGAACCTCCAGACGACCGTGCCGCAGGCCACGAGGAGCACCACGGCGGGGACGGCCACGGTGTAGGCCATCGCCTGAGGGTTCCACAGCTGCATGGCGAACGCCTGCGGGTCGAGTAGGATGGCCTTGAAGGTCGCGAGCAGCCCGAACGACAGCGCCACACCAAGGATCCAACCGACCACGACGAGCAGCGACGCCTCCGTGAGGGACCGCGCCAGCAAGCGCCGCCGGGTGTGGCCCAGGGCCTGCAGAAGCCCGAACTCCACCAAACGCTGACCCTGGTGGATGTTCATCAGCATCGCGACCATCAGCGCGATCACCGACACCAGGATGCCGATGACCACGTTCAGGATCGCGTACAGGATCCGGAACATCTCCTTGGCGTCCCGCTCCACCTCGTAGAAGCTGAGCAGCTGCACCCGCTCCCCCTTGAACTCGCTCCGGGCCCAAGCCCCCAGCCGCACCTGGTCCTCCAAGGTCGGTGCGAACGCGAGCACCACGTCGATCGGCGGGAAGTGGTTGCCGCGGATGTAGTCCTTGTCCGCGAACATGAACCACTCGTCGCTCTGCGCGATGCCGACCACCTTGACCGGAAAGGGCGAGAAATTGTCCGTGTCGTCGGGCGACATCAGCACCGATCCGATCTTCAGACCCCGGTTCCGGGCGACGGGCTCGCTGACGACCGCCTCGGCCATGCCCTGCTTCGGCAGACGTCCCTCGAGCCGCCGAGTGCCCATGCGCCCCAGGGCGTACGCCAGGTCCTTCTGCTCGAAGCCGATGATCGCGAACGGCCACTTGCCCACGATGCTGCGCACGACGGTCGGCGCCGCGCGCACCACGGCGATGCGCTCGACAGGCACCTCCTTCTGCCGCTGGAAGCGCTCGACGATCTCCTGGGTGAGCTGCGACTCTCCGCGGGGGCCGGCGAAGAGCAGCAGCCGCGAGTAGCCGTAGATCGTCCGGATGGAATACGGGATGCTGTCCATGATCGCCACGACGCCGGCGATCAGGAGCACGGCGAGCAGAATGACCGCGGTCAGCGGCACCGTCTTGCCGGGGTTCCTCACCAGATAGGTGATCGGCGACAGCGGCCTGGGGAGCCTTTTGCGGAAGGACGGCACGGACGTATCCTACGAAGGTCGGCCGCGGAAATCGGCGGCGGCCCGCCGGAATGGTCCGGCGGGCCGCCGCGCCTTCCGCCAATGTCTCAGTTGGTCTTCGGCTCTGCGGCGGTGGGGCTGGTCGGCGTGGTCGCCGAGGGGTTGTCCTTCGCCTGCTTGATCAGGTTGTCGTAGGCCTGCTTCCAGAGCTCCTTCAGCGAGGGGTCGGTCACCTCGATCTTGCTGGCCTTCAGCTTCTCGAGGATGCGCTTGCCGAGGTCGGTGGCCGCCTCGCCCCTCTGCCTGGCGAGCGTGCGCTGGAGGACGGTGTACTTGGCGTCGTCCATCTGGATCGGCTTGGCGGGCGTCTTCTTCTCGATGTAGAACCTCGCCCAGCCGTCGGACGCGCGCAGCCACTCGGACGGCTTGTTCTCGGGGGTCTTGCGCACGATGTCCTGGATCGGCTTGGCCATGTTCGACACCACGCGCTCCGGGAACCGGCCGTTGGTCCGGCGCACGTTCGGGTCCTGGCTGTACTGCATCGCGACGAACGAGAAGCCCTGGCCGGAGGCGAGATCCTTGTCCACCTTCGCCTTCGTCGCCTCGTCCTTCACGAAGATCCACAGCATGTCGGCCGTCTCGGGCTCCATGAACTCGTTCGGATGCTCCTTGACGTACTTCTCCGCCTCCGCGCGGGTCACGGTGATGCCCTTGGTGATGAGCTTCTCGCGGGCCAGGTCCAGCCTCAGGCTCTCCTTGATCCGGCTGAGCGTGAGGCCCTGCTTGGTGAGGTTCGTGACGAAGTTCGGATTGAGCTTCGTCCGGAGCTTCAGCTCCTCGTCGACCTCCTTGTCGCTGGGGTACACGCCCTCGTCCTTGGCCAGCTGGAGCGTGGCCTTGCGGAGGATCAGGTCCTGGATCACCTGAAAGCCGAGCCGGCCGGCCACGGGCGCCTCGACCGGGCCCGCCTGGGTCATGACCCGCACGGTCGGCTTCATGTCCAGGTTGAAAACGAACTCGTCCTTCGAGATCGGCTCGCCGTTGACCGTGGCGACGTCCCCGCCGCCACCCTTCGAGCCGCAACCGACCAACGCGACCGAAGCGGCGACGCACGCGAGCAAGGTGAATCTGTTCAAGCTGACTACTCCCCGTTTTTTGCGTAGTATGCAACAACCGGAACCCCGTTTCCGGGGCGGTCATTGCGTATCAACGCATCTTGGGCAGGAAACGTGCCGAAACGCTCCGGAACCGGCAAAAAGTCAGGCTGCGATGTCCAGCCCGCCCTCGGCCTCGGTCGGCTCCTCGGCCGCCGCGGCGGCGGCATCCTCCTCTACGGACGCCTCGATTTCGACCGAATCGGTCTTCGCCTGTTCCCGGTGGCCCTGTCTGCCGCGGCCTGCCTCGTCGCGCTGGGCCACTCGGCGCAAGGGGTCGACCAGCCGCGTGCTGGCCGCCACCTCTCTCACACGCTCGATGTCTCCCACATCGTCCCCCGGGGTGCGCCCCCAAGGCCGGGCGCTCAGCCCATTGGGATCGCGCCGGCCTCGCACAGGTGGTGCCGCAGGCGGTTCAGCGCCTGGGAGTGCAGCTGGTACACGCGGGACTCGCTCACCTGCAGCACCTTGCCGATCTCCTTGAACGTGAGGCCCTCGAAGTGATAGAGGGCCACCACCAGACGCTCGCGGTCCGGAAGCTTGTCGACCGCCTCGGCCAGCAGCCGCCGGAACTCCTTGCCCTCGACCTCCTCCCCGGTGTTGGCGGACTCGTCCACGATCAGCTCCACGAAGTGGATCGGATCGTCCGAGTCGCCGCTGGGCAGGATGTCGTCCAGCGAGTAGATGTTGGTGCGCGTCATCCGCACCAGCAGGTCGGAGACGTCGGAGGCGTCGGTTCCCAGCGCCTCGGCGAGCTCCTGCGCGGTCGGCGTTCGGCCGAGCTTGCTCTCCAGGCGGACCATGGCCCGGTCCAGCGCCTTGAGCTTCTCCCGCACGGAGCGCGGCACCCAGTCCTCCTCACGGAGCATCTCCAGGATCGCCCCCCGGATGAGCGCGATGGCGTACGTCTCGAACTTCACGTCCCGGGTCGGGTCGAACTGGTCCACGCTCTTGATGAGGCCGATCACGCCTGCGCTGATCAGATCCTCTCGGTCGACGCCGCTGGGCAGCATGGTGCCCAGCCTCCCGGAGGTGATCTTCACCAGATAGGAGTAGTGGTCGATCAGGTCCCGCCGGGCCTCCGGCGAGCCGTAGACCTTGAAGTCCACCCACGCGCGCTGCAACTGGTCCGGTGAAAGCATGGCTCCGACTACTCCCCACTACCCATCGCCCGTTCCGCTGGCTGTGTCCCCATCGTCGCACCGGCTCCGTCCTCCGTCGGCGGAAGGAGGCTCTGAGCGCGGGCCGCAAAGAAGACATACCATGCTTGGGTGCCCAGCAAGCCTACCACGAACGCCAAAGCCGCCCTCCAGAGGCAGTCCAGAGGGTCCACGTTCGCCAGCACGCCCCCCATCAGGGCGACCAACGCAGCCAGACCTCCGACGATCCTCGGCATGTTCGCATAGACCCGCCCGCCCGCCCTCGCGGCGGGCCGGCAATCTACCCATCGGTGTTTTCGCCGGGGACCTTTAGGCCGAACCTCACACAAAGTGCGAAAATCGCACGCTCCAAAGCTAGAGAGGAATCCGAAGGCCGTCGTACGCCAGTCGGACTCCCGCGGGCAGGCGCGCCTCCGACGGCCCGTGGTCGAACTCGTCGCAGAGGTGCGTCAGGTAGGTGGTCTCCGGCGAGAGGGCGGCGGCCACCTCCAGCGCCCGCTCCAGGTGGAAGTGGTTCGGGTGCGGACGGTGGCGCACGGCGTCCAGAATGAGGGTCTTTAGACCCAGAAGCCGGTCCCAAGCCGGCGGCGGGATGTCGCTCACGTCGGTGACGTACGCGAAGTCCCCGATCCGCAGCGCGAGCACCTCCCAGCGCCCGTGCCACACGTCCAGCCGCTCCGCCTCGATGTCGCCCACCCGCAGCACCGGGGGCATCGCCGACAGCTCGAACCTCGGCACCTCGATGCCGTGGGGAAAGTCCTGGAACGCGTAGGGGAACACCCTGCGCACGTCGTCGAGGTAGCGCTCGTGCGTGTACACGGGCATCGGCCCTCCCAGCGCCTTGCACAGCGGCCGGAGATCGTCCATGCCCATCATATGGTCGGCGTGCGCGTGGGTCAGCACGACGGCGTCCACGCGGCCGATCCCCTCGCGCAGAAGCTGCAGGCGCATCTCGGGCGTGCAGTCCACCAGCAGCGTGGCCTCCCTGCCCAGCACCGCGAGCGAAGGGCGGGTGCGGTGGTTCCGCGGATCCGCCAGGAACTCCGGGGAGTACTCCACGCCCAAGCACGGCACCCCGGTGCTGGTGCCGGAGCCGAGGACCACCGCCTCCATCACAGCTCGCCGACGGCCTTGAGGACCTCGACCGCGATCAGCGCGCTGGGGGTGTCCGTGTGCTGCGCCAGACGCTCCATGCAGCGGGCGAAGTTGCGCTCGTTCAGCTCGTCTCCGGCGCCGATGCTGCGCCTCGCCTCGGCGATCAACCGCACGCCCTCGACCAGCAGGCGCGCGCGGTTCTGCGGGAGCGAGCGGTTGGCCATCTGGGCGTACTTCCGCCCGAGCTGCTCGTAGACGTTCTCCCACGTCGCGCGCGAGGCCGCCTCCGCGCGGCTCTTCTCCAGCGCGAGCTCCTGCAG
The DNA here is from genome assembly GCA_937961665.1 of uncultured Fimbriimonadaceae bacterium. GTDB lineage: Bacteria > Armatimonadota > Fimbriimonadia > Fimbriimonadales > Fimbriimonadaceae > UBA8783. Next base: position 20,189 of record CALGMO010000035.1, read on the forward strand.
CCTCCTGGCCTCGGCGTCGCGGCGCTTGACGTTGTCCCAGTCCTGGGCGGTCACGCCGTCGATCACCCGGAGCTTGATCGGCGATCCCCACGCCGCGCTGAACTTGGACTCGATCAGCCGGGACAGGTGCGGCATCCGAAGGTGACCGGCCAGCTCCGACTCCTCGTGCGGAAGGCCGAGCACCAGCGTACCGTCCTCCACGGTGACCGGCCGGCAGGTGTTCAGAGCGGCCCACACGCCGACGCCGGTCACGCTCTGCCGCACCTCCGGCAACACCTTGGCCCAGATCTCCGCTGCTTCTGCCACGACAGTCAGGATTATGGTCGCTCGGAGCCCGCGCCTGCAGTCGGCCGGAGTCCTTGACGCCGAGAACCCCGAACGGTAACCTCAGCCTCTGGAAGGATGTCGAGCATGGACAGTTTCGGTTCGAAAGGCACGTTGACCTGGGCGGGACGGAGCGCGACCATCTATCGTTTGGACGCCCTCGAGAAGCGGGGGGCGAACTTGGCCCGCCTCCCCTACTCCCTGCGCATCCTGCTGGAGTGCCTGCTGCGTCACGAGGGGGACGGCGTGTCGGCCGACGACGTGATGGCCGTCGCCAATTGGGATCCCAAGGCCCAGCCCGACCGGGAGATCGCCTTCACCCCGGCTCGGGTTCTGCTGCAGGACTTCACGGGCGTGCCCTGCGTGGTCGACCTGGCCGCGATGCGGGAGGCGATGCAGGCGCACGGCGGCGACCCCGGAAGGATCAACCCCCTGCAGCCCGTGGAGCTCGTCATCGACCATTCCGTCCAGGTGGACGCCTTCGCCTCCCCCGACGCCATCCGCATCAACCGTGACCTCGAGTACGAGCGCAACCGGGAGCGGTACCAGTTCCTCAAGTGGGGCCAGAAGGCGCTGCGCAACTTCCGGGCCGTGCCGCCGAACACGGGCATCGTGCACCAGGTCAACCTGGAGTATCTGGCCCGCGTGGTGTTCCTGAACGAGGAGACCGGCGAGGCCTACCCGGACACCCTGGTCGGCACCGACTCCCACACCACGATGGTCAACGGCCTGGGCGTGCTGGGCTGGGGCGTCGGAGGGATCGAGGCCGAGGCCGCCATGCTCGGCCAGCCCGTCAGCATGCTGCTGCCGCAGGTGGTCGGCTTCCGACTGAAGGGGCGCCTGGCGCCGGGCGCGACGGCCACCGACCTGGTGCTCACCGTCACCGAGATGCTGCGCAGGAAGGGCGTCGTCGGGAAGTTCGTGGAGTTCTTCGGCGAGGGCCTCGCCGGGCTGAGCCTGGCCGACCGAGCGACGATCGCCAACATGGCGCCCGAGTACGGCGCCACCTGCGGGTTCTTCCCCGTGGACGCGGAGACTCTGAACTACCTCCGCACCACCGGCCGGTCCGAGGAGCAGATCGAGCTGGTGGAGCGCTACTGCCGCGAGCAGGGCCTGTTCTGGACCCCCGACGCGCCCGAGCCCGAGTTCTCCGACGTGCTGGAGCTGGACCTCGCGACCGTGGAACCCTCGGCCGCGGGGCCCAAGAGGCCGCAGGACCGCGTGGATCTCGGCGGCATCCGCGCGGCCTTCGAGCAGGCCTTCCCCGACAGCAAGCCCTCCGGAGACGGGCTGGACCACGGATCGGTGGTGATTGCGGCGATCACCAGCTGCACCAACACCTCCAACCCCTCGGTGCTCATCGCCGCGGGACTCGTCGCCCGCAAGGCGGCGGCTAGGGGCCTCGCCCGCCGACCTTGGGTCAAGACCTCGCTGGCCCCCGGCTCGAGGGTGGTGACCGACTACCTAAGGGAGTCCGGCCTGCTGGACGACCTCGAGAAGCTGGGGTTCCACGTGGTCGGTTACGGCTGCACCACCTGCATCGGCAACTCCGGCCCCCTGCCGGAGGAGGTGTCCCGAGAGGTCCAGGCCCGGAACCTGACCGTGGCCTCGGTGCTCTCCGGCAACCGCAACTTCGAGGGGCGGGTCAACGCCGAGGTCAAGGCGAACTTCCTGATGTCGCCGCCGCTGGTCGTGGCCTACGCCATCGCCGGAACGGTGCTCACCGACCTGCGCCACGACCCGATCGGCCACGACCCCGAGGGCCAGCCGGTTTTCCTCCGCGACGTCTGGCCGACGCAGGAGGAGATCGCCGAGATGGTGCGTCGGTACGTGCGCGGGGAGATGTTCCGTCGCAACTACTCCAGCGTGTTCGACGGCGACGAGGCGTGGCAGGCGATCGGCGTGGAGGGCGGAGACCTCTTCCAGTGGGATCCGGAGTCGACGTACATCAAGCGTCCGCCGTACTTCGACGGCATGGGCGCCCAGGCCCCCGACTCGCTGCCCGAGCTCGCAGGACTGCGGGTGCTCGCCGTGCTCGGCGACAGCGTGACCACCGACCACATCTCGCCCGCCGGATCGATCAAGGCGGACTCGCCCGCGGGCCGCTACCTCACCGAGCGCGGAGTTCCTCCCAGGCTCTTCAACTCCTACGGGTCGAGGCGCGGGAACCACGAGGTGATGGTTCGCGGAACGTTCGCCAACATCCGCCTGCGCAACCAGCTGGCGCCCGGCACCGAGGGCGGCTTCACCACCTATCTGCCGACGGGAGAGGTGACGACCATCTTCGAGGCCAGCGAGCGCTATCGGGCCGACGGCGTGGGGCTGATGGTGATCGCCGGCAAAGAGTACGGCTCGGGATCCAGCCGAGACTGGGCGGCCAAGGGACCGGCCCTCCTGGGCGTGCGGGCTGTGCTCGCCGAGTCGTTCGAGCGGATCCACCGCTCCAACCTGGTCGGCATGGGCATCCTGCCGCTGCAGTTCGTCGACGGGCAGAACGCGGCGTCGCTAGGGCTGACGGGCAGAGAGACCTTCTCGGTGATCGGCCTGGCCGAGGGCTACCGGAACGGCTTCGTGCCCGGCCTGCGGGTCCGAGTGCAGGCGGACGACCGGTCCTTCGAGGCGCTGGTGCGGATCGACACGCCCAAGGAGCTGGAGTACTACCGCCACGGCGGGATCCTGCAGTACGTCCTCCGGCAGCTTCTGGTGGCCGGGGCATGATCGCCGCTGCTCTCGCGCTGCACGCGCCGACCGAACCCTGGATGCCGGAGACCCCCGCGCGCCTGGAATGGCGCCTGGCATGGGGCGATGAGTTCGGCGGGGACCGGCTGGACGAGACCAAGTGGGAGGTGCCCGAGTACAAGCGCCGGGACGCGTTCTGGTCCAAGCGGGCGGTGGTCGTGCGGGATGGCGTGCTACGGATCCTCACCTTCCAGGACCCGGACGGCACCCTGTTCGACGCCTGCGTGCGCAGCAAGGGGCGCTTCGAGCACACGTACGGCTTCTACGTTGCCCGAATCCGACTGCAGCGCAGCCCGGGCCACTGGCCCGCCTTCTGGCTGTACAACGACACGCAAGGCCGGCTCGGCGAGGGCGGCGCGAACGGCGCAGAGATCGACGTGATGGAGAAGCCTTCGCTGGGCGACACCTACAACATGGCGATCCATTGGGACGGCTACGGCGAGCACCACAAGAGCGCCGGCCGCGCCGCCTCGGTGCCAGGCCTGCAGGAGGGCTGGCACGACTTCGCCCTGGAGTGGTCGCCCAAGGCGTACGCGTTCTACGTCGACGGCCGAGAGGTATGGCGCACGGACGCCGGAGGGGTCTGCCGCGTGCCGCTCTACCTGAAGCTCTCGGACGAGCTGGAGCTTCCGGGCTGGGCGGGGCGTCTGGACCGGAGCCTCCTGCCCGACTTCTTCGAGGTGGACTTCGTGCGGGTGTACGACCTGGTGGACCGTGCGACGGGGCGTCGGGTGTTCCCGGCCCATCCGGACGAGCTGCCCAAGCGCTGAGCGCCCTCTCAGGCGCGCCGCAGGACCGCCCGGACGGTCGGCGATCCTTGCCGCTCGCCCGTCTCCACCGCCTCGGGCCACAAGCCCGCGGCCTCGGCGGCCTGCAGCACGTCCCGCGGATCGGCCGTGACGCCGGGACGACGCGCCCCCTCCGCGAAAGCCTCCAGGAACAGCCGGCCTCCCGGTTTCAGCCGGTCGGCCAGAGCGACCGCGGCCCGCCAGTGCCGGCACAGGAACGCCAGCAGCAGATCGAAGGGTCCATCGGGCAACGAGTCGGGACGTCGCAGGTCCGCCACTTGCCACCGCGCGGCCTCGGAGACGCCGTACCGCTCCGCGAGCCGCTCGGCCATCCCGATCGCCTCGGGGAGGATGTCGACGCCGGTCACGCGCCAGCCGTGCGCCGCGAGCCACACGGCGTCCCGGCCCGAGCCGCACCCCAGATCGAGGGCTTCGCCCGGCGGCATCGGGAGCGGCTGCAGCATGGGGTTTGGCTCCCAGAGCCGCCACGGTTTCGGCTGTTCGGTGTAGTCCCAGTCGTCGACCGAAGAGCCTCGGTAGCCCATCCGCGCCAGCTGCGCGATGGCCTCGTCGGCCGCAGGGTCGGCGCGAGCCACGAGCACGGTTCTCCCTCGCGGGGGCAGCTCGTGCCGGCGCTCCCGCAGCTGGTCCGCAGGAATGTTGGCGGCCTCGGCGATGGGCGCCGAGGCCGCCTCCTCTTCGGGGCGCGGATCGAGGAGCCGAGCTTGGGGAAGCGCCGGCTCCATCGGTCTCAACGCACGCGCGGAAACTCCGGCGCGGTGACCTTCTTCTTGGGCGGCGACTTCTTCAGCTGGTCCAGCAGATACTCCACCGCCTTCTCCAGCTGCGGGTCGCGCCCCTTGGCCACCAGATCGGGTCGGGCGTCCACCTCAATGTCCGGGTCGACGCCGGTGTTCTCCGCGATCCACTTGTTGGTCTTGGGGTCGAAGATCCCGAACGACGGGCTGCTGAGGAAGCCGCCGTCGACCAGCGGCGCGCTGCCGCTGATGCCGACCAGTCCGCCCCAAGTGCGCATGCCGATCAGCGGACCGAGCTTCATCTGGCGGAACAGCCAGGGCAGCATGTCTCCACCGGACCCGGCGTACTGGTTGATCAGCATCACCTTGGGCCCGACGTGCACCTGCCCCGGAATCTGCTCCGGCCCGACGTTCCGCGCATAGGCGCCCGCGACGACCTGCTGGGCCAGCCGCTCCACCATGAACGTGGGGATCCAGCCGCCGCCGTTGAACCGCTCGTCGAGGATCAGCGCGTCCTTGTCGAACTGCGCGAAGAAGCCCTTGAGCAGGCCGTAGATCCCTTCCGCCGAAGTGTTCGGGATGTGGATGTAGCCGATGCGTCCGCCGGACATCTCCGCGACCTTGCGGCGGTTGTCCTCGACCCAATGGGCGTACCGCAGCCGACCGTCGTCGGCGATCGGCCGGACGACCACCTTGCGCGCGCCCTCGGCCTTCGGCTCCTTGTTGACCGTCAGCGTCACCGGCTTGCCGACCTTGCCGGCCAGCCACTTGCTCGGCGGGTTCTTCTCGTCCACCGGCTTGCCGTCGATTGCGAGCAGGTACTCGCCCTCCGCCACGTCCACGCCCGGCGCGCCGAGGGGAGCCTGGGCGGTGTCGTCGTACTGCACGCCGCGGAACACCCGCGCGAACTTGACCTTGCCGTTCTCCACGGCGAAGTCCGCCCCGAGCACTCCCGTGGGCAGGCTGGGCATCACCACGCCGCGGTCTCCTCCGCCCACGTAGGCGTGCGACGTGCCGAGCTCGCCGATCATCAGACCGAGCACGTAGTTCAGGTCCTCGCGATGGGCCACGAACGGCAGCAGCTCGGCGTATTTGTTGCCGATGGCCTTCCAGTCCAGGCCGAGCATGTTCGGGTCATAGAAGTGGTCGCGCTGGTAGCGCCAAGCCTCCCAGTACATCTGCCGCCACTCGGCCCGGGGATCCACGACGGCCTCCACGTCGTTGGTGTTGACGGCCGCGGCCTGGGGGTTGATGCCCTCCCGGATGTCGGACACGCCCACGGTCCGTCCGGTGAGGAACGCGATCTTGGTGCGCTTGGGGTTCACGTCGAGCGCGCGGACGGGCGCTTGGAGCACGTCGAACGCTCGGCGCTGGTCCATGCTGAACGCCTGCAGCCCCGTCGGCTTGACGAGCAGCACGCCGCCTTGCAGTCCGACGATCGCTCGGCAGTCCGTCGCGCTGACGGGCAGAGGCAGCAAGCGGCTTCCCAGCCCCTCGAGGTCGATGCGGATGCCCTCGTCCTTCTTCTCCTGCTGCGCCGGAGGCTGCTGCGGGCCGCCGGTCGCGGGCTTCGGCGCCTCTTGGACCGGCTCCTCGTCCGACTTCGGCTCGAGCGGGTTGGCTTGGTCCTTGCGCAGGAGCAGCGCGTACAGCTTCTGCGAGTTGACCAGGTTCATCGACAGTTCGAAGTCGCCCAGCCCGAGCTCGAAGTTCCTCGCGGAGAGCAGGTACAGGTACTGCCCGTTGGCGTCGAAGGCCACCGCCTGGTCGCCGTAGAAGCCCTCCGTGACCTGCGTGCTCTGCTTCTTCTCGACGTTGTACAGGTGCACCGCGCCCAGCAGGTTGTCGCCCGGCTTGATGTAGGCGATCCACTTGGAGTCCGGCGACCAATCGTAGCTGTCCGCCGAGTAACGCCCGTTGAAGACCTTCTCGGTGGTCTTCTTCTCCAGGTCGAACAGGTACAGGTCGTTGGTGACGGTCGAGTAGGCGAGCAGCTTGCCGTTCGGCGAGAGGCTGAAGCGCTCGATCCGGTGCGACGGGTCGGTCTCCAGCATCTTCGGTTCGCCACCCATCTGGGGCACCTCGTAGATGCGGTACTCGCCCGAGGCGTCGCCGAGGTAGTAGATCTTCGAGCCGTCCGGCGACCAAACCGCCTTGCCCTCGCGGCTGCCGGTGGTGTCGGTCATGTTGCGCGTGATGCCGTTCTTGCCGGGAACGCTGAACAGCTCGCCTCGGGCTTCCACCACCACGCGGGCTCCCGAGGGCGAGACCGCGACCTCGCCGATCTGGTCGGCCAGCCGCCGGAGAGCGGGCCGAGTGAGGATCTTGTCGCCCAACACCATTGGCGCCACGGTCTCCACCTTGCGGGTGGCCAGGTCCAGCACCATCAGCTTCCCGCCGAGCTCGAACACGATGCTCTTTCCGTCCGTGCTCGGAAGACGGACGTCGAAGTCCGCGTAGCGCGTGATCTGCTCCGTTTTGCGGGTCTTGGTGTCGTAGCGGTACAGGTTGACGGCGTTCTGGTTGCGGTCGCTGATGTAGTAGATGGAATCGCCGACCCACATCGGGATCCAGCTGTTCTCGCGGCCCGACGGCAGCTCGGTGTACGAGTCGTTCGTCGTGTCCCAGATGCTGATCCGCCCCTGCGTGCCGCCGCGGTACCGCCGCCAGTTGAACTGGTGCGAGCCGACGCGATTGTAGGCGATCCTCTTGCCGTCGGGCGAGAAGGAGCCCTCCGAGATCTCGTAGATCTTGGTCGGGATCGGCATTCCGCCCTCCGGGCTGACCAGCCACAGACGCGGCTGCACGTATCCCGGCGAACCGGCGGTGCTGGCGTAGGCAATCTTCCCGTCCGGCGTCCACCCGAGGACCTTGTCTCCCTCCGGCCCGAACGTCACCCGCTGGGGCTCGCCACCCTCCGCGGGCATCACGTACACGTCGGCGTTGCCCTCGTACGTTCCGGTGAAGGCGATGCGCGTGCCGTCGGGCGAGAACTTGGCGTACATCTCCATGCCCGGGTGCGAGGTGAGCCGCCGGGCGACTCCGCCCCGCCGATCCGCGAGCCACAGGTCGGAGGCGTAGGTGAAGACGATTCGATCCCCGTGGATGTCCGGACTCCGCATCAGGCGGGCGTCCGCAACGTCCCCTTGGAGGATCGCCAAAGCGAGCGCGAGCGATACCATCGGCTCCACGTTACCCGCACGGCGCCGGCCCGTGGGCCCAATTCACTTGGACTGGGGGCTGAAGCTGGGGTCCGCGAAGTCGCCCTGCTCCCCGGTGAGGTCCTTCAGGCCGGAGCCGTCCTTCGCCACGGTGAAGATCGCCCGCCTGCCGGCTTCGTTCCTCATGCAGAGCACGACGACGCCGCCGTTCGGGTGCCACTCGGCGTCGAACACCGGCTTGTCCACCAGCACGGACGCCAGCCGGGCCCCGGCCTCCGTGGCGGGCATCAGCACCAGACGCTTGGTTTCGGTGTTGCCGCCGCCCTTGTAGGGACCCTCCTGCACCATCAGCGTCGCTCCGTCCGGAGACAGGCGGGGCTGCTGGAAGCTCTGCTCGTCGCCCTTGCCGATCCACACCGGGCGGATCTTCGGTGGCAGCTCCGTCGGGTCGAACCGCCCGATCATGTGGTCGAACGGCACGACGATGCGCCCGTCCTTGATCCACTCCTTGGGCGCCTGCTCCGGGTCCACCACGCGGAAGCCGGACACGACGAACACCACCTCTCCGGTCTTGCGATCCACGTCGAACTCGACCTTGTCGCCCGCCACCAGAGGGTAGGGGGGCACCGCCCGGGTCATGTCCTGCACCACTAGCGCCTCGCCCTCGTCGCGCCGCATCACCGCCACGATGCACTTGCGGTCCTTGCCCCAGCGGGCCTGCTTGAAGCTGCTGCCGATGCGCTTGTACGCCGCGTCGAACTGGCTGGCCGCGCCCTGGCCGCCCTCCGCCTCGGCTTGGGCGATCTCCCGGCCCACGGGCGGAAGCACCTGCTGGGTCGAGGCCTCCCGCGGGTTGAACTCCAGCACGAAGCCGCCGGCCAGCACCAACGCGGTGTTCGTCCCAACGCCCAGCTCCTCGGGCGAGAACACCGGCTGCAGCTGGCTGCGGGAGCCCAGCGACCTCCGCTCCACCAGGTTCAGCCCGATGTTCCAGCGGAAGAGGTTGTAGGCGTCCGACTCGCGGTCGCTGACGAAGAACACCTGGTTCCCGCCGGGCCTCCACACCGGATCCCGGTCGTTCTTGCCCGGCTCGTAGCCCGGAGACTCGAGGATCGAGCCGTCCGGACGGATCGCCACGACCTGCGCCCCGGAATCCTGGAGCTTCAGGGCGACGATCCACCCCTCGGTGTTCGCCCTCCCCACGTCGCCGGGATCCTGACCGAATCCCTTGATCCAGTGGTAGCCGAAGAAGAGCACGGCGATCGCGAACAGACCGCCGATCAGGCGGAACGCGAGCTTGCGATGGACGGCAGGAATGATCATGGCAACAGATCCGCTCCGGGCTTGAGCCGCAGTCCGCAGGCCAGCTCAGCGCCCGTGACCTTGTTTTTACCTTCCAGCTGCGCCTCCTCCACCACGAGGGAGCGCCCGGCGAACCCCAGCACCAGCCGCGGACCGGCCTCGGCCACGGTCCCGACGGGAACGCCCTCCGGACCGGGAGCGACCCGCCACAGCTTCCAGCGGCCCATCGAGGTGCGCAGCCACACGCCCGGCCGGGGCCGCGCCGCCTGCACCCAGGCGTAGACCCTGTCCGCCGGATGGTCGAAGCCGACCACGAGGTCCTCCGGCCGCAGCTTCGGCGCGTAGGTGGCCAAGCTCGAGTCCTGCGGCGTGCGGGGGTACTCCCCGACCGCGATGCGGGGCATCCACGCCAGGGCCATCTGGGCGGACCACTCCGCGAGCGTGGCCTCCAGCTCCCCGTAGGTCGGCAGCTCCCACTCGGAGCCGAATGGATGCTCTCGAACCGCGATGATGTCCCCGGTGTCCATGCCCCTGTCCATCTGCATCACGGTCACGCCGGCGTGGCACCGCTCGCGGATCGACCACTGGATCGGGGCCGCCCCGCGCCAATAGGGCAGCACCGAGCCGTGGAAGTTGATCCCTCCGTAGGCGGCGGCCGCGAGCAGTTCCTCCGACAGGATCTGGCCGTAGGACGCGACCACCAGAGCGTCGGCGGCCAGCGACCGCACCTGAGCGACGAACGACGGATCGCGGCTCTTCTCGGGCTTGGCAAGGGGCAGGCCCAGCTCGGCCGCGGCCTGCGACACGGGCGTGGGCGTCGGGACCATCTTCCTTCCGGACGGGCGGTCGGGCTGGCTCACGACGAGCTCCACCCAAGGCGCCAAGGCCCGCAGGATCGGCACCGCGAACGCGCCGGAACCGAAGAAAACCAGCCGCATCAGGGGGTGTCCGGCTCCCCGTCCGGATGCATCCACCGGAGCGTGGCCGGGTCGACCTTGTCGGTGAACAGCACCCCGTCGAGGTGGTCGA
>CALGMO010000036.1 GCA_937961665.1 uncultured Fimbriimonadaceae bacterium
GCGCGCGGCCACTAGCGAGGCCTAGGACCAGAGGCGGGCGGGACCCTTCCGAGGCCCGCCCGCCTCATTCCGCCACCAGGGTCAGGATGGACACCTCCGGCGGGCACCAGAGCCTGAGGTCCAGGCCCGTGGTTCCCACCCCCCGCGTGACGTAGAGGGGCCGGGTGGCCTCGGGGTGGAAGCCTCTCCAGAACCGCCTCGCGCCGGGCGGCAGGCGAAGCGGATGGCCGAAGGGCAGGCAGATCTGGCCGCCGTGGCTGTGGCCGCTCAGCTGGAGGGCGACGTTCGTCGGCGCGCCGCCGACCGCATCCGGCTCGTGGACCACGGCGAGCAGCGGCCGGCTGCCGGAGTAGGCCGCCGCGCATGCCCAGTCGCCGCGGCCGTAGAGCATGTCGTCGACGCCCGCCACCGCGACTGGCCCGATCTCTGCCACCTCGTTGCGGAGCAGAAGCACCCCAGCGGCGGCCACGGTCTCCGCCACGGCCCGTGGATCGCCGGACGCATAGTCGTGGTTGCCCATCACGCCGACGCAGGGCACGCCCCTTGGCAGACCCTCCAGGCTGCGCCTCAGCAGCTCCAAAGCCCACGGCGTCGCCCTCGAGGTGAAGTCTCCCGCGATCACCAGCAGGTCGGGCCGGCTCTCGGCCGCGAGCCTCAGCGCGGAGATCGCCCGCCGCACGCGAGCCTCGTCGATGGCGTGGAAGTCGGCCAGCAGGGCGACGCGATAGTCCGGCAACGGCCATCCAGGCAACCGGAGCACGACCCGCTCCACCTCGAGCTCGTCGGCAACCTGGCGGCCGAAGCCGACGGTGGCGATCCCTCCGAGCACTCCGACGGCGGCGCCCTTCAGGAAGGCCCGCCGGGACAGTCCGCCGTCAGCCACCTGCCCTCGCGGCCTCCACCAAGGGGATCGCGGCGCCTGCGTTGCCGAACGGCGGCATCAGGTACAGCCCTTGCGCGCAGGAACGGATTCGTTCCACGAGCCGCATGGCCTCCTCCATGCCGATCCTTTGAGCGTCCTCGTCGGTCGCGGCCTCGGCTATCCGCCTGCGCAGGCGCTCCGGAATCTCGATGCCCGGCACTTCGTTGTGCATGAACTCGCAGTGCCTTTGGCTGCGGAGCGGCAGCACGCCGACCAAGCACGGCAGGCCGACCGAGCGGCAGGCCTCCAAGGCCTCGTCGATGGCTCGCTCGTCGAACACCGGCTGGGTGTAGACCACGTGCGCCCCGGCGTCCGCCTTCCGGCGCAGGCGATCCCGCTCCAGGTCCCGGTCCATCGGCAACGGGTTGAACGCCACCCCGATCGTGAACGCGCAGCGCATCCCCACCGGGTTGCCCGCGAGGTCGAGGCCCTCGTTGAACCGTCTCAGTATCCGGACCATGCCGATGGAGTCGACGTCGAACACGCTGGTGGCGCTCGGATAGTCGCCGATGTTCGCAGGGTCGCCGGTGATGGCCAGCACGTTGCGGATGCCCAGCGTGTGGGCGCCGAGGATGTCCGCCTGGATGGCCAGCAGGTTGCGGTCCCGGCAACTGAAGTGCATCATGGCCTCGATGCCGACCCGGCTCTGGATCGTCGCGCAAGCGGCGGACGGGGTCATGCGCAGCCGGGCGCGGGCTCCGTCGGAGATGTTGACGACGTCGACGCCGGCGATCTTCAGGCGCCTCGCGCCGTCGAGCAGGCGGTCCAAATTCAGGCCCCGCGGGAGGTCCAGCTCGACGGCCACGACGAACTTCCGTCCGAGCTTCTCGCTCAGCTCGCTTGGCTGGGCCTGGGGCAGCTCGGCCGTCTGGCGGCTGCGCAGCGCCACCCCGCCGTGCCGGTGCGAGCGCAGGGGACGACTCTCCAAGAGGGCACGGAGCTCGCGGATGTGGTCCGGGGTGGTGCCGCAGCAGCCTCCCACAAGGTGCGCTCCCTCCTCGAACAGCCGGTACGCGGACCGGGCGAAGTACTCCGGGGTGGCGTCGTACGACACGATCCCGCGAACCAGCTGCGGCAGCCCCGGCGTGGGGTAGGCGGTCACCGGAAGGCCGCTGCCCTCCGACAGCATGCGCACCAGGTCCAGCATGCGCTGCGGACCGACGATGCAGTTGGCGCCAACCGAGGCCACGCCCTGCCGCTCCAGCTCGGCGGCCACGCGCACCGGCAGTCCTTCCGCGAGAGTCTCCCCGTCCTCGATGAACCCCTTCAGGGCCACGATCGGAAGGTCGCACGCGTCGCGCACAGCGCGGATCGCCACCGCGAGCTCCTCCAAGTCCAGAAACGTCTCCAGAAGGATCCCGTGCACGCCGGCTTCCGCCAGAACCCGGGCCTGCTCGCGGACGCACTCCTCGTACTCCTCGCGCGGGATCGATCCGATCGGCTCGATCGGCTTCCCGGCCGGACCGATCGAACCCAGCACGAAGCGCCCTTGCGCGGCCTCCACGGCCAGCCGCCCGCCCGCGCGACAGACCTCGCGGTAGTCCTCCGGGTGCCCGGCCAATCGGAACGGGTTGGCGCCGAACGTGTTGGTCTCGATCACGTCCGCGCCGGCCAGCACGTACGCCCGGTGGGTTTCCGCCACCAGCTCGGGTGCCCGCAGGTTGGCGAGGTCGCAGGGCTGTTCGCGGAATCCGAGCCGGGAGAGCCACGTGCCGTTGGCGCCGTCGCCGACGAGACGTCCCTCCGCGAGGGCGTCCAAGAGGGGCATGGAAGGGTTATACCTGCAGGCCCCGAACGGGCCATCGAGCTATGGGGCGAGCAGCCGGCGAGCGGCGGCGTGCAGCTCGCGCACGGCCCGGGCGTCTCCGTCCGAGGGAGCCGTTCTCGGAGTCCCCAGGCCGAGCGGCGCCATCACCGACCTCGGATCGGCCGAGTCGCCGAGGCCCAGCGCGTGCCCCAGCTCGTGCAGCGCCGCGTGCAGGCGCTCCGCATCGCTGAGCTCTCTGCCGCCCGAACCGAGTCTGGCCAGGCGAATGTCCACCGAGAGACGTCCGCCGGGTTGCCGGGGGTGCCGCAGCACGGTCCTGGTCCATCGTGAGAATCCCGCGAAGGAGCGAGCCCCTTCCTCAAGTCGCTCGGCTGCGGAGATCAGCACCTGCGCTTGTGAGCGGTCGTCCGTCCAGACCAGGCGAACGGTCCCCGCCAGCGCGCGGTTCCATCGCTCCACGGCAGTGCGCACGGCCGGCAGGAGGCCCTTGTCCGAGCCGGGGGCTTCCCCAGCCCAAGCGACGAGCAGCTCGCCCGGGGCGACGGTCTCCAAGTAGGCGCGGGCGATCTCCTGCCGACCGGCATCGGCCTCCCGCCGAGCGGCATCCAGCTGCCGATCCACGTCCGCGAGCCATGGCGCGGCGCTCGCCGACGTGACCAGCAGCAGCCCCAGAGCCCACGCGGCAGAAAGGAGAGCGGCCATTCCGTGGATTCCCGTGAGGGGGCCGTCCCAAGCCCCACGGGTATCCTCGGAGCCTCACCCAAGTGGCAACTCGGAAGGATTGCGGGTTTCGGTGGGTCGTCGTCTTCGACCTGGGAGGAGTGCTGGTTCGCGTGAACCTGGACTGGGGTTCGGCGATGCGCCGCGCGGGCTTGGTGCCGGAATGCGAGAGGTTCGCCGGCGTGCCGCTCGACGCCTGCCCCGGCTTCCACGAGCACGAGGTGGGGGCGCTCTCTGACGAGGCCTACCTGGCGTCCTTGGCGAACTTCCTGGAGCTGCCCGTGGAGCAGGCGCATGGCGCGCACCTGGGCATCTTGGGAGAGGAGATGGCCGGTGCGGAGGCCTTGGTCCGCGATCTGGGGGCCGAGGGCGTTCCGAGCGTGTGCCTCAGCAACACCAACGGCCTGCACTGGGCGTTCCTGGGCGCCGACAGCCCGTACTCGTACGTCCGCGCGCTGCATCGGCGGTTCGGCTCGCACGAGATCGGGGCGCGCAAGCCCGACCCCGCCGCCTACGCGGCCGTGGAGCGGGAGTTCCCGGGCTGCCGGTTTCTGTTCTTCGACGACTCGCCGACGAACGCCCAGGCCGCCCGGGCGCTCGGCTGGGAGGCGTTCCACGTCCGACCGACCGATTCCGTCGAGCCGTTGCGCAGGAAGCTGGCCGAGCTCGGCGTTCTGAAGGGCGGGACCTAGCCGCCCCAGAGCAGCTCGGGCCGCACGACGATCGTCTCCTCGCGGTCGGGTCCGACGCTCACCGCGGCGATGGGCACGCCCGTGAAGCTTTCCATGGCCTCGAGGTACGTGCGGGCCGCCGCAGGCAGGTCCTCCCACCGCCGGCAGGGCCGGAGATCCTCGGACCAGCCCGGCACGGTCTGGTACACCGGCTCCACCTCGGCCAGCTCGAACGTGTTCGACGGAACGAACCCGATCTCGCGACCCTGTAGGCGGTACGAGGTGCAGACTTGGACGGCGTCCAGTCCGCTGAGAACGTCGAGCCTGGTCACGACCAAACCCGAGAGCGAGTTCACCCGTGCCGTGTGCCGCAGGACAACCAGGTCCAGCCAGCCGCAGCGCCGCCCTCGGCCGGTCGTGGTTCCGTACTCGTGGCCCTGGGTTCGGATCCACTCGCCGGTCTCGTCCAGAAGCTCCGTCGGGAATGGCCCCGAGCCGACGCGGGTCGTGTAGGCCTTGCAGACACCGATCACGCCGTCGATCGCCCTGGGCCCGACGCCCGTGCCCAAGCACGCCCCGCCGGCAACCGGGTGGCTGCTCGTGACGAACGGGTAGGTGCCGCAGTCGAGGTCGAGCATCGAACCCTGGGCGCCCTCGAACAGCACCCTCTTGCCGGATGCCACGGCCTCTTGGATCAGCACGTCGGTCTCCTCCACCCACGGTCGGATGCGCTCGGCGTAAGCCGAGTACTCCTCGTACAGGGCTTCGAACTCCATCGGCTCTCCGCCGAACAGCTGGAGCATCCGGTTCTTGTAGGCAAGGACCTCCCTCAGTCGCTCCCGGAACACGTCGGGGTGGACGAACTCGCCGATGCGGATGCCGATCCGGCTCGCCTTGTCCTGATACGCCGGGCCGATGCCGCGGGAGGTGGTCCCCACCTTGTTCTCCCCCTTCGCCTGCTCCTCCAGAGCGTCGAGGGTGCGGTGGTATGGAAACACCACGTGCGCGGCCTTGCTCACCGCCAGACGGCCGAGCTCCGGCTGAGCCGCCCGCGTGCGGTCGTACTCCTCCAAGAGACCCTTGGGGCAGACGACCATGCCGCTGCCCAGCACCGCGGTCACCCCCGGATGCAGGATGCCGGCCGGAATCAGGTGGAAGCGGAACTCCTTCCCGCCTACGATCACCGTGTGGCCAGCGTTGTTCCCTCCGCTGTAGCGCACCACCAGGTCCGCCTTCGAACCCAGCACGTCGACCAGCTTTCCCTTCGCCTCGTCGCCCCATTGGGCGCCCACGATCACCAGCGTCGGCATCTTTCCCTTCCCCGGTCCGGCTGCAGACTGACACACAACAAGGCCGGCAGCTCCTTCGTCGAGGATCCGCCGGCCCTATCGCCGTTCCGCCTTATCTCAACGCTCTCATTGTACTCCAGATTTCGGCCGGTGCCAAGCTACGCCAGCACCGCCAGGCCGTGCCCGACAGCGTCGCGAACCTCGAACTCCAGCGCCCCCTGCCCCGCGGCCAGAAGCTCGGCGGATCCTTCGCCGACCCACTCCACGCCCTCGGCGGGAACGCGCACCGAGAACCGCACCCGATGGATCGGCAAGGGGTCCTCCACCACCTCGAAGGCCGTGCCCCGCCGCTCCGGGATCGCGTGGAGCACGTGCAGGATCCACCGGGATCCCTGGCGCCGCAGGTGCGCTTGGATCGTCCTCGGACCGTCGTGCCGCACCAGCCGATCGGGACAGACGAGGTCCAGGCAGCGCAGAACCAGTTCCCGATACTCGGGCATCGTGTGCCGGGCGTACGTGCCGAAAACAGGGTGGGCTATCCAGGCGACCCGTCCGCGCCGCAAGACCGCCGGAGCGTAGCGGGTTCCCTCGGGCGGGGTGTGGGCGTGGCTGCAGAACCGCCTCCAGCTGCGGTCGAAGTACGGCCGGACGGCCCAGGCCAGCACTTCGGAGCCGGCCTTCGGCTCCAGCCGCACGCCACGATCGTAGGCCACGAGGGTCAGTGGCCCGCCCATCGCCTCGGGAACCTCGATGTAGTCCGGCGAGAACTCCAATGGCTGGGACCAGCCGCCGGGCAGCCAGTCGGCGTCGACGCCGGGCGCCGCATCGCCGGCGAGCAGCACCGCTCCGCCCGCCTCCACATGCCGTCCCAGAGCATGGAGCAGCCGCGCGGAGACCGGACATCCCTCAGGCAGCACAACCAATCGGTAACCGGCCAGGTCAGCCTCGTCGTCCACGAAGTCGAACTGCAACGACCCCTCCGTGAAGGCCCGCAGGGCACCGACGTTCGCGTCGGGAAGCCTCGAGCCGGGGTCCCAAAGCTCGGCGTGGAGCACCGCGGCCTCGGCCACGCGCTTCGACCCCTCGGCGTAAGGCTCCAGAGCCTCGACGGCGCGGAACGCCGCACCAATCCGGCGGTAGGTCTCGGCGTCCAAGCGGCCGCGGGGATGGAGCTGATCGCCGACGCTGCAGGCTGCGCCCAGAGCCAGGCTCTGCGCGCATTCCAGCTCCAGCGCGGCCGCCGACTTGTAGCTCTGGAAGTGTCCCCAAGACTCCGAGAACTTTCCGGTCATGCCGACGATCGGCTTGCCGAGGGTCCGGGCGTACCGTGCGACGATCGGGAAGTGCGCGTAGCCCCATCCGCCCGTCGGCAGCGACTCGAGCTCCAAGTGTGTCATGGTCTCCAGACGCGAGCGCACCGCCGGCCCAACGTGCCCCGAGTTGTGGAAGACGAGCAGGTCGGGCGAGAGCGAGCGAACCAACTCCGTGAGCCTCCGGCAACAGCGGTCGACCAGCCTGCGCCGCATGGCCTCCTGATGCTCGGGGTTCTCAGGGTCACAACCGAGCTCGTCGAACAGTCGCAGGGACCATGGCCCGTGAACGCCCGCCGCGTACAGGATGTCGAACCAGAAGCCGTCGCACTCGGCACCCAGGGCCCTCCAGACCTCGCGCACCTGACGCTCGACCACGTCCAGATAGGGGGAGGCGAAGTCCAGCTTCCTCCATCCGGGCTGGAGGGGGGCCGCCCCCTCTCGCCGGCCGTCCGCATGGAGCTCGATCCACTCCGGGTGCAGCCGCGCCTGAAGCTCGTCCCACCCGACCGAGACGTACACCGGACAACGGATCCCTCGGCCGTGCAGGGCCTTCACCTGCTCGACCAAGAGGTTCCTGCGCAGACCCGGGTGCTTCCACGGCAGCTCGCTGTCGAAGTAGAGCCAACCGTGGTGGCACTTGGCGAACAGGTTGACGCTCTGCACGCGGGCCTCCGCCAGCGTCGCCGCGAACTCCTCGGGATCGAACTCCGAAGCGACTTCGGGAATGTGCTCCGAGGTGTGGAAGTCGAGATGGATCTGGCGGAAGGGCGGTTGGTTGGACACTCCTCCCATTTCGTGGCGGTCCCCATACGTTCCTTCCGCGGCCATGGTCCTTTGGACCCAGTGTGAACGGCGAAGGACGCGCGCGAAGTCGCTCGAATCCCGGCAGAAGAACCGGGAGAAGGGTCGAAACGTTGCGAATGGCCGCGCAACGCGAAACGAAGGAGGCGCCAAAAAGCGTCTGTATTAAGGCTGTGGCACGACGCGTGCCTCAGGACCAAGCGAACGGGTGGCAACGTCGCCGCCGGAGAGAATCCCCTTGGCAGGGCGCAAAAGTTGTGTTAACCTGAAATGGCCTGCGACGAATGCCAGTCCTTTCCAGTATTCCGCGCACCCGGCTGCTCCTGTCAAGAGGGATTCAACGCGAGGACGTAGAAACCCGTAGGAGCAAGAAGAGTTTTGAAGACGTTGGAGGTATCGACAGACATGCCCTCAGACCCCGGTTTGTCCGCGCCTAAGCGCGGTCGGGCCATCACCGTTCGGAACCCCGCGCGGCACGCCTACATGGAGGGCGTCGGCGGGCTGGTGGACGACCTTGCTGCGGAGCCGGCCGAAGACGAGCTTCTGGAACTGGAGACCGACGACGAGTTGGACGAGCTCCCGGAGGAGGTTGTTCACGACGACTCCGAAGAGCTCGAGATGTGGATGCGCCAGACGCGGCGCGCCTCGCTGCTGACTCCGGAGCAGGAAGTCGACCTCGCGGTCAAGGTCATGGCACGGGAGCTGGCCCAGAAGGGCAAGCACAACGAGCTGCTGCGCCTGCTCCAGCGCGAGGACGTGGGCCAGTACGGCAAGCCCAAGGAGCTGACCCCCCAGATTCTGGAGCGGGTGGAGCGCGAGGGGCTGGAGGCCAAGCGCCACCTGATCGAGTCGAACCTGCGGCTGGTGGTCAGCATCGCGAAGAAGTACAACGCGAGGGGCATCCCGCTGGCCGACCTCATCCAGGAGGGCAACCTCGGCCTCATCCGCGCCGTCGAGAAGTTCGACTGGTCCAAGGGTTTCCGGTTCTCGACCTACGCCACCTGGTGGATCCGCCGTGCGATCGCCCGCGCGATCATCAACCAGGGCCGGACGATCCGCATCCCGGTGTACGTCGCCGAGCTGATCAACAAGGTCGTCAAGACGGCGGGCCGGCTGCAGCAGGAGTACCAGCGCGAAGCGACCGAGGAGGAGATCTCGCGCGAGGTGAACCTGAGCGTGGACCGCGTGCGCGAGATGATGCGCGTGGCCGTCGAGCCGCTCTCGCTCGAGACGCCCGTCGGCGAGAAGGACAACAGCTCGATCGGCGACTTCGTCCAGTCGACGAACATGCCCACGCCCAGCGACGTGACCTGGTCGCTCATCCGGCGGGAGGAGATCGACAGCATCCTCGGACGCCTGACGAGCCGCGAGCGGGACGTCGTCCGACTGCGTTTCGGCCTCGACGACGGGAAGGCCCGGACCCTCGAGGAGGTCGGTGCGGAGCTGAACGTGACGCGCGAGCGCGTGCGACAGATCGAGCTGCGGGCGATGAAGAAGCTCCGGCACATCGGCCAGGAGCTCACGGCGCAAGGGTTCTCCATCACCTCGCCGCCCAACTAGCGCCCGTCGCCGGAGAGACACGAGAGCGGGCGGGGCCGTCGGCCCCGCCCGCGCTCGTTCGCGCCCTGCCGTCAGAGGCTACTTGCCGTTGCCGCTCTGGTTGGCGATCAGCTGCTCGTGGAGGTCCAGGGCGATCCGCTTCAGGCCGAGCCCGCCCTTGATCCGCGCCACCATCTTGCCCTTCTCCTTGCCCTCCCGGAGCACCTCGGCGTAGTGGTGGCGGCAGAACTTGATCAGCTGAACCGCGATGTCCGCCTTCTCCAGCCTCGGCCAGAAGACGTCGAGCGTGTCGTCCTTCTCCACGTCCGGCCACTCGACGTCGGCCAGCTCCAGCATCTTCTCGATGGCGTGTTTCCGCTGCGCCTGACCCTTGGCCCCGCCGACGATCAGCATCCGCTTGCCGCGCAGCAGCCTCTGCAGGTCCTCCACGCGACGCTGGTGCTCCTCGTCGGAGACGGCCTCCACCTCCGTGTCCTTGCCCGCCAGGGCTCCGGGGTCGTTGCGCACATCGTTCAACGCGTCGCCGCGCACGTACTCGATGAGCTTCCCGTACTGCCCCGTCCCCGGCCGCAGAATGGCGGCGAACGGCACCAGGCACTCGCGAAGCTTCTTGTTCGAGGGCTGCGTGCCGGCCTTCAGGCAGGCCTCGATTTTCTTCTCCAGAACGTCCAGGAAGTCGTCCCCCTCGTACGGCGCGGAGACGAAATCGATCAGATGCGCGAGAAGAAACTCCCGCTCGGCCGCCTTCAACCTTGCGACCACCTCGCCCTGGAACTTCTGCGCGAAGCCCTCGGCGAGCTTGAACACCCTGTCGGTCTTCGGACCGCCGTTGTCCGGCGCCATCCAGCACTGGATCTGCGCGTCTCCCGCGATCTCCTCGACGAACTTCTTGAACGCCTCCTGCTGCTTGTCGAACGGCAGGCGCCGCTCCAGGTGCAGGCGGTACACGATGTGGCCGCAAGCCGCAAGATCGTTCAGAACCTTGCGGTAGTCCCTGTTGCCGGGGTGCTCACGGATCCAGGCGGCCGCCTTCTCTCCCTCGGCCAGGCACTGGAAGGCTCGGGCGTAGTCCCTCCAGTCCTCGGGCTTTCCGCTGGCGACCTCGGTGGCCAGGTTCGACGAACCGTTCCCGGACTGCCTGCCGATGACGCCGCCGAAGTAACGGCTCTCCTCGCGAATCGCCGCGGTGTCGAAGCCGAGGGGACGCAGCTCCAGCTCCAGGGCACGAAGCAGGCAGAGGTTTGCCTTCGCCCGCGCCCGGTCCTCCAGCGTCCACTCATCTTTGCCGTTCAGCTCGCTCAGGGCCTGGCAGACCTCCCGAAACTCCCGCTCGAGCTGCGAGCGCTTGTTCCGCTCCGCCGGCGTCAGCGTTTTGCGCTCGGGCTTTGGGGGTGGAAAGACCGCCTCAACCGGCTCCGCCACCGCCGCAGTGGTCTTGGGCGCCTCTTCTTGCACCGACGGGGCTTCCGGAGCGACCGTCGTCTCCTCGGCGGCGGGTGGCTCGAGGGTCGTCTGCTCGGACGGGGCGGGAGGAGCGATCTCCTCGGTGGGAACTTGCGGAGCGGGGATTTGCGGTGCGGGCTGCGGCTCCGGCGCCGCTTCGGTTGCGATGCCCGCGACGGAGGAGGCCTCTGCGACCGCGTCCTTGATCGACGCGGGCCAACTCCCCCTGTACCACGCTTGGTAGTCGGCAGCAACGGCCTCGGCGCGGGACAGGATCTCCCTCAACGTGACAAGCGCCCGCAGCAGCCCCTCCGCCTCGGCGAGGCGGTCCGCACTGACGAGCTCCACGACTCGGGCCTTCTCCGCGTCGCAAGCCTCTCGGAGGGGTTGAAGGACGGAAGCGAACAGATCGGGATCGAGGTTTGGATGCTCCATGTTTCCTTCTATCTCTCCATCGTGCGAGATTCGGCCGCGGTTTCATCGGCATTTGCTCCAGAATGCGGCCATGGAGCTGCACCAGCTGCAGGCCGACCACCTTGCCAGGCTCACCGCTTGGAGCGCCGCGTGGCTGGCGCTGGCCGTCGCGGCTCTGGCCAGACGCCAGCCCGATCTCGCCGTCCGCTGGTTCTGGATCGTCAGCGCGGCGTGGTGCGCGATCAACCTCGCCGTCGTCGCGTTCGCGGCGGGCAACCCGACGAACGATGCCGCCGAACTGCGGCGACTGCTGATCGGGAGCGAGGCGTTCAACGTGCTCTGCTTGCTCGTCGGCGCCGCGCTGGCCCGCCGTCCGGATGCCGCGATCCGAGGCGCCGGGGTGGCCGTCGCCGTTCAGTCGGCGGCGCTCCTCGTTCTGGACGGAATTCTGCTCCTCGCGTTGTTCTAACCTCGACGGGGCGGGGGTGGCCCGAAGATGCGAAGAGGGCCCGGCCGCGCGACGCGACCGGGCCCTTGCTGAAACGGCCGCCCCACGGGCGACCCTCCTTTAGAACGGTCACCCGAAGCGGGGCACCTCGGGTGCGCCCCGGAAGGAGATCTCCGCAACCGGCGCTCCGAACGCTCGGGCGACGTGCCTGCTCAGTTCTTCCAGCTCCTTCTCCGAGAAACCCTTCTGGGTGAGCGCCACCTTGCCGTCCTTGTCCAGCGCCACGATCCACGGCGATCGCTCCGCGCCGTACATGCCGATGATCCTGAGCTCGGGATCGTACAGCACCGGGAACGGCGCTTTGAACCTCCTCTGCCACTCGCGGTACACCGACTCGTCGCCGTCAATCACGCCGAGGAACGTTCCCTTGCCGCCCTCGTACGCCTGCGCGATCTTGTTGTAGTGCCCCACGGCGTCCGCGTTCACCGGGCAATCGGCCTTGATGAAGTAGAGCACCACGGGACCTCGGCTGAGCAGGTCCGGCAACGAGTACGTCTTCCCGTCCGAGGCCTGGGCCGAGAAAGCGGGGCCTCCGGTTCCCGGGCGCGGACCGGGGGATTCGCTCCCGCTCCGAAGAACGATCGCCACGAGGAGAGCCAGCGCTGCGATCCATAGAACGCGTTTTCGATTCACGGCTTACTCTACGCCACCGGCGCAGGGCCGGTGGGCCGCATGGCGGCCTTGCTGGGTTAGTAGAATCCTCTGTGCCGATGCCTCGCAACGCGCCGACGGACGCCGTGGCCGCCAAGCTCCAGCAGCTGCCCAAGCAGCCGGGATGCTACATCTTCCGTGGGCAGGACGGCGAGGTGCTGTACGTCGGCAAGGCGGTCTCGCTCCGGAACCGCGTGCGGACGTACTTCCAGCCCTCCACGAGGCACGGGCCGAGGATCGCGCGCATGGTCTCCAAGGTGCGCGACGTGGAGTGGATCGTCGTCGACAGCGAGCTCGAGGCGCTCGTCCTGGAGTGCAACCTGATCAAGCGGCACCGGCCGCCGTACAACGTCCGCCTGCGGGACGACAAGAGCTACCCGTTCATCGCGATCACGAACGAGCGGTTCCCCCGCGTCGTGTTCACCCGCAGGCCGCGCAAGGACGGAGGCCGCTATTACGGCCCCTACAGCAACGCTTTCGCCGTCCGCGAGACGATCCAGCTGCTGCACCGCCTCTTCCCGCTGATTCCCTGCGGCAAGAGCTGGACGGGCAAGGCGGTGCAGCGGCCGTGCCTTTACCATCACCTCGGGCAGTGCCTCGCTCCCTGCGCGGGCCTGGCGGACGAGCGCGCCTACGCCGACGTGATCCGGCGCGTGGAGCGGTTCCTTTCCGGCAAGGAGGAGGAGCTGGCGGACGTCCTGAAGGCCGAGATGCAGGAGGCCGTCGAGCGCCTCGAGTTCGAGCGGGCCGCGAAGCTCCGGGACCAGCTGAAGGCCCTCGACGAGGTCCTGCAGAAGCAGAAGGTCCTTTCGACCGACGGCGAGGACCAGGACGTGATCGCCGTGGTCAAGGACGAGCGCGGCGCGGCCATCCAGATGCTGTTCATCCGGGGCGGGAAGCTGATCGGCCAGCGCCAGTATCTGCTGGAGGGGGCGGCCGAGGCGCCGCCGGGCGAGGCCGTGCAGGAGTTCCTGAAGCAGTACTACGCCGACGCGCCGGAGGTGCCGAGGGAGATTCTTCTGCCCGTGGAGATCGAGGAGCGACGGATCGTTCAACAGTGGCTTCGGTCCAAGCGCGGCTCGGCGGTCACGATCGAGGTGCCCCAGGGAGGGGAGAAGATGAAGCTGGTGGACCTGGCCGCCGCGAACGCGGAGCAGGCGCTCGCAACCTTCAGCCTCGAGGCCCAGCGCAGGGAGGAGTTCGCCGACGCGGCTCTGAGCGAGCTGCAGGAGGCGCTCGGTCTGGCCACGCCGCCCCGCCGAATCGAGGGCTACGACATCTCCAACATCCAAGGCACGGCGCCCGTGGGGTCCATGGTGGTGTTCCAGGACGCGGCGCCGGCCAAGTCCGAGTACCGCCGCTTCCGCATCAAGTTCCACCCGGAGAGCCCGAACGACTACGCGATGATGGGGGAGATGCTCCTTCGGAGGCTGAGGTCCTTCCTCGAAGGGGACCCCAAGTTCGCCACCCTGCCCGACCTGATCCTCGTCGACGGGGGCAAGGGGCAGCTCTCCGCGGCGCTCCAGGTGCGCGACGAGCTCGGCTTGGCGGTGCCGATGGTCGGACTTGCCAAGAAGATGGAGGTGCTGTTCGTGCCGTCTCGCCTCGCCGACGGGGAGTACGCGTACGAGCCGGTCGAACTCCC
>CALGMO010000037.1 GCA_937961665.1 uncultured Fimbriimonadaceae bacterium
CTCGGCCTCCGTGGCGGCCGGATCGTCCTCGAGCAAGGGTGCGAGACGCGCCACCCACGCGTGCGCCTCCTGTCGCAGCCTCTCGCGGTCCCCGGACTGCAGGCTCTCCACATGCCCATTGTGGCCTCCAGCACCGTTGCGAGGGCCCGGGCGCATGAGCTTGAATGTCCTGTGGCCCAGTCCGACGTGCCCGTTTGGCGCAGCCTGTCCCTCATCGCGTTCCTCTTTCTGGTGACGGCCACGTTCGGCTTCCTCCAACCTTTCGTACCTTTGTATCTGGAGTCCGCGGGTCTGGACCGCAGGCAAATCGGGTGGCTGCTCGGCTTGGGCACGGGGGCTTCTCTTCTGGTGCAGCCGCTCTGGGGGAGGCTCTCGGACGCATGGGACACCCGTCGGCCGTTCATCCTCGGTTCTGCCATCGCCGCCGGCGCCGCGTACCTAGCGTTCCCTTTCGTGCGCTCTGTACCCGCCTTTCTGTTGCTGCAGGCGATCGGCCAGAACGGCGTGATCTACCTCTCGGCGGTCGGTGGAGTGCTCGTAGGGAGGATGGTTTCGAGCAAGTCGGGAGGGGCCGTGTATGCGAACTACCGCCTCTGGGGCTCCATCGGCTACATCTGCGTCAGCCTCCTGACCGGGTTGCTGCTCACGCGCCAAGGGGGTCCGATCGACCGCGCCCTGCTGGACCGCGCGTTCTCCACGGTCCCGCTCCTCTTCGCGCCGATCGGCCTGCTGGCTTTCGCGGTGCCGGATCGGAAGAACGGCCCTCGGGCACCGGGCACCCCCCGCAGGGCGCCTCTTCCCGCGAACCTGCGCGTGTTCCTCGCCTGCCACTTTCTGTACACCCTCGCTCTCTACGGCGCCTCGAACTTCCTCTCCCTGTTCATGAGGGAGCTTGGAGGAACGCCACTCTGGGTCACGTCGATGTTCGCGGGAGGCGTGGTGTGCGAAGTGCTCGTGATGCGCCAGTCGGGGCGGTTGTCGGATCGGTACGGTCGGCGCCCCCTGATGGTGCTGACTTACCTGCTCCTGCCCGTGCGGCTGGCGCTGTACGCCGCGTGTCTCGCTCCGCTCCACGTGTTCCTCGTGCAGCTGCTGCACGGACTGAACTTCGGCATCGTCGGCGTAATCTCCGTGGCTTTGATCAACGACCTCGCGACAGACAACACCAGAGGCCAGGCGCAAGCGCGGCTGGCCACGGTGTCCGGGGCGGCCACGACCAGCGGCCCGATCCTGCTCGGCTTCGTCGCCGAGTCTCTGGGGCTGCGTTGGATGTTCCTTGTGGCGGCCGGTGTGGCGCTGGTCGGGGCGGCGCTCCTCGTGCGGAGATTCCGGGAGACGCTACCCGACCCCTTGCGGCTCCCAGGACGCTTGGGAGCGTTTCTGCAGGGTTGAGCCGACCCTTCAGTGCATCTCGCGGTCCCCGAGCAGCGTCTGGATGTAGGCGATCTGGCCGATGTGGTAGATCAGGTTCCAAACGTGCGTGGAGGCGATTTCGGCGAGCGTGCGCTCCACACCCCCGAAGAAGGGTACCGGGATGCGCTTCTGCAGCTCTTCCTCACTCATGGAGGCAAGCACTTCGAGAAACGTCTCGGTCTCCTCGCGACCGATCCGCTCCGCCTCGTCCAAGCTCCAGGTCGCCCACTCCGCGCGCAGCGCTTCCATCTCCTCGCTGCCGACGTTGAACGCCCGCTCGCGCAGGACCCGCGTCAGCAGCCTCGGGATGGCCGCGCACTCCCGCACCTGATCGAGGGCGCTGCGCCCTTGGTCCATCGGCCTCCAATCCAAGCGGTCCTCGGGCAGAGCCCTGGCGTTTCGGAACAGAGCCTCGAGCTGCTCGCGGGTGAGCCGAATCAGAAAGTCCTTTGCTTGCACGCGACCATTCTGCGCGATCCTGGGACGGGTCAGGGGGCCTCTTCGTCAACCAAGCCCGGCGCCACTGCGGACTCGGCTTCGACCGCGAACCGTCCCAAGACCGTTCCGGGCGGCATCCCGTCCGGGGCCAGCTCGGCATCCGGCACGGCCCTGCGAAACGCCTCCGCCATCGGCAGCACGCTCTGCGTGTGGTAGGCCCGTACGAACCGCTCATCCCCTTGCAGGGTCCAGCTCGGCTTGTCCGCAGGGTTCAGGAAGTAGACCGGCTCCATCGGCTCCCAGCCATCCGGGCCGTACCGCTCCAGCCACGTGGCCACCAGGACCCCCGCCTTCAGCTCCTGCACGATGCGGTAGAAGGGGGTCAGCAGCCAGACCGCGCAGTAGGCGGCCTGCGCCGGATCGTCGTAATGGCTGTGCCAACGGTTTGCGGCGACCATGGCTTCTCCTGCCTCGTCGTACACCGAGACCGTGAAGCCTCCTTCCACAGTTGGGGCGATCTCGAGGGACGACTCGGTGCGCGTCCACTGGACGGGTGCTTCGGGGTGCCTCTCGAGGAGGCGCACCAAGGCGTCGATGGCGAGCTGAGCGATCGAACGCTCCTCGCTCACGAACGGTCCCCCGATGGGAAGCCCGGAGCCGTCATGACGAGGTACGCCTGGCCGTGGTGGTATCCGGGGTGGTAGGCGAGCCGTGCCAGGGCCCCCTCACCGTCGATAACCGGACCCAAGGCGCTCACGATCTTCTTGGCCATCAGCTCTGCCGTCGGGCTCTCCAGCAGCGGGCGTGCGAAGCGATCCCCTTCGGCGAGGCACCATGCGACCTTCTCCGGAGTCAACTCTTCTGCCGAGAACGGGAACGGCTCCTGGTTCACCACGCCGTCGGTGGCGGCTTTCGCCAAGCGTGCCAGCTCGCCCTCCAGGACCGTGTCGGTGAGCTGGGCGGCGAAAGAGACCTCCACGCCGGCGACGTGCACCGCCATCTCCGCGATGGTGAGAGCCCCGGGGTGCAGGCGCCAGTTGAGCTGCTCGTGGGTCAGACCCTCCAACGACTGGAGGAATCGACCCCTCACGAGCTCCCAAGTCAGGAACGACCGAGCCATTCCACAAGGATACCGAAGCCGAGGCTGGAGCCGGCCATGCCGACGGGCGGCGCTCCGCTGGGCCTGATTCTGGTCCTTCGGAACAGACGGAAGACCCTGCGGACGACGGCCCTGAGCAGCATCCTCGCGATCATCCGAATCGGGGCGTCGCCCCCCGAGAGCGCCTTACGGAGGCTCCAGTCGGCCGCCGCATCGCGTTGGTAGCCGGAGCCGGACCGCGCATCCTTGAAGCGGGCCGAGAGGGCGTCGCGCACGGACTCAGCCGTCAGATGGCGGTGCGTGTCGGTCTGAAGGCGCGCCTCCCGAGCGAGGTCGCTGTCCAAGTCTGGACTGATGCCGTACCTTCGGCAAAGGAGCGCGTAGAGCTCTGCCAGGGTGTTCCAGGGCGGGCTCGGGAACATCGCGACGGCATCCTCGATCGTGAACAGGGTCCGGAGAATGAACCATGAGGCAGGGATCGGCTCCCTGGACACCCACTCGATGTCGAAGAGATCGAACCCTTGGCCGTCGGGAACGGCGTTGGTTGGGTTGACGTCGAGCGCCTCGGGCGAAATCCCGCCATCCGGGAGCCCGTACCGATCCAACGCCCAGTCCAAGAACCGCTCCAGCGTGTCCTGAAACTCCTCCGCCCGACCTGCGAAGGCAAGAGCCCGCAGGTGATGGAACACGGAGCGCTCCAGCCTCGCAGGCTGCTCCGGCCTTGGCAACCAGCGGACCGTCTCGAACTCGCTGGAACCCGGCGCCAGGGACCGCTTCCGAACAACCAATCCTTCGGATCCGTCGGAGGCGAAGGCCGTCTCAGCTGGAACCCTGCGCTTGAGCGAATAGTGCCATGCGAGCTCCCCTTCGTCCAAGAGCCGGCGCAGCAGGCGGCCTCGCAAGTCCTCGCCACCGCGGGCAAAGCCCACGAAGAGGAAGGAGTTCGAGAACTCGTGGAGCAGTCCGCTTCGTGCCAACTCCATCGCGGCCAGACTCAGCGGGAAGTTCTCCGGATGGCGGAACAAGGCGCGAGCCTGCGCGTCCCCGACCAGCTCGGCGGCGAAGAACGGGTGGCTCTGCACGAGCCTCCCGCTCACGATCACGGAAGGCATCTTGTAGTCGGGCCAGGGGTAGAACTCGTCCACCGAGCCCAGCCCGGCCGACCGGAGCAGCTGCAACAAGACCCGCCGGGAGAAGGTGCGGGGCGAGTTCCGATGGGGATAGCCCACGATGCCGTCGAACGGTCGGCTCGTATGGTCCTCAGGGGCTCCGGCCCAGTATTTGAGGCCATTCCGGTTCTCGATGGCCACCATGAGCGCCCCGCCCGGCTTGAGCCACGCGCAAGCGCACTCGAGAACGTGCTCGAAGGGCGACAGGTCGCCTCCGGGAGAATCCACGTACAGCGCCGCGTACTCCAGCACGCCGACCAGGAGAACGACGTCGAAGCGCTCGTCGGTGACGAAGTCCGCCAGATTGCAGACCTCGACCGAGGCGTGGGGCAGATCGCGGAGGCGCTCCCGAAGGGCCACGGCCCGATCGGGCGCACCCTCCACACCCACATAGCGGGCGCATCGCTCCGCGACGACGCGCGAGGCTCCTCCCATCCCGGCTCCGAGCTCGAGCACGGACAGACCTTCGAAGTCGAACGGCCTCAGCAGGTTGCCGCGCTCGGGGGCCAAATGATAGACCAGCTCCCAGTCGCTTCCCTCGGGTGCCAGCAGAGCGAGCGAAGACAAGTCCGCAGAAGCTCGCAGGATGCGACCGACCCTCTCCTCGGCGCCGTCGCGGTAGGAGATCGCCACACCCAGTCCTACGGAAGGGCGGGACGGTTGCAGTTCCCTATGTGGAGCTTCTCGGGAATTTCTTGGGGAGGCGGATGCGGAAGACGGTGCCCTCCGCTGGGCAGGACACGAAGGAGACCTTGCCTTGGAGGTAGGACTCCACCAGCAGCTTGACGCTGTAGGTGCCCAAGCCCCGGCCGGCTTCGGCCTTCGTGCTGAACGAGCGGCGGAAGATCTGCCTCTGCACGCTCTCGGGCATCACGCCGTCGTTGTGGACCTCGAAGAAGACCTCGGGACCCTCCTCGCGAGCCTGGACCGTCACCTGCCCTCCCTCGGCGGTGGCCTCCAAGGCGTTCTTGACGAGGTTGCCGATGCACCGGATGAGGTGAACGCGGCTCGTTTCCACCATGCAGTCCGAAGCGGGCGCGACGACGCGGAACACCCGCCCCTCCGCCAGGTCGTGCGAGGAGTAGAGATCCTCCACAACCTTGAGGACCTTGGCGATCGAAACCGGCTCGATCTGAACCACGAGTTCCCCGCGCTCCGCGTTCACCAAGTCGCGCTGGTCTTGGATCTCGCGGATCAGCTGCTCGGCCGAGACGGCGAGCATCTCGCTGAGGGGTCGCACCTCCTCGATCGAGGACTGCATCCTGATTACCGAGGCCAGGCTATTGATGGCAGCCGCGGTGTTCAAGACGTCGTGGAAGAAGATCCTCTCAAGAAGCTGCCGGCGCTTCTCGTCCGCGATATCCTTGATCGTGACGATGGTGTGCGGCTCCCCGTCGATGTGGACGGTGCTCGTGTAGACCATCACGTCGAGGAACTCCCGGACACCGCCCTGCTCGATCACCAGACGCGCTTCCTCGGCGCACGGGCCGCCCGACTGCAGCGTGGAGCGGACCGCCTGGGCGGCGCCGCACTCGAAGCACACGCAGGCGTTCCCGCACCCCTTGGGACTTTCTCCGGAGTGCACGCAACCGATGGCCTCGCCGATCCTGAGGCCGATCACGGAGTCCAACTCTTTGTCTCGAATCAGCTCCTTCGCCTTCTGGTTGATGGCCAGGATCTGGCGGTTCGAGTCCAGAATCGCGGCGAAGCCCGGGTAGCCCTCGAGCATCTCGATGACGAGCGGGTGCTGCAGGAGGCGCTCGCGCTCCAGTCGGATCTCCTCGGGGGAAGTCCGCCGGGACGCTTCGGGCTCGCGGGGCATCGTCTGGGATCGGGCCACTGGATTCATTCTACACACGCATCTGGGCATTTGTTCCCAGTTTTCATTCGGGCGGCCATCGAGTCTTAACAGTGGTTGTACCAGATCAAGTGCGATAATTGATCTCATTCGCGCAATTTTCTGGCGTTCCCTAGCCGACGAGGAAGTCTGCTGCGCCGACGGGGAGTCGTTCCTCCGAGGCCTCCTCGGCGAGGGTCGGGCGATACGGAAACACGCGGTGGGCCAGAAAGGCGGTGTAGCCGTCCCTATCCTGCGCCTCTCCTAGGACCGTCGCGTAGGGCGAGCAGACGATCGCGTGTCCATCGCGCTGGTAGGTCTCCTCGAACACCGTCACGTTCAGCAGACCGGTTTCGTCCTCCAGATCGAAGAAGAGGACTCGGCGGCCGCTCCGCGTCGGCGGGAAGCGCAGACGGATCGGGTTGCCCACGACGAACGCGCGCGTGCCCGGAGCGAGGCGGGAGGCCTCCGCGGCGGTCAAGCCTCCCCTGGAGCGCACTCGGCCGCGCTCGAACGCCATCAGGTGCCTGCGCACGTCCATCCCCAGCACCCTCCGCTCGAGAATCGCCTTCTCCCGCTCGGAGAAGTCCTCCACCTCGGGCAGCTCCGGCTCTCGAAAAAGCAGCGGCAGGGCCCCTTCGGCTGCGCCCGCGGACCAATCCAGCGCGGCCGGCACCGCCCACAGCACGGCCCTCCGATTGGGGTGCATGCGGTCGAACGCCCCGCACAGAACGAGGCGCTCCAGCTCGTCGCGGTTGGGGCGCAGGCGCGCGCAGAAGTCGAAGACCGAGTCGTAGAAACCGTTCGCTCGCTCGCGAACGATGCCCCGCGCCAGCTGCTCGGAGATGCCCGAAACCTGCCGCAGGCCGACGCGCACCCCTCCGGCCGGCACCACGATCTTCGGGTCGGCGTCCGAGCGAACGTCCTCGACCTCGAAGTCGTATCCGCTGAAGTTCACGTCGGGGCCCAGCACCGCCACTCCCCTGCACCGGGCCTCGTTGGCGATGGTGCAGGGGCCGTAGTAGCCCGCCGGCTGCGCGTTCAGCAAGGCCGCGAAGTAAGGCGCCGGCAGATTCTGCTGGCAGTAGATCGAGCGGATGGAGATCTCTGCGAACGCGAGGGCGTGGCCTTGGGCGAACCCATAGCCCTTGAACCCGGCGACCAGGTCGTAGACACGGGCGGCGAGCTCCTCGCCGAAGCCTCGCTCCACGACCCGCCGCACCACCTCGGAGCGGATCGATTCGGCGAAGTCTTCCCTTCGGCGCTTGTAGATCGCGTCGCGGATGTCCTCCGCCTCGCCCGATTTGTAGCCACAGAAGGTTTGGAGCAGCTGGTCGACCTGCTCTTGGAACACCACGATGCCGTAGGTCAGGCCAAGAATGCGCTCCATCTCGGGATGCTCGAAGGCGTACGGCTTGAGGCCCCGCCGGCGCGCGATCAGCTCGTTCAGCTTCACCGCCCCTCCGACCCCCGGTCGGATGCCCGCCTGGACGAGGCTGGCGTCGTGGAGGTTTTCGGTGCGCATCCGCACGTGGGCCTGCCGCATCGCGGGGGAGGCCGACTGGGGGATGCCGATGAGGTGGCCCGACCTCATGGTGCGGTACACCTCGGGGTCGTCCAGCGGCAAGTCCTCCACACGGAAGGAGGGATCCTGGAGGCGAACCCGCTCCTGCGTGCCCGCCAGCACGTCGTGGCCCCTCAGGCAGAGCAGATCGAACTTGTCGAAGCAGTGCTTGGCGCTGCGCTTGTCCCATTGGATGATCCGAACGCTCTCGATGCCGGATCGCATGACGGGGACGGTGCAGGCGATCGGCTCGGCCGAGATCACGACCCCCGAGGAGTGCGCGCGCACGTTCTGAGGGATGTCCATCAGGCGGCCGGCGAGGCGGAACACCCAACGGAAGCGCTCCTTGGGGACGCCGCTGTCGCGCAACTCCGGCCGCTTCTCCAGGGCCTCCTCCAGCCGATCGGGCGACACGCCGCCGTGGATCCGCTTGGCGAGAAAGCCGATCGTCTCCTCCGGCAGGCCGAACACCTTGCCGACGCCGCGCACGATGCCGCGCGAGCAGTACGCCCCGAAGGCGGCCACCGTCGCCACGCGGTCCTCGCCGTACTTGCGGGCGAGGTAGTCCCGGACCTCGTCGCGGCGCGCCGCCTCGAAGTCGATGTCGATGTCCGGCCGCTTGCTGCCGTCCTCCGGCAGGAACCGGTCGAAGTGGAGGTTGTGCCGGAACGCGTCGATGCGCGAGAGGCCGAGGCAGTAGGCCACGGCGCTGTCGACCACCGAGCCCCGCCCGCTGAGCAGGATTCCCTGCTCCCTGGCCCAGCGAGCGGCGTCCCATGCGATCAGGAAGTGGTCGGCGAACCGCAACCGCCCGATCCGCTCCAGCTCCGAGTCCAGTCGGCGGCGCAGGGCTTCCGTCACCCGGCCGTGCCTCTCGCAGGCGCCGAGGTACGTGATCTCCCGCAGGGCGTGCACGGGGTCCGGGAAGAGCGACGGCAGCCGCGTGCGTCCGGGAAGCACGTCGTCGTCGCAGCGTTCCGCGATCCGCAGGCTCGCCTCGAGCAGTTCCGGGCGATCGGCGTACAGCTCCGCCATCTGGGCGGGCGAGCGCAGGTACCGCTCGGCGTTCATGGCCCTCCTCGGAACGACGGGAACCTGCGGCTGATCCGGGTGGCGCTGCGGCTTGCGGCCGATCACCTCCTCGATCGTGCAGAGCGTTTCGATGCACGCCAGCACGTCCTGGGCGGGAAAGTCTGAGGGGCGGGCGTGGGTCACCGGTCCGCCGGCCACGGCCAACACCCCCGAGGCATCGGCCAGCTCCAGCTTCCTTCGATTGAGCGACGCCTCCCAAGGCAGGAAGCTGCGCTCCACCTCGATCGCGACGTTGTCCGCGCCGTAGAGATCGGCCAGTCGGCGCAGCGCCCTCCGGGCGCCCTCCTCGTCGCGACGGATCAGGAATCTCGCCAGAAAGCCGTCCGAACCCCCCGTGAGACAGATCAGGTCCCGCGCGTGCCTTTCAAGCCGCTCCCAGCTGCAGAGAGGGTA
This sequence comes from uncultured Fimbriimonadaceae bacterium, assembly GCA_937961665.1. Classification (GTDB taxonomy): domain Bacteria; phylum Armatimonadota; class Fimbriimonadia; order Fimbriimonadales; family Fimbriimonadaceae; genus UBA8783. The sequence goes on from CALGMO010000037.1 coordinate 9,006, forward strand.
CAGGCGCGGCTCTTCGAGGTGGCAGTCGGTGATCAGGCGCGACAGGCTCTCATAGCCGCGGCGGGTGCGGGCGATCAGCGCGATCTCCCCTCCCTCCGGCATCTCGAAGCTCGCACCGATGAGCGGCCGGACGCCCGCCTTGCGCGCCGCCAGGGCGAACTCGAAGGCTCCCATCAGCGAGAACGGATCGGCGAGACACACGACCGGGACGCCGGCCTCCGCCGCCGCCAGAGCCACCTCCTCGGCCAGCATGGCTCCCCGACCGAACGCATAGCCGCTCAGCACGTGCAGAGCGGCGTAGCCTCGGGCGTGCGGAGGCGCCCGCCGGGCTTGGAGCAGAGGCCGGTCGCGGTCGGCGAACGCCCCGCAGGCGAGGGAGACCTTCTCGTCGCGCGTTTTCGGCAGGCGGGCGCCTCTCGCGGCCGAGCCGTCCTTGCGACACGGGCGCAGAGAGACATCCTCCCGCCGGTCTTCCACGGTGATCGGTTGGGGGCTCCACGAGGCCGCCACCGGCGGAAGCTCGCGCACGACCTCGCGCCGCACGCCCCGGCTATCGAGGTACCGCACCGTCTCGCGCACCGGCTCGAAGCGCCACCACTCGCCCGTCTCGCGCCACCATGCCAACAGGCGAGGGTCGCTCAGATCCATCCCAGACCCTCCTTCCACGCCCTCAGCACGCGCTTGGAGCGTGGCTGCTCCAGCTGCGAGGCCGACCGCACGGCGTGCTCGCCGAACTTCGCGAGCAGAGGCGCCAAGGCCGGCTCGGCTTGTTCCCCACGACTCGCCGCGCCGACCCGGTACAGAGTGGCTTGGCGCCGATCCGACGGCTTGAGCTCGGGAATCTCCGCAGCCAGAGCCTCGACCGGCTCCCGCACGTCCATCGAACGCCACAGGAGCCTCAAGGCGAACAGCACCGAGGCCTCGCTCCGCATCGGCTTGGCGAAGTCCCGTTGTCGGGTCTGCGTCCCGGACTCGGTTTCGAGAGCGAGCGACAGGCGCGTTCCCTGGAGGTCGCCGTCGCGCATCCTCCCGGCGAGCTGCCGCGCCAGCCGGACCAGCCCGGCCTCGACGGCCTCGGCCTGCTCCACGGGAGATTGGAACCGGAATCGGCCCAGAGCCCTGCGGGGCGGATAAATCGGCCGAACGGGATCCGAGAGCCTCCCCCATGCGGCGCGATGGATCCGCAGCGCATCGGCGCCGAACGCCGCACGCAGACGCTCGAGCGGGATCGCCGCCACCTGGCCGATGCGCCGGTATCCGAGAAGCTCCAGGCGCTCCCGATGCTCCGGCGGGACGGGCGTCAGGCGGGCCACCGGCAAAGGGGCGAGGAAGCCCGCGGGGTCGCACCAAGCCGAACCGCCGGCGCCCTCCTCCATGGCGAGCCGCGCGACCCACTTGCTCACCGAGGCCCCCCAGCGAACGGGATGGCCGGCGTCTCTCAAGTCGCCTGTGAGCCGCCCGAGAACGTCCTCGGGGCAGGGGTGCGCGGAAAGGTCGACGAAGGCCTCATGCTGCTCCTGGGGCTCCACGACGCCGGAGTGCCTGCAACAAACCTCCAGCCAAGCACGCTGGCTATCCCGATGGTCGTCGGCGCGCCAGGCCAGCAGCTCGGCGTCGGGCACGAGGGTTTTGCAGATCGCGCGGCCCATGCCCGGCTCGACGCCGCGCCGCGCCGCGGCCTCGTTGGCGTCCAGCACGCGATCTCCGGCCAGCACCACCACCGGGCTGGAGTCGCAATCCCTCCCTAGGTTCCGCACGTAGAAGCGCGAGACGCACAGGTAGACAAACATGGCAATCTTTGTCTACTATTATAGGCCAAGCTCCCGTCTCGGCGAGGCCCAATCTGCACGAGCCTCCAGTTGGGGCCGTTCGGACCCGGTAATGTAAGCGGGTACCGCCATGCGCACCGCACTGCTCGCCGCCACCCTGCTCGCCACCGTCTCCCGCGCGCAAGCCCCGGCGCCACCCACCCTGACCTTGGAGGACGCGCGCCAGTGGGAAGTGCCCCTCCAGGCGTCTCTGAGCCGGGATGGACTGTGGTTCGCGTGCACGCTGCGAACCACCGACGGGGAGTTCCGCCTGGTCGTGCGCAAGACCGACGGTCCGGAGACGCAGAGCGTGCCCAACGCTCCCGTCTGGTCGTTCTCGGACGATTCCCGATGGATCGCCTACCAGCAGGGTCCCAGCCAGAAGGAGCGCGAGCAGCTGGAGAAGGCCAACAAGCCGGTGCCCAGCAAGGTGGTTCTCCGGCGCTTGGAGGACGGCGCGGAGGAAACCTTCGAGGAGGGCCGTTCCTTCCAGTTCCTGAAATCGGGCTTCCTGGTGGTTTCGGTCCCTGCGACCCGCGAGCTTCTGGTGAAGCCGCTGAGCGGCGGGCAGGTGTGGTCGATCGCGGGGGTGACCGGCTACTCGGCGAACGAGAGCCAGACGCTCCTCGCGGCGGCGCTGGCGCCGGGAGGCCCCACGCAGTCCATCGTGATGCTCGACCCCGCTCGCAGAACCATTCGAACGGTGCACTGGGGCAAGGGGCGTCCGTCTCCCGTGGTTTGGGCCAAAGACCGCGACACGGCGGCGTTCCTGTGGAGCGAGGACCGCGAGGGAAAGGAAGGCCCGTTCAACCGACTGCACGTCGTTCCAAACGCGGGTGAAGCCGAGCCCCGCACGGTCATCCTCGACCCGGAGAAGACGGAGGGCTTCCCCGCCGGCTGCCGGATCGTCGAGGACGTGCCGATCCAGCTGAACCCGGCCGGAGACTCCGTCGCGTTCGGCATCCGGCCTTGGAAAGACAAGCCGAAGCAGCCGGAGAAGCCGGAAGACCGCCCCGACGTCGAGGTTTGGCACTGGAAGGACGTCGATCCCATCCCCCTGCAAAAGCGACAGGAGTCTGTCTTTCGGAGGCGGGCCTTCCTCGGCCTGTGGCGCATCGGTCCGAACCAGTTCGTCCAGGCTACCGACGACCTGCTGCTTCGGCCTGTCCTCGCCCGGAGCCATTCCCGCGTGCTGATCGAGGATCCGCGTCCTTACCGCACGTCGAAGGTCGTCGGAGGTTTCACCTTCAGCGATTGGTGGGTGCTCGACCCTGCCACCGGCTCGAAGCGGAAGCTGATCGAGAAGACCGCGTGGGACCCGTTCCTGTCGCCGGACGCAGCCTGGGCGGCGGTCTACCAGGACGGACATTACTCGGTGGTGGACTTGGACACCCTGCATCGGCGCGAGGTCACCCGGCGAGCGGGGGTCCGCTTCGAGGACGAGCTCTACGACGGTCCGAGGCGCCAACCACCCGCCGAGTCGAGCCCCGCTTGGCTGGCGGACGGTCGGAGGGTCCTGTTCTTCGACCGCTACGACACGTGGGTCTACGATCTCCGAGCCGACACCTTCGAACGGCTGACCAGGGGCCGCGAGGAGAAGATCGTCTGCCGTCCGATCAACGTGTATCCCGACGACGAGCTGCTTGACCTCCGGAAGCCGACCTACTTCGCCCTGCAGGGCGAGGAGACCAAACGCTCGGGCTTCGGGCTGCGGACGACGAGCGGGGAGTTCTCAGTCCTGGCCTACGACGACAAGCGGCTCTCAGGCCTGCGAAGGATCCCCGGCGGCGACCGGTTCCTCTTCGCGATCCAGAGCTTTCAGGAATCGCCGAGCTTCTACGTGACGAACGGCCGCTTCGAGGCCGTGAAGCCGGTACTCCGAACCAACCCGCAGCAGGAGCGGTTCGCTTGGGGCAAAGCCCAGCTGGTGAGCTACAAGAGCCGCTGGGGAGCGCCTCTGCAAGGCATTCTGGTTTACCCCGCGCGCTACCAGCCCGGAGGCGCGTACCCGATGGTGACGGTGATCTACGAACGGCAGTCGGACGGTCTTCACTCCTACCGATTCCCTTCGGACACCGACCCCTACAACGTGCAGATGCTCAGCCAGAGGGGGTATTTCGTCTTCCTTCCGGACATCGCCTATCGGACAGGGCACCCGGGGCTGTCCGCGGTCGACTGCCTTGAGCCGGCCATCGGCGCCGTGCTCCGGTTGAGGGTTGGCGTGGACGCTCAGCGCATCGGTCTCGCTGGCCACAGCTGGGGCGCCTATCAGACCGTATTCGTCCTCACGAAGAGCAGGCTGTTCCGCGCGGGGGTCGCCGGCGCGCCGCTCACCGAGCTGATCTCGATGTCCAACAGCTTCTACTGGAACTCTGGAGTGCCGAACGTGGAGATCTTCGAGAGCAGCCAGGGACGCATGGGCGTGCCTTGGTGGGAGGCCCTGGAGGATTACATGGCGAACTCGCCTCTGTTCCAGATCCAGGGCCTTCAGGCGCCCTTGATGGTGGTGTTCGGGGACCAGGACGGGGCCGTGGACTGGCACCAAGGCCAGTACCTGTACAACACCCTCCGCCGGATGGGGAAACCGCTGGTGATGATCGTGTACCGTGGAGAGAACCACTTTCCGGCGAAGCCAGCCAACCAGCGCGACTTCGCTCGGCGATCTCTCCACTTCTTCGACGTCCACCTGAAGGGCGCGAAGCCGGAACCGTGGGTCGCCGAGGGCCAGCCCTTGCTGCAGCAGTAGCCGAGGGCCTACCGGACGAGAATCGGAAGCGGGGCTTGGCGCGGACGAAGGGATTCGAACCCCCAACCCTCAGTTCCGAAGACTGATCAAAAACCCCAAAGAGGGGTCTTGAGGCTACTTGAACTGAGGTGAGGTAGGTTGGACACGCGTGAATCGCTTCTATAGCCACTTTGAATGTCTGGTCGAAACTCTGGTAGCCCGTTCATAATGCGGGGGTGCCCCGCAAGAAGCAAGGTTCGATTGTCTGCATCGAGCACACCGTAACGGCCCGCGTAGGCCGCGAGAGGACGACTCTCACCCACAAGTCGCGCAAGGGCCTTCAGCGCCTCATCGCTGACTTTCAAGCCAAAAACCCGAGCGCCACGTTCGGGGCCGTCCGCGAGACGCTCTTCGAGGGCTACGGGTGGACGAAGATCAGTTGGCACTTCATGGGGCCTCCGCTTGACGAGCAGGTATGGGCACGGGGCACCACCAGAACGGAGTGCGAGCAGAACATCGAGAAGAACATCGTCAAGAAACTGGATGAGGCCAAGCTGAAGCGCCTCGGCGAGAGCGAGGAGCGCACCGTCCATACCAACCGCGTGGCGGCAGAGTTCGACTCGTTGGAGGAGGAGCGGAAGCGACAACTCGGCGGGGTGACGTGGGCCGACTACGCCCGTCAGGTCATCGACGCGAAGCTGAACTCCGATCAGGGTTACGTCGGACAGTACAACAACGCGCTTGGATACATCAAGAACCACATGAACACGCCAACCGTCCCCGCCGAACGTGGGGAACGGGTTGAACCGTTCGTGATCGGCAAGCTCCTCCTCGGAGAGATGACGCAGTTGCACGTGCAAGAGTGGCTTGACTCGGTGGATCGCCGTAAGAAGGCGAACGGGGAGCCATACACGGCTCAGACAAAGAAGCTCCTGCGGAGCTTCATCCGCATGGTTTACTATCAGGCCCAAGCGGCGGGCAAGCCCGTGAAGGCGATCCTCTGGGATCAACGGCGCGGGGGCGTCCGCATCACCAAGCCCGTCCACAAGGTCAAGGCGCTCTTCTCCGATGAACTCGTGCGGGAGCTTTTCCTGGCCTGCGAGAACGACATGGAACGCGCACTCGTGGCCTTGTGCCTGTGCTCGCTCCGCGCCCCTGGAGAGGTTGTGGCTGTCAGGTGGCGCAACATACGGGGCGGCATCATCCAGGTCGAGAAGCAGCACCGAGACCAGAATGGCAAGCTCCTCGTGACCAACACCAAGACCCGCACCGTTCGTGATGTTCCGATCCCTCCCCACCTTGCGAAGTTCATCGAGGCTGTAAGGCCCAAGGACGCCAAGGGTGACGACTGGGTGCTCCAAGGCGGCTATTGTTCGAAGAGCGCGAAGAAGACCGATCTGGATGGGAGCCTATCGCCTGGGCGGGCGCAAGACATCTTCGACCGCATCGTCGCCAGGATGAAGGCGGCGATGGCGGAGAAGGAGCGGCCCGTGTACGACGAGTTCTCGATCTACTGCTGTCGCAAGACGGCCCTGACGGCGATCAGCCGCGTCACCGATCCGAAGACGTTGATGTCCATCGCGGGGCACACGTCTGTTGCCACGACTATGCAATACTACTTGGAGGCGAGTCGAGAGTCGAAGGTCGAGGCCATGAAGAAGATCGCCTTCGGAGCCGACGTGTCGCTTCCTGCCTGACGCCTGAAAACCGTTGATTTCCGTGCGTCAGACTTGGTACAGTCTCGACATGGAATCCGCCCTCGTTAAGGCGTCCGAGCAACCCCTATGCAACCCCGACCTCGGCGGCTTGAGGGACGAGGCGAGGGAGTACGCGCGACGTAGCAAGGGCGTCCTCACCGTCCGCGTGTACGACCGCGAGTGGCGACGGTTCACGGCGTGGTGCTCAGAGAACGGCTTGGTCGCTCTCCCCGCCGATCCCGAGTCGGTGTCACTCTACGTAACGGGCCTGTCTCGTACGAAGAGCGTGGCGAGCATGAACGTCACCGTGGCGGCGATCTCCCAGGCCCACCAAGCGGCGGGAGTCGGCAGCCCGACCCAGACGCCCGCTTTCAGGGCTGTCTGGCGGGGTATTCGCCGCACCCTCGGGGTGGCCCCGAAGTCGCAGAAGTCCCCTGCTACTACGGAAGTCGTCAGAGCCATGCTCGACGAGCTTCCAGACAGCCTGATCGGCGTCCGCGACCGCGCCCTGATCCTCGTGGCGTTCGCGTCCGCGATGCGGCGCAGCGAGCTTGTCGGCCTTGACT
>CALGMO010000038.1 GCA_937961665.1 uncultured Fimbriimonadaceae bacterium
CCCCGTGCGGTGCCGATCGTGGAGGCGATGGCCGCCCTCGTCCTCGCAGACCACGCACTCATTCAGCTCGCCGTGCAGCACTCCCGATGTCAAGCCCCAGAAGCACAAGAGACGCCATGATGTCCGCCCCTACGCTCGAACAGGAAGACCGGCCGCTGAAGACGAAGATCGTCGCGGAGAACGTGGACTTCTTCTACGGCAAGAACCACGTGCTCCACTCCGTGAGCCTCAGCATCCCAGCGAACCGCGTCACAGCGCTCATCGGCCCCTCCGGGTGCGGCAAGTCGACGTTCCTCCGTTGTCTGAACCGGATGAACGACCTGATTCCGACGTCGAGAATGACGGGCCGGATCCTCCTGGACGACGTGGACATCAACGACCCGCTCGTCGACCCCGTCCAACTTCGGCGGGAGGTCGGGATGGTGTTCCAGAAGCCCAACCCGTTTCCGAAGAGCATCTACGACAACATCGCGTACGGACCCCGCCTGCACCGGAGGGTCGGCCGCGCCGAAATGGATGAGCTGGTCGAGAGGTGCCTGGTGAAGGCGGCGCTCTGGGACGAGGTCAAGGACAAGCTGCACCACAGCGCCATGGCGCTGTCCGGTGGCCAGCAGCAGAGGCTGTGCATCGCACGGACGCTCGCGGTGGAGCCTCAGGTGATTCTGATGGACGAGCCGTGCTCCGCCCTGGACCCGATCGCCACCAGCCGCATCGAGGAGTTGATCCTGGAGCTCGCCAGCTCCTACACGATCGTGATCGTGACCCACAACATGCAACAGGCCCAGCGCATCAGCGACTTCACGGCCTTCTTCATGCTCGGCCAGCTGGTCGAGTACGGCGCGACTCAAGACCTGTTCATGTTCCCCAAGCAGAAGCAGACCGAGGACTACATCACCGGACGCTTCGGCTAGCTCCCGCCCCCCGTCACCTCGGCCGACGAGCCCGCAGGACCGCGCTCAGGAAGGGCGGCGCTCCGTTGGGAAGGCCGACGGATTCCAGGTCCCCGGCCGTGTAGGCGCGGCTCGGCTCTACCAGGACATCGCAGAAGCCCGCCTCGCTAAGGAGCGCCGTCCACTCCTCCGGAGTCAGAGCCCCCGCAAAACAGGCGGACCACAGTTCGGCGCTGCGCCTAAGCTCATCCGAGAGCGGCCCGCCGGCGAGGATGTCCGACGCGACGAGCCTGCCGCCGGGCTTCAGCACCCGAAAGGCCTCGGCCGCCAGGGCCCGCTTGTCGAGGGAGAGATTGAGCACGCAGTTCGAGACGATCGCGTCCACCGACGCAGAGAGCAGCGGGATGGCCTCCATGCGTCCGAGGATGAACCGGGCGTTCTCCATCCCGTGCGTCTCCCGGTTGCGTTCGGCGAGGGTCGCCATCTCCGGGGTGGCATCCAAGCCGATCGCCAGTCCTCGGGGGCCCACTCGCTCGGCGGCCAGGAACGTGTCCAATCCTGCACCGCTGCCGAGGTCGAGCACGATCTCGCCGGGTCTCAGCTCGGCTTCCGCAATCGGATTGCCACAGCCCAAGGAGTAGGCTCCCAACTGGGCCAGCTCCCCAAGGCTGCCGGAATCGTAGTTCCCGCTCGTCACCGCGCCGCAACCGCAAGAGGCGCAACAAGAGCCCGAAGACGCCATGGGCAGCCTGGCCGCCTCCGAGTAGGCCTTCACGACGGCTTCGAAAACAGGCTCTCGGTCCGGCACGACCTCTGGCCGAGGAGCTTCGTCGGCATGCTTCCCTATCATCGGATCCAACCGAACAGATCGTAGCACAGCGCACCGATCAGGAAACTGGCCGGCAGCGTTGTGACCCAAGCCGCCACCATGTTGAGGGCCACGCCCCATCGAACGGCACTCAAACGCTGCGAGGCTCCCACGCCGAAAATGCTCCCCGCGATCACGTGCGTGGTGCTCACAGGCATGCCGAGGAAGCTCGCCAGCGTGATGACCGTCGCGGCGGAGGTCTCGGCCGCAAACCCGTGCACCGGATCCAGACGGATGATCCGGTGGCCCATCGTCTTGATGATCCGCCAGCCGCCGGCGCTCGTGCCGAGCGCCATGGCGAGCGCACAGGCCAGCATGACCCAGAGCGGCACAGTCTTGGAACCGATGTAGCCCAGCGAGAACAGGCCGAGGGTGATGATCCCCATGCTCTTCTGAGCGTCGTTCTGCCCGTGAGAGAGCGCCATGAAGGCCGCGGAACAAACCTGAAGGCGCCGGAACCAGGCACCGACGCGACCGGGGTGCCAGTGTCCCAGAACCTTGGCGACCACCACCATGACCGCGCCGCCCAAGAGAAACCCGAGCGTTGGGGAGGCCACCAGAGGAATCAGGACCTTCTTCGTCAGGCCGCCCCAGTGGATGACCGAGACACCCCCGTGCCGGAAGGCCGCTCCGCAGAGCCCTCCAACCAGCGCGTGGGAGGAGCTGCTGGGGATGCCGTACTTCCACGTCACGAGGTTCCAGACGATGCCGGCGAGAACCGCCGCCAGAACCACCGCGTGGGCGCTCTGGTCCACGGAGACAAGGCCCTTGGCGATGGTCTCGGCCACGTGCGTCGCCAGCAGCGCTCCCACGAAGTTCAAAGCCGCCGCCATCCCAATGGCGGTGCGGGGCCGCAGAACACGGGTCGAGACCACCGTCGCGATCGCGTTCGCGGTGTCGTGGAAGCCGTTGATGTAGTCGAAAGTAAGAGCAAGCAGGACGACGGCGCCGGCGACGAGCAGGTTGGAGTCAGGCATACTTGACCAGCACGCTTCCGACGATCTTCGCCACGTCCTCGCACTTGTCCACGGCCGTCTCGATCCGGTCGTAGATTTCCTTCCACTTGATGACCATCAGGGTCTCCAACCCGTCCTCGTCGAACAGGTCTGCCAGCGCCTGCCGAAAAGCCACGTCGCTGCGATTCTCCAGATCGTGGACCTGGATGAGGACCCGCTTGAGTTCCGCCGGCTTTCGAATTCCCCGGTGGAGCATCTCCACGGCTTGCCGCGTGGCCTCCGCCACCTGAACGAGCAGGTCCGCCAACGGAACCAAGTCCTCGCGAACGACGCGGAGGCGGTAGAGCCTGACCCGCGACACGGCGGCCTCGATACAGTCCGTGATGTCGTCCAAGGCCTGGGAGAGGTCCCGGAGGTCCTCCTTGTCCAAGGGAGTGATGAAGGTTGCGGCGACCTTGTCGGCCAGCTCGTGGGTCAGAACATCGGCCTCGTGCTCGATCTCGGCGATGCGGTCTGCGAGCCGGTCGATCTCGTCGAAGGCGCCGGCGAGATCCCGGAACGTCCTCGCCGCCTCGCACGCCTTCCCTGCCTGACGCTCGAGAAGCGCGAAGAAAGCACCGTCCCGTCTGCTGGAGAGAGCCATAGCGTTCCTGCCGTATGCCGAAAAGACCTTCTCTTTGAGGCAAGAGTGGGTTTACCCTCTGGCAATCCGTCCTCGCTCAACGGTTGCTGCGGCGCCAGCCCGCCATTTTGCCCGCATAATGGTTTCGTGGCTGACAGAGGGCAATCGGTGGAACAGCTCGCTCAGGGCCGACGGCCGATCGTGACCCTGTGCTACGACGGAGGCAGTCCCAGCCACCTGGAGACCGTGGCCCCGTGCCTCGACGCCTTGGGGCTCCGAGCCACGTTCTACGCCTCGAGCACGGCGCTGCTCGACGATCCCGAGCGTTGGCGCAGGCTTGCGTCGGACGGTCATGAGATCGGCCTGGCCCCGCTTCACGACTGGATTGGCGACGACGGGGTGCTGGAGGCCCCGCCCGAGGCCGTGGCGGCGTGCGCCGAGGACGACGCGGAGCTGTTGCGGGAGCTGTTCGGCGACCAGCCGCGAACGATCGGGCTGCCGATCCTGGTCGGCGGACCGACTCGGCTGCGCGCCGCGCGATCCGGCCAGATCGCCGATGAGCTGCCCGAGAGGATCCGCGCCCTCGGGTGCGGCGTTCGCACGGGTCTGGAGGGTGTCAACGACCTGCAGCGGGTGGACCTTGGGAGAGTCCACTGCCTTCCGGCGATCGATTGCGAGGCTGCCCAGCTCGCCGACGCCGTCGAGGCTCACCGAGACCGACCATCATGGCTCGTCTTCACGTTCCTCGGCGTCGGTAGCGGCGAGGACTCCGTCGACGCCGTGGAGCATGCGTCGTTCTGCCTCTGGCTCGCCGAGAACCGGAACTCCGTCGCGGTTGCTCCCATGCGCGACGTCTGTCTGGCTGTGGCGGCTCGATCCAAGGGAGCCGCCGCCGTGGGTCGCTCCAAGGCCAAGCGGAGGGTTGCGCACCCCTCATGATCGCGGGTCTCGGCATCGATCTTGTGAGCGTGGACCGCATTCGTCGGGCGATGGCGAACCCGAGGTTCACCCAACGGATTCTGACCAAGCGCGAGCGGGGCGCCGGCGAACTCACGGCCGAGCACGTCGCTGGGCGCTGGTCCGCCAAGGAGGCCGTCTCCAAGTGCCTGGGTCGCCCGCTCCGATGGCACGACGTCGAGGTGTTGCCCGATGCGAACGGCGCTCCCCGCGCGTTCCTCCGCGAGGGCCTGCTGCCCGAGGGATGCGCCATCCTGCTGAGCATCACTCACGAGCGAAGCATGGCCGCGGCCGTGGCGGCGTTGGTCGCAACGAGCCGAGCCGACCCCGGGGCGATGGAGTAGAATCCGCTTCCATGGCCTCCACCGATGCGCTGATCCGCGCCGTCCATTTGGCGGCCCGCAAGCTCGCCGGCGCGGGAGGCTTCGACGCGCTGATCCGGGACGTGCTGGCCCTGTGCGTCGAGGCCGTGGAGGCGGAGGGGGGCACGATCTACCTACACGAGCCGGCGACGCGCTCTCTGGTCTTTCACCACGTGTTGCCGGAGTCGGTTGCTCCCATGCTTCAGGGTCACCGGATCGCGGACGACTTCGGAGTCGCTGGGCGCGCGTTCCGGCTTCGCCAGGCGGTTCTGACGAACGTGGATACCGGCGGGCACGGCGCCCCAGACATCGCCCGTGCCACGGGCGTGTCCGTGCGCAACATGGTGACGGTGCCGCTGTCGATCGGCGAAGACGAGCCGGTCGGCGTGGTGCAGGTTCTCAACAAGCGGGCAGGCGACTTCACCGAGAACGACCTCGCCGTGCTCGACACCGTGGCGGCGATCAGCACCCTGGCGTACGTGAACGGATCGCTGCTGGAACAGCAGTCGCGCGCCTCGTCGCTGCTGGGCATGGGCAAGGTCAGCCACGACATCGGAAACCTCGCGGCGAGCCTCTATGCGAACATCGCCTTCAGCGAGATGGCGATGCAGGGGCTGAAGGAGCAGCTGGCCCACAGCGAGGCCGACGAGACGATCTCCATGTACGTGGAGTCGCTGGACGGGATGTTCAACGACCTGCGGCAGTCGATCGACCGCATCGTGGGCTATTCGCGGCTGATCAGCGACCTCTCGGCAGGCAGAGCCCTGCGCCCGAACAAGCAGCTCGGCTCGCTCGCGAAGACCATTCAGACGAGCGCGGCCTATCTGGAAACCGAGGGCCGGCGGAGCCACGTCGCGCTGCGCTACGAGATCCAGGAGGACGCCCCGCCCACGCTCCACGACGAGCTGTTCGTGTTCCGCATCGTTCAGAACCTCGTCGGAAACGCCATCAAGGCCGTTCGGGAGACGATCCCCGACGACTGGCTCGCCAGCGTCGAGCAGGGCGAGGAAGGGATCTTCGGAGAGGTGGTGGTTCGGTACGGCTTTTCGGACCAACGGCACATCGTGGAGGTCCAGGACGCCGGCCCAGGCATGACTCGGGAGACGGCGGACCGCATCCTCTCGGGCAATGCGAGGAGCCGCTGGGACAAGGGCTCGGGGTCGGGCTGGGGAACCAAGATCGTGCTCGAGCTCGCCGCCACCCACAACGCGGAGGTGTCGATCGACAGCGAGCTCGGCAAGGGCACGGTGTTCCGCGTTTCGATCCCGCACGACGGCGGAGCGACCGATCCCGGGAACGATTCCGCCGCCGAGTGACATAATCCGGGTTAGGTGTCGTCCTCCAGCGTCAGCTCCCCGTGGTACAGCCGTTTGCTCGGCGCGCTGTTCTACCTGCTCGTCTGCGGGGCTGTCGCGCTGGCGGGCACCTTGCTGGGCTACCTTTCGCACGGCCCTCTGGGCACGAAGGCGGTGGTCAGGATCCTGCGCAACGCGGATCCCGCCGACACGTTCGACGGCAAGCAATCCATCACGCTTCTGGTGCTCGGCTGCGACGAGGACAGGTCGCGCGGCGGGGCGAAGGTTCTTCGCAGCCAGGCCCGCAGCGACATGATTCTCGTCGCGAGGGTCTTCTTCAAAGACCGGAGCGTGACGGGAATCTCCATCCCCAGGGACCTCGAGGTGCAGCTTCCCGGCTATCGCCCGCAGAAGATCAACGCCTACCACGCGATCGGCGGCAAGGATCTTGCCAAGGCGGCGGTGGAGCACGTGCTCGGCATACCGATCGATCGGGTCTTGGTCTTGGACTACACGGCTTTCCAAGACATGGTCGACCTGGTCGGCGGCGTGAGGGTGAACGTCGAGAAGCGCATGAAGTGGCGGGATCGCGCGGGCGATCTGAACATCGATCTGAAGCCCGGGTGGCAGGTTCTGGACGGCTACAAGGCGATGGGATACGTCCGCTTCCGCCACAGCGACTCGGACTTCATGAGGCAGGCCCGTCAGAAGCAGTTCCTGCTGGCCTTCAAGGAGGCCGCCCTCAAGGATCCGCTCAAGCTCAACGCGCTCGCCGAGAAGGCCGTCGAGGCCACCGGAGGGGGGTTGAACGCCGACGAGATCCTCGCCTTGGCGATGTTCGCCCGCAACCTGCCCAAGGAGAACGTGCGCCTCGGTGCGCTGCCGGTGCTCCCCGGCGGCGGGACCAATCTGAGGCTCGACGCGCTGAAGCTGCCCGAGGTCCTCCGGGAGTATCACCTCACGCCGGACTCGACGCCGGCTGAATCCACCCCATGAGCACACCCTACGAAGACCCCAGAGAAGAGCCGGCGGTGGAGAGCGTCGGCGAGGAGACAAGCGAGGAGCGGCACGGAAGCGCCTACCTCTCGGCGAAGGACCTGCGAGCGATCGGCATCGTTCTGGCGCTGCTCTTCCTCCTGATGACGCCGGTGTACATCGTGCTGAAGCGGCAGGCGCAGAAGGCCGAGTGCGCCATGAACTGCAAGTCCATCCAGGGGGCCATGCTCCTCTACATGGAGGTGTGGGACAACCAGTTTCCGCCCGCGTACGCCAGCGGCCCTCGCGGAGAGGCGCTTCTGTTCGACGGCAAGCCGTTCACCTGGGCCTCGACGATCACGGAGTACATGAACAAGAGGTCCAAGTTCGTGTGCCCGTCGGCCTCGAAGGAGGAGACGGTCGTTGCGGCGCACCCCTATGAGTCCAAGAGGTCGGTGCCGATGACCTACGGGATGTACCTGCCCCGCTCGACCGCGGCGCTGTCCTCCATCGGGGACCCCGCGCGCTCGGTGCTCATCGCCGAGACTTCCAACCGCGGGGCGATGGATACCTTCGACCCGCACCCGCTGGTGGGCCTGGACGGCCGGCCGGCGCCCTACGACGGCTTCGTGATCGGTTGGGACACCGGGAATCGGGTGGATTGGTACAACTCGACGCTCTCGACCGACATGCCTCAGGCTGTCACTCGGTTGGCGTTCTATCAGACGAAGAGCGGCCAGTTCCGGAACGATGCGCCGTCGCGGCACGACGGAGGCATCCACGTGCTGTTCGTCGATGGGCACGTGGAGACCCTGCCGCCGTCGGCCGCCGCCGTGCGTTACTTGGACGTCGGCGGCGACCTCACAGGGCTTTGGTCCACCCGCTAGGGTGATGCGGGCTGTCTACAGCGGTCGGCTCGCAGCGAGAGCCTCCAAGGCGTCTCCCAGCTGGTCCTCGTCGGCCGGCACCTCGAAGTCGGGAACCAGGTACCACGCCTCCCGCAGTTCGACGCAACCGCCGGGAGCCACCCGAGTCATCGGCCCCACGCTCTCCACCTCGAGCATATCCTCCCGGGTGAACGTCTCGAAGTTGCAGCCGAAGTCGGGATAGTTCGCTCCCTTCTCGAACGGGAACCGCTTGAGGAAGAGCGATCCGTGGTTGGCGTACCCGGCGTAGCCTTGAGACACTTGGGCGCCAACCTTCTGTGGCGGCAGGCTGTCTTGGCGCAACCGAACCACGCGCCGTCCCCAGGTCCACCTCGGGTCCTGCATGTTCGTGTATCCCCAGAGCACCAGCGGGCGTGCCGGCAGGAAGTCCTCGCTATGCGGCACGAACGGCGCCTGCGGGAAGAGGCAGACCCCGCCCACACCCATGACCGTCAGACACCAAGCCGCCAGCTCCACCTCATAGGCCGAGTGGTTGTGGATGCGGTGCGTCAGAGCCAGGCCACCGAGGTGCGGGCGGGGAGCGATGCGGATCTCCTTCTGCATGCCCCATTGGTCCGGCTTGCTCAGGAAGACGAATTCTCCGTTCTCCTCCTTGGCCTCCACGGGATCGTTCTCCGGCACGTAGGTCTTCTTCCAGTCTTCCGGGGCGATCCACAGACGGTGGCCACCATACGAGCGGTACTCGTCGCCACCCTTCTGACCCTTCGTCTCCGGGGCCACGTGCATGAAGTTCGGTCCGCCCACGAACCCGTAGCGGATGACGCGGGGACCGACGTCCAAGGTGACCAAGGCCTCGGTGTCTCCCGAGGTGATCCGGGCACAACTCCAACCTTCGAACTGGACCACTTCCATGGCCCATTCTAGCCCGAGGATGCGAGCGCCGGCCTAGAACCGCAGCTGATAGTCGAGGCGGATCGTCCAGTTGTCGCGTCCGCCGTTCTCGAAGCTGTGCTCGTAGCTCACGTTGCCCAGGAAGAGGCTGAGCGCCTGGTTCGGTCCGGGCCGCTGATCGAACTTCAGGTGATAGCGGTGCGCGGTCTTCCTCCGGCCGTTGACGTCCGACTCCTCCAAGCCGTAGAACAGCTCCACGGGCGAGCCGCTCCTGCGCTTTAGGGAGACGTTGAAGCCCGCGACGCGAGTCATCTGCCGCGTCTGCCCGTTGTAGAGCTCCTCGAACGACCCGCCGACCGAGGTGTCCTCGTTCGTCTGGACGTTCAGCTTCCAGCGCTCGGCGCGGGAGGCTTGGATCACCGAGCCAAGCAGGGCGTCGCCACGGGTAACCTCCGGGTTCTGCACGAGCTGGTGGCTCACCTCGATCCCCTTCGCGGGCCTCACGGTGACTCCAATGTTCTGAATCTGCACGTCCTCCGGCTCGGTCGGGAGCGAGCGCTCCTTGAGGTAGACCGATCCGATTAGCCAGCGCTTGGGATCCTGATCCGTGGTGAAGGAGAACGACCGGTCCACGGCGCGATAGCCGCTGTTGTGCATCTGGCTCCGATACTGCAGGCCGAACGTGTTGTTGCCCCACTTGCCGTCCATGGCGAACAGCCGGTTCTCGCGCAGCCAAGCCGTCCGATCCGAGGCGGCGTCGAAGCCGAACGCCATCTTGACGTCCTGCAAAGGGCCGAAACGCATCGGCTTCGAGGTGGACAGCTGGACGTTGCTCGTGGCCTGCACGCGGCCCTCGTCCCAGGCCGTCGCCTGGTAGGTGGCGGCGCCGACGGCGATGTTGCCCAGCTGGGGCGCGCCGTTCACGCCCGGCGACGCGCCGAGCAGCAGGTTCTCCTTCGTGACTCCGTTGTTCCCGATAGCCTGTCGGTCGAAGCCGTAGCTCAGTCGAAGGCCGTTCCCGAGGTCCCACCAGAACCCGACGTTCCTCTTGCGCTCGTCCCTTTCGGTGCCCGCCCGGTCGACGGACACGTCCGCAACCTGCACTCCGGTCCGGGGGCTGAGCGCGGTTCGAACGGTGTGCGAGCTGACCGACTCCTTCGTCCCGTCGTCGAAGGCCGTGCGCGCCTGCTCCGTGGCCAGCTCGGTCTTGCCGTCGATCTTCGTCTGATACGCGACGATCTCCTTGTCATAGCCGAGAAGCCCAGCGTTCAGGTAGTCGGTGGACTCCCGCAGGTAGCGCACCACGCCGTAGCGACCCATGTCGCGGACCAGCGTCATCCGCTCCACTGCGGCCCGGAACAGGTCGGTCGCGTGAAGGTCGTCGACGTGGACGGTGCGGTTGCTGAGGTACTCGAACTTCGTGTTCTTGTCCGGGTTGTACTGAAGCAACAGATTGCGGACGCCGCGGCTCTGGTGGAAGGCATCCGATCCGGCTGTGAACTCGAACGCCTCGAGAGACAGGCTAGGCAGGAGCCGCCACTTGATCTGGAAGTCCTCCTCGTTGAAACCTTGGAGGGAGGCCAGCAGATCCCGCTCCGAGTCGATCAAAGCCCGGCCGGCGCCGAACTTCTCGTCAACCGAGCGGGCCCCGTAGGCGATCTCCACGCCCTTGTCCCGATAGTTCAGGCGCGTCCGCGAGAGCCCGGAACCGCCGAGGTCTGCCGAGGTGGTGTCGAGGGAGGCGGTCTTCTGTCCCCCCAGGTTCAAGGCGAGGGAAACGTCCTGCCTCGAGAGACCGGCGACCGTGCCGAGGCGCTCGCGCTCGAACATCATGAGGTTCCCGATTTCCGAGAACCGCTCGCCCAGGTTCTGTCTCCGCACGCTGAGGCTCATCCGGGGGTTCGAGACGCCGATCGACTGCAGCCAGCCTCCGTCCTCTCGACCAGACAGGCGCACTTCGTCGAAGCGCACCTGCCAGCCCTTCCCCGGCTGCCACTCCAGCCGGGTGATATCACGCTGGAGGCCGTCTCCGCGAAGGAACCACCCGCGCTCCTCCGGCTTGGTTGCGAGCCCAGGCTGGTAGCCCTGAGCGATGCGCGAAATCGCCTCATCCTGCTCAGCCTGGCTCAAGGAACCCAGCCGACCGAACCCCGCATCGGAACCCAGTCGGGCATGGCTGAGGGACCAAGCGTTGCCTTTGGCATCCAGGAACGTGCTTCGGTACTCGCCCGTCTTGCCCGCGACCAGCGACTGGCGGAACTGGATCGGTTGGGACGATCCGCCGAACACGGTAGCGTCCAAGGCCAGATTCCGCCGGTGCAGCCCCTGCTCCCTGGCCCACTGCGCCTTTTCCGGCTCGAAAAGGCTGTTGAACCGCGTGAAGGAGGTGTCGATATCCTGCTCGCTCAGCGACAACCGGAACTTGCCTGCGTCGATCGCCCACGAGTTCGACCGAATGCCGCCGCCCGAGCCGGCGAAATCCTCGATCAGGCTCTGCTGGTAGTCCAGCTTCGCAAGGCCGGTTTTGACGCTCGCAGTCCACCGCTCGCGCTGGAGGCCCGCCTCGGCGGCCAGCTGCTGCCGATCCTGCTCCGCAAGATCCTGGAACCTGCGGAACTTCGGATCGACCCTCCGAGACTCGTAGGCGAGGGCCGCGTTCGGCGACTGGAACCCGTAACCCATCCAGGAGATCTTGCCGCCCTCGCTTCCGACCTCACGGTAGGAGTGCGAGATGGAACCCAAGCCTACGCCGACGTCCTTGAGAGCGAACCCGAATCGGTTCAGCCCTCTCTCCTTCTGGAGTTGGGCGACGCGGCCGGGGTCGATGCCCGCATCCTGCAGCGCGCCGAAGTGACTGAATCCCTTGTCGATATCTTGGTAGTCGACCTCGAGCGAGCCGGACCCGAGGCCCACTTTGAGGTTCTGTACGATCGCTTGACCCGTCTCGGCCGGAGCGCTGCTCAGCCCGCCCGCCTGGAATCCGGAGGCCGCCGTCGTCCTCCGCCTTTCGCCGACCACGAACGCCCCGGTGAGAGCTCCCTGGCCGAAGCGGAGCGCGTTGTTCCAGCCGTAGACGTTCGACGTGAACACGCTGGAGCCCACGCGCTCCGTCAGCCCCATCCCAAGCGTGAGGCTCATGGCGCCGGGAACCAGAGAATAGCGGAAGGCTCCCAGACCGGCGAACTGCTGGGCCGGCGGCTTGTAGTTCGGCTCGAAGCGGTAGGCGGCCCGCAGGACCATTCCGGGCTTGATGGCGCGCATGAGATAGACGACCCCGGCCGGATAGTCGATCTGGTAGTCCACGCCGCGCTCGAGAAGCTGCCCGTTGAGGGTGACGGTCTCGCTCTTCGGGACCACTCCGCCGTTGAGAAGCGGGACGGAGGGCAACGGGCCGTCGATCACGACCACATCGATGCTCGGCCTTCCACTGAGCGGGGCTTTCTCCTCGCTCGCGGCACCCTGCACCTGATTGAAGGGCGCAACGGCGGGAACCTCCTGCGCAAACCCCATCCATGGGCCTGATAGGAGGCTGAGCGTGCACACCCAGCGGATCAGGCGTTTCGTCATCCCTCGTTCCATTGTAGCCCTTTCCGATGCCGTTCGTTAGCTCATCGGAGCCTGAACGGACCTCTCGGCCACTTCTACTGTCGAAACGTCCGGCGCACCGACTCGTTACGGCGCCGGGGCTCTTTTCTCCCGCTCCACATGGATCGTCTTCTCGTGAGTGTAGAAGACTCCGCCGGGTGCCGACCCCCGAGGCTTCCGCACGTGCTTCTTGAGGGTGTAGTCCACCGGCACGAATCCGCTGTGCTTGCTCGGGCTGTTCTCCACCGCGAGCCTCGCGGCCCACTCCAGCTGCTCGCGGGTGACCCTCTCCGGCCGATTGCCCGTTGGGATCACGACGTGCGCCGAGACCGCACCGCGCACGTGCAGCCACAGGTCGTTGGGCTTGGCCACCCGCGTGGTGAGATAGTCGTTCGCCTCCGCGTTCAGGCCAACCAGAGCGACCACGCCGCCGGGGCCGTGGACCTCCCGGACCCGATGTCCCTCGAACGGGCGCTCCGCCTCGCCGGCCTTGCCAGGCTGCTGCTGAGAGAGCCAGCGCCGGGCTGCCGCGAGCTCGCGAACCTCCTCCACCTCGCGCATCTGCGTGGCTGTGCGGAGCTTCTGCAGGGCGGCCTCCAAATCGCCGAGCTCTTCGGTCAGTCGCACCTTGCGGATCCCGAGTTCTCGTGCGGCCGCCTTGAGCCTCTTTGCCCTGGCGAACAGGCGCTCGGCGGTTCCAAGCCAACCGGCCTCGGGGTCGAAGGCCAATTCCACCGGGCGCCCGTCCGCATCGAACGCCGTCACGGTGTGCGAGCCGGCCTCCGCGGACGGTCCGAAGGCCAGGAGCAGCTCGGCCTGCCGGGTCAGGACCTCTGCCGCGTCGGACTCGTCCAGGCCTTGCCGCACCCCCTCCAGGGCGCGCCGCCTCGCCTCCAAGATGCGCCTCAGCTGTCCCTCCAGCGAGGACCTCGCCTGCTCGAAGGCCACTCGGACCAGGTGCGCGCTGTAGTGCTGGTCGAGCGCGACGCTGATCGACGGTCGCGCGAAGGATTCGAGCCCCAGCGGGCGCGGATCCAGGGGATAGGCGCCGTGCCCCGGCGAGAGGTACGCCCCGCCCGCACCCGCGGCAGCGGCGCGAACTTCGGCGATCGCAGCGTCGAACCCAGCTCCGTGCGTACGGATCCACTTCAGGAGAAACGGGGAGGCCCCCTCACGATGCTCCAAGTCGGAAGGCTCGGCGGCGTCCAGCAGAGAGGGTTTCGGGTCGAAGGGCGGAGGGGAGTAGGGCTGCCCCGGAACCAGCGGTCGCCGGCTCTTCGATCTACCGACCACCTTGCCGCAGGACAGGATCCTCCCCGCCTCGTCCAGCAGGGCGAGGTTGCTGTGCTTCCCCATGGCCTCCAGGACGATCTGTCTCCGACCCTTCGGTCCGCGGAAGGAGAGTCGCGCGATCCGATCGAAGCCCTCCTGCTCCACGGACTCCAGCCGTCCCCCTACCACGTGCGCCCGAACGGCTTGGAGCAGCCCGGGCGGCGCCGGGGCGTTTCTCGGCTTGCGGAAGCTGAGGTGCATCCTGGCGAACTCGGCGTGCCACGAGAGCAGGAGCCACGACTCTCCACCAGGCCCGTATAGACTCAGGACCAGCGTGTCGGCGTCCGGCTGCGAGGCCTGCTGCACCCTGCAGCCAACCATGCGCCGAACCTCGGCGACGACGGCCGCAAGCGTGAGGCTGTCGAACGGAATGCGCATGGCGCGCCTCAGCCGCCCTTCAGGCCGGCCACAGCCTCCTCGAAGGCTCGCACGTCCTCCTCGAGCACGGCGAGGCTGGACTCCCAGAAGGCCGACTGGCTGAGGTCGATGCCGAATCTGGAGGCGAGCTCGCTCGCGGAAGCCATGCCTGTGGAAGAGAGGAGGTCGTCGTACCCCGCTCGGAAGGCATCGGGATCGTCCTGGAAGCGCCTGTACAGCCCGAGACCGAACAGATGCCCGAAAAGGTAGGGGAAGTTGTAGAAGGAGCGGCCCGCGCTGTAGTAATGCGGCTTCACGGCCCACATGTAGGGGTGTCTCTTCTCCGGATGGAGCGCGTCGCCGTAGGTCTGATCCTGGCACTCGAGCATGATCGCGCAGAGCTCACGGGCCGACAGCTCCCTGCTCTCTCGCCGCTGGAAGACTTCCCTCTCGAACAGGAATCGGCTGGAGATGTCCACGACGGTCTGGCAGGCCCCCTGCAAGGAGGCCTCCAAGAGAGACAGGCGCTCCTCCGCGCCGACGCTCTTCAGGGCCGCCTGCCGAACCAGCGTTTCGCAGAAGATGCTGGCCGTCTCGGCGAGCGTCATCGGCGTGCTCCTCTGCAACGGCTCGCGGGAGGCCAGACACAGGTTGTGGTAGGCGTGTCCGAGCTCGTGCGCGAGCGTCGATACCGACCCGTAGGACGGTTTGAAGTTCATCAGGATGCGCGACTCGTCCGCCCTCAGACCCGTGCAGAACGCGCCGTCTCGCTTGCCCAGGCGGGGCTCGGCGTCCACCCACCGCTCCTCGAAAGCACGCTCGGCCATGGCTCCCATCCGGGGGCTGTACGCGTGGAAGTGCTTGAGCACGAAACGCTCGGCCTCGTCGAACGACCATTCGCGCTCGCGCCCGACGGGGGCGAAGAGATCGTACCAGGCGAGCTGCTCCAGATCCAGCGCCCGCGCCTTGGCGCGGAGGTACCGCCGGAAGGTCGGGAAGCTCTGCCGAGCCGCACCCAGCATGGCCTCCAGAACCGACCGATCGATGCTCGCGGCGAACAGCGGCTCGTCCAACGGATCGGCCCACCCGCGTCTGCGCTGAACGACCAGCACCTCGCCCTTGATGCCGTTCATGCAGGCGGCCATGGTCACCTCCACCCGCTGCCATGCCTCCAGCTCGGCCTCGTACGCGGCTTCTCGAACCGCCCGGTCTGGGGAGAAGGCGAGGTTCCTCGCCTGGCTCATGCTGAGCCGCCTGGATCCGTGCGGCAGACGCACGTCCACCTCGAGCGTGGAAGTGACGTTCCCGTGCAGCTTGGACCATGCGGTCCCGGCGCTCGGCTGGAGTTCCGCGTAGAGGTCCTCCTCGTCGGGCGTCATCTGCCTCTCTCCGAGCACCTTCGAGCGGATGAGGAAGTGCCTGTGGCCGCGCAGATAGTCCGTGGCCTCGCTCAGGCGCTCCACGTCGGCACCGGCGATCCAGGCGGCAAGGCGGGCTGTGAGCTTCGAGACGTCGGTCTGCACCCTCGCCAGCTCGCTGAGGTTCGCCTGGGCCAGCTCGTTCCGCGAGTCCGCCGCCACGTGGGCGCTCACGTACACCATCACGGTCCGCATCTCCTCGAGGAAGCCGTTCGTCGCGCGAAGGACCCGCTCCAGACGATCCGCCTCGCAGGGCGCGCCCTTCCGAACCGGGGTTTCCTCGTACAGCTCTCCGAGGGCACGCAGCCGCTGCGAGACGCTCTCCTTGGCCGCCGCGAACTCCGGCGACTCCAGCGAGGGGAACACGTTCGACAGGTTCCAGCGAGGGATGGGTGTGGTTTCCATGGTTCCGCGAGAATCGGAGACCGTCCCGCCGGCTGGCATGGCGGCCCGGCGCCGATCGGGATAAGCTTATCCCACGCCGATCGACCCGGCTGAGCCGCCATGCGAACCTTCCTGAACAAAACGGACCGGGAGATTCTGAGAATCCTCCAGAAGAACGGTCGCATCAGCAACGCCGATCTCTCGCGGGAGATCGGGCTTTCGCAGCCCTCGACGCTCGCGAAGGTGAGGTCGCTGGTGCGCAACGGGATCATCCGCCAGTTCACGGCCCTCTGCGAGCCGAAGGCGCTGGGTTACGACGTCACGGCGCTCACCATGGTAAGCCTCTCGCTGCATCACGAGCGCCCGATCGAGCGGTTCCGACGCGCGGTGGCGGAGTTCCCCGAGGTTCTCGAGTGCTACCACACCACCGGGGAGTTCGACTTCCTGCTCAAGGTGGTGGTGGACAGCATCTACAGCTACGAGCGGTTCGTGAGCGAGAAGCTCAGCCGAATCCACGGCATTCGCAAGATCAACACGTCGTTCGTCCTCAGCACCACCAAGCACACCACGGAGCTGCCGATTCCATGACGGAGCCGTCCCAAAGAACCTTCGTCGCCGCGGGACACCTCTGCGTCGACCTGTGTCCCGCCCTCCCCAAGGTCGAGGCTGCGAGTCTCCTTGAGCCGGGGGTTCTCACCGAGGTCGGCCCGCTCCGAACGTCGGTGGGGGGAGCCGCCGCCAACACCGGGCAGGCCCTGAGCCGGCTGGGTTTCGGCGTGCGCATCGTGGCCAAGGTTGGGACGGACGCGATGGCGACGCTCGCGCGGGACACCCTTCGACGATGCGGGGACTCGCTGACCCGGTGGCTCGCGACCGATCCCGCCGTCGACACCTCCTACACCATTGTTCTGAATCCTCCAGGAAGCGACCGCAGCTTCCTGCATTGTCCCGGAGCCAACGCGACGTTCGGACCGGAGGACGTTCCGGACTCCGCACTGGAGGGCGCCTGCCACCTCCACTTCGGCTACCCGCCGCTGATGGAACGGATGGCCGGCAGCAACGGCGATCTGGTCGTGGAGCTCTTCCAGCGGGCGCACGAGAAGGGCCTGAGCACCTCGCTCGACATGGCCTATCCCGACCCGAACGGGTCCACCGGGCACGTGGACTGGCGCAGCTACCTGCGGCGGGTGCTGCCTCACACGGACGTGTTCGTGCCGAGCTTGGATGAGATCCTCCTCATGCTCCGTTACGACGATCGAACACCGAGCCTGGGACTGGTGGAGAGCGTCGCCGAGGAGCTGTTCGCCATGGGCGCGTCCGCCCTGCTAATCAAGCTCGGCGCGTTCGGGGCCTACGCGGCCGCCCGGCCCAGCCCGGGTCTCGAGCGGCTCGCCTCCCTGCACGGCAGCCGACTGCCGGAGTGGGGGGACCTTCGCAGCTACCAGCCGGCCTTCCAAGCCGAGCCGTTGGCCACCACGGGCTGCGGGGACTGCGCGATCGCGGGCTTCCTCGGAGGCGTCGTCCTCGGCCTCGGCTTGGAGCGATGCCTCCGTGCGGGCGTGGCCGCCGGGTCCGCAAGAGTAGAGTCGGAGGACCTTGTGTGCGCTCTCCGCGACTGGAGCG
>CALGMO010000039.1 GCA_937961665.1 uncultured Fimbriimonadaceae bacterium
ACGCGCGTGCGGGTGGAGTTCTCGAAGAACAGCATCCCCAGCACGTGCCCCTGCAGCGAGGGCACCGGCTTGCCCTGGTTGACCCGCTTCTTGAACTCCTTCGCCATCGCGAGGAGGTGCTCGATCTGTTCGGGCTCCAGGTGGCGGATTCCGAGGAGGTTTCTGCTCATCGCTTCAGTCTCCGTGGGCGCGGTGGAGCACGACGGCGTCCTCCCCGTCGATCTCGCTCACCCGCACCTCGATGCGGTCGTCCCGGTCGGTCTCGATGGCGCGGCCGCAGAAGTTCGGTTGGATCGGCAGCTCACGGTGCCCACGGTCGATCAGCGCCGCGAGCTGAACCTGGCTGGGTCGGCCGAAGCGCATCAGGGCGTCCAGCGCGGCGCGCACGGTGCGGCCCGTGAACACGACCTCGTCGACCAGCAGCACCTTCTTGCCGGTCACGGAGAACGGGATCTCGCTCTCCGACCCGCCCTTGGGCGGCCGGTCGTCGCGGAAGTCCGAGATGTCCAGCTTGCCGCACGGCACCGTGACGCCCTCGATCTGGGTGAGCAGGAACGCCAGCCGCTTGGCGATGGGCCAGCCCCGGCGGAGGATGCCGACGACCACCAGGTCCTCCAAGCCCTTGTTGGCTTCGAGGATCTCGTGCGCCATCCTTCCCAAGGTTCGGCGCATGTCGCTGGCGTCCAGAACGACGGTGGCCATCCCGGTCATTATGGCGGTACGCGACGCTCGGAGTCCATTCGGTCTCATCGCATCCGGATCGTCTCCCGGGCGACGCCGGCCACCTCCAAGTCCGGCCGCTCCTCGATCCACCGCAGCACGGCGTCCATCTCGGCCTCGGCGTGGCCGGGCGAGCCGCTGACGACCGCGATCCCGATCTCGGCCCGGCGCAACAGGTCCAAGTCGCCGACCTCGGCCACGCTCGCCCCGAAACGGCGTCGGGCGGCGTCGATCAGGCCCCGCACCACCCTCCGCTTGTCCTTGAGGGACTCGCTGCCGGGAATGCGGAGCTCGACCAGCGCCGCCTCGACGGTCATCGCCGATGCCGGGCTACTTGCCCATCTTGCGCAGGTTCTGCAGGCACCGCTCCACCGCCTCGATGGGAGGCCCCTGCTCCTCGCTCTCGTGCTCCACGACGTACCACTCGACGCCGCCGACCTTCTCCGCGGCTTCGAACACCTTCTCCCAGGGGATGTCCCCCTCGCCGACGACCGCCTTGCCGTGGCCGCCCTTGTACTCCTTCAGGTGCACCGACTTCGCGCGGCCGGGCACGTCCAGGATCGGTTGCACGGCGTCCGCGCCGCCGTCTACGCCGTTCGCCGTGTCGTACTGCATCACGAACTCCGCGGGGGTGTTCTCGGCGATCAGCTGCCAGGCCGACTTGCCGCCGTCCAGCGGCTTCATGTCGCCCGCGTGGGCGTGGAATCCCAGGCAGAGCCCCTCGGCGGAGAGCTTCTGGGTGAGTTCGGTGAGCCTCTTGCAGGTCTCCTTGGTCGACGCCTCGGTGTTGCGCATCTCCTCGGGAATCCAAGGGATGATCACGAATTTGGTGTCGAGAACCTTGTGCAGCCGGACCGTCTCCGCGAAGTTCTCTTCGTCGAGGGCGTGGATCGGGGTGTGGGTGCCGGCGCACTTGAGGCCGACCTCGTCCAGCACCGCCTTGATGGCCTCGGGCGTGTGGCCGTGGTAGCCGGCGAACTCCACGCCGTCGTAGCCCATCTTCGCCACCTTGCGGATGGTGCCGAGGAGGTCTTGGGCGCAGTCGTTGCGCACGGAGTAGAGCTGCAGGGCGATCGGGATGCGTGCCATGCGGGCATGTTAGCACCATGCTCTCTGGGACCACAATGGTGCATGGCTCCCCGGGGCGGGGATTGGCGGAACGTGCGGCTGATGGGCTGGATCAGCTTCTTCGCCGACGTGAGCAGCGAGATGGCCTATCCGGCCATCCCCCTGTTTCTCAAGAACACCCTCCGCGCCCCGGCGGCGGCTCTGGGGTGGACCGAGGGCGCCGCCCAGCTGATCATCGGCCTCATGGCGTTCCTCTCGGGCCGACGCAGCGACCGAACGGGCCGCCGCACCGTGTGGATCCGCATCGGCTACCTGCTGGCGGCGATCGGCAAGCCGATGCTCGCCTTGGCGCACGCCTGGACCGTGGTGCTCGGCGCGCGGGCGGTGGACCGAATCGGCAAAGGCCTGCGGACGGCGTCCCGCGACGCGCTCCTCGCCGACAGCGCTCCCCCCGGCGAGGCGGGCAGGGCGTTCGGGCTCCAGCGGGCGATGGACAACGCCGGCGCGCTGGCCGGAGCGACGCTGGCCGTCGTTCTGCTGGCGATCCTGCCCGAGGGTTACCGGACGATCTTCCTCTTGGCCTTCGTGCCGGGCATGGTCGCCGTCGCGCTCGCGTTCGGCCTGAGGGAGCTTCCGCCGACCCCGAAGCAGATCGCCGGGGCCAAGGTCGGCGTCCCCCGCTCGCCGGCGTTTTGGTGGGCGATCGGCCTGGTGGCGCTCTTCGAGCTGGGGAACAGCAGCGACGCGTTCCTTCTGCTTCGCGCCAACGACCTCGGCCTGGCGTCGACTGCGACGGCCGGAGCCTATCTGGTGTACTGCCTCGTCGCGGCGGCGAGCAGCTACCGCCTCTCGGGCCTGTCGGACCGCGTGGGCCGAGCGCCGCTGATCGTCGGTGGGTGGTTGGCGTACTGCGCCGTGTACCTCGGCATGGCCTTCGCGAATTCCGCCGCCGTATGGCCGCTGCTGGCGCTCTACGGACTTTACTTCGGCGCGACCGACGGGGTGGCCAAGGCTCTCGTGCGGGACGCGACCGACCCCGAGCACCGCGGCCAGGCGATGGGGCTGTTGGCGCTGGTCCGCGGGGTCATGCTGTTCTCGGGCAACCTGGTTGCGGGTTATCTGTGGGACCACGTCGGCCACGCCGCACCGTTCCTGTTCGGTGCGTGCGTCGCCGGCTTGGCGTCGCTCGCTCTGCTGGCCGCTTGGAAAGCGGGCAGGCTGCCTGCGCTCAGCTAGGCGGCGCGGGCGATGGCGCCCAGCTTGCAGTCCACGTTCTTGATGTGGCTCACCAGCCAGTCTCCGAGCTTGTTCTTCAGTTCGATGGTGAGCGACGGGCTCGCTCCCTCGCGCTGGTAGCGGGCGACCAGCTCGTCGACGGTCTTGCGGAACTCCGCGTGCGCCCGGACGTTGGCCTTCTGCTCGGGGCAGTCGAGCCGGGCGAAGGCGGCCTCCTCGTGCCGGAAGTGCTCGTCCACGTAGCGCCCGAGGAAGGAGAGGATCGGCTGGATCTCCTCCTTCCCGCGCGCCTGCTTCATGGCGTCGAGCAGTCGGTTCACCTGCTGGATCAGCTGCTTGTGCTCGGCGTCCACGGCGGGGTTGCCGGTCGAGAGGGATTCGTTCCAAGCGTAGGCCATAGAGCAGTTTCGGTGCGGACGGTGCCGTTCTTGATGCCATCGGCGCAAGAAGCGTTTCCCTGATGGTGATCGTTGGTGGTAAGTTGGGGCGTAGGGAGGCTTGTTCCGACGGTGCCCGATCCGATCTTGTTCCGACGCGGCGACTGGTCGTTCGAGTTCGATCCTGGGACGGGCTTCATCCGCCGGCTCCGGTTCGGAAGGGAGCAGCTGCTGCTGGCGCTGTACTGCGCGGTCCGCGGCACCGACTGGAGCACGCTGCCGTTCCGCGCGCGCGACTACAAGGCCTCGCCGGAGGGCTGCTCCTGGGTCTCCGAGTCGGTGGGGGCGCCGTTCCGCTGGACCACCAAGGCCAGCCTCACGGAAGACGGGTTCAAGTACGAGGTGGAGGGCGAGGCGCTCGGCGACTTCCAGACGTGCCGAACCGGAGTGTGCGTGCTGCACCCGATGGAGGTGGCCGGTTGCCCCGCCACCGCGGTCCACACCGACGGAACGACGGAGGAGAAGCCGTTTCCGACGCACGTGAGTCCGCACCAACCGTTCTTGGATCTGAAGGAGATCCGTTACCGCGGGCGGTACGGGCACCGCGTCGAGATCGCCTTCGAAGGCGAGGTCTTCGAGATGGAGGACCAGCGGAACTGGTCCGACGCCTCGTTCAAGACCTACTGCCGTCCCCTCGGCTCGGGGCGGCCGTACACCCTGGGCAAGGGGCAGAGGCTGCGCCACGTCGTGCGGGTGCGGTGCGCCGGCGATCCGGCGATGGAGCGGATGCCCCTGGGGCTGTTCGGCAAGCTGCCGAGGCTGAGCGTGTGGCTGGACGGCCTTGCCGACCAGCAGATTCCGGCGATCGCTGCCTTGGGCCAGAAGCGCGCCGCGACGTCAGACCCGAAGTCCGTCGGGGCGGCCAAGCGGAGCGGAGTCTCGCTGGACCTGTTCGTGCCTGTGGCGGGCGCCGCTGGCGCGCCGGTCCTGGAGGCCCCTTCCGCCGACTCCATTCTGTGGGTCGTCTCAGACGGCTGGAGTCCGACCGCCGAACAGGCTCTGGCCGCTCTTCGCAAGACATGGGGATCGGCGGGCTGGCAGCTGGGCCTCAGCACGTCCCAAAACTTCACGGAGCTGAACCGCGCCCGACCCGTGGATTCCGGCAGCGATTGGATCGGCTTCGCGGCCAGCCCCCAGGTCCATGCGTTCGACGACTGGTCGATCGTGGAGAACGCGGCCACCTTCGCGCCGATCGGAGAGACCGCGCGGATGTTCGCCGGACGCGCCCGCCTGTGCGCCGGCCCGATCCGCTTCGAGTCCCCCTACCGGCCGCAGGACCCGAGGGCGGCCGGGAGCTTGGGCGGCCTGTATACGCTGCTCGCGCTGGCGGCCACGGCGGTGGGCAGGTTCGACGCCGCGATCGTGGGCAAGGCCTCGCTGCTCGCCGACACGGCGTCGCAGGCCGGCGAGGTGCTCCGGACCATCGCCGCGAGCGGAGCCACGCAGGTCGAATGGAGAAGATCCGAGGGCTCGGAGACGATTCTGCTGAAGGGCGGCCGCGCGTCGCTGCTCTGGCGCGTGAACCCCGAGCCCAGGTCTCAGCAGGGAATCGGCAAGTTCGGCTATCGGATGGAGACTCTGCGGTGAGGGTGGCGCTGACCGGCTGCGGCTTCTGGTCGCGGTTCCAGATCGCGGGGTGGCGCGAGATCGGCGTGCCGGTGGTGGCCGTGCACAGCCGCAATCCGGAAAGGGTTCGGGCTACGGCGGAACGGTTCGGCATCGGCCGCGCCTACACGGATCTCGACCGGATGCTCGCCGACGGAGGGTTCGACGTCCTGGACGTCTGCAGCGACGTTCCGGGCCACCTGCCGGCGGTGCTGGCGGCCGCGGAGAGGGGCCTGCCGGTGATCTGCCAGAAGCCGCTGTCGGACAAGCCGGAGGAGGTCGCGCGCATGGCCGACGCCTGCCGCGCGTCGGGAATCTGGTGGGCGGTGCACGAGAACTGGCGCTTCCAGCGGCCTTTCCGGGCGATGCGTCGCTGGATCGACGACGGCGCGATCGGCGTCCCGTACCGCATCCGCCTGACGTTCCTCCAGTCCTTTCCGGTGTTCGACAACCAGCCCCAGCTGAAGGAGGCTGAGCGGTTCATCCTCTCGGACTTGGGCACGCACCTGCTGGACACGGCCCGCTATCTGGGGGGAGAGGCGGACCGCCTGTTCTGCCTCGCCGGCCGAGTGCGACCGGATGTGCGCGGGGAGGACTCGGCCACGGTGCTCCTGCGGTTCGAGAGCGGCGCCCACGGTTGTCTGGAGATGACCTACGCCGGCTTGCGCGAGCGGGACGAGTTCCCATCGACGTTCGCGCTGATCGAGGGCGATCGGGGGTCGATCGAGCTCGGCCGAGGGGCGGAGCTGCGGCTGACCACGAGCCGGGGAACTCGCGTGGAGTCCGCCCGTCCGCCCGCCTACGACTGGGCCGACCCCGCCTACCTGCTCGTGCATTCCAGCATCGTGGACTGCCTGCTGGAGCTGAGGGACGCCTGGGTCTCGGGTCGTCCAGCCGAGACGAGCGGCGAGGACAACCTGAGGACGCTGTCGCTGGTTTTCGCCTGCTACGAGTCGGCCGAACGGGGAGAGGCCGTGCGGCCAAGGAGGTTCTGAGGCTCATGTCGAAGGTCGCGCTGTTCGGAGCCGGCGGCAAGATGGGATGCCGCCTGGCGGACAACCTGGTCCGCACGGAGTACGAGCTCGCCTGCGTGGAGCCGAGCGAGCAGGGAAGGGCGAATCTGCGGTCCCGCGGTCTGGAAGCGACCGATCCGAAGGCGGCGCTGGCGGGAGCGGAGTTCGCGGTGCTGGCCGTGCCGGATGTCGCCCTCGCGTCGGTGTCGAGCGAGGTGGTGCCCGCCATGGAGCCCGGGGCGATCCTCGTGGTGCTCGATCCGGCGGCGGCCCACGCGGGGGTGCTCGCCCGCCGGGACGACGTGCCGCTCTTCGTGACGCATCCCTGCCATCCGCCGCTCTGGAGGGAGGAGACCGACCCGGAGGCACTGAGGGACTTCTTCGGGGGGATCAAGGCCACCCAGCCGATCGTCTGCGCGATCGACGGCGGCGGAGACGACGACTACGTGCGCGCGGAGGCGCTGGCGAAGGCGATGTACGCGCCCGTCAGCCGCTCGCACCGGATCACCGTCGAGCAGATGGCGATCCTGGAGCCCGCGATGGCCGAGACGGTGACTGCCTGCTGCTGCACGATCATCCGCGAGGCCCTGGACGAGGCCGTCGCCCGCGGCGTGCCGCCGGAGGCCGCCCGCGACTTCATGATGGGCCACGTGTCCATCCCCCTCGCCATCGTGTTCGGCGAGATCGGTTCGCCGTTCAGCGACGGGGCCAAGCGCATCATCGAGTACGGTCGAAAGAGGCTGATCCAGCCGGACTGGAAGAGGCTGTTCGAACCGGAGAGCGTGCTCGACCAGGTTCGCACGATCGTGCGTGGCGGCGAATGAGAGTCGGCGTCTGCTCCTACGCTCTGCCGTGGACCATCGGGTGGGACGGCTGGCATCCGCCGGAGCCGTTCGAGCCCGAGGACCTGCTGGACCTCGCCACCGGGCTGGGCGCGGAGGTCGTGCAGTTCTGCGACAACCTTCCGATCGACGGCTGGGTGGAGACCGACCTCGAGCGGCTCGACAGGCTGGCGGACCGGGCGCGAGGGGCCGGAGTGTCCCTGGAGGTCGGCACGCGCGGCCTTCGGCCGGAGACGCTGCGCCGCTGCATCCGCGCAGCCCAGCGCGTCGGCTGCGGCTTCGTTCGGGTCGTGGCCGACGAGGGCGACTATCGCCCGGACCTGCAGCGGCTCAGGACGGATCTGCAGGCCGCGCGGCCGCTCTTCGAGGACGCCGGGCTGGCCATGGCGCTGGAGAACCACGATCGGTTCCTCGCGGAGGACCTCGCCCGGATCATGGAAGCCTCCGGCGGCTGGCTCAAGGCCTGCTTCGACACGGCCAATTCGCTCGGGTGCCTGCAGGGACCGATGGAATCCCTGCGGCCGCTTCTGCCGCACATCGTCAGCCTGCACCTGAAGGATGTCCGGGCCCGCAGGCTGCCCCACGGGCTGGGTTTCCTGGTCGAGGGCGCTCCGGCCGGGAAGGGCGCCGCGATGCTCGAGAGGATCTTCGCCGAGGTCGCTGGGGCCTGCCCCGGGGCCACGGCGGTGTTGGAGCAGTGGGTGCCCAAGGGTGCCGATTGGCGGGCCACCTCCGACGCGGAGATCGAGTGGCTACGGGAGGGGTGGCGGACGGTCAGGGCTTGGCGTGCGCCACGGGGCGCTCCGCCACCCGAACTCTAGCGGGTCCCGTGCTGGACCGACGGACCAGCTCGACCGGGAACACGAGGTGCTCCTCGGTGGCGTCCGGGCGGGCGGCTCTCTCGGCGAGGATCCGCGCGGCCTCCGCTCCCATCTTCTGCAGCGGCTGGCGCAGCGTGGTGAGCGGCGGGTTCGCGGTCTGGGCGATCAGGGTGTCGTCGGTGCCGATGATCGAGACGTCGTCGGGGATTCGGATTCCAGCCTCGTTCAGGCGCTGGGCTGCGCCGAACGCGATCTCATCGTTCGAGCAGATCCAGGCGGTCGGCCGGTCCTCGCCCTCCGTCTGCAGCAGGCGGTCGGCAAGCTCGTAGCCGGAAGCCTTGGAGAACACGCCGTCCAGCACGATCGGTTCGGGCAGGCCCAGCTCCACCAAGCGGCTCAGAACGCCCTCCAGTCGCTCGAGGGAGCTGGACTTGTCCTTGACGCGCCCCACGAAGGCCATGCGCACGTGGCCGAGGCCGGCGAGGTGGTCGACCGCCATCCTGCCGCAGGCGACGTTGTCGACGTCCACGGTGGATACCCTCTTGCCCTGGCTTTCGGAGCCGATGACCACCACCGGCACGCCGCGCTCCACCAGCTCCGCCACGAGCAGGCTGTCGATCACGGGCGCCATCACGGCAACCCCGTCGCACCGTCCGTCAAACGCGTGGCGGACCTTCTGCACGCCGTCGATCGAGACGCGCTCGACGTCCACGGTCACGCTGTAGCCCCGCTTCCAGGCCTCCTCGAAGAACCCGTCGAGCAACTTCGCGAAGTAGTCCTTGGAGAGCAGCGGGGAAGGCTCCGCCTCCTCCAGGATGAACGCCAAGTTCATGCTCGGAGGCACGCCCTTGCGGGTGCGGTAAGGGGAGGGGCGGTAATTGAGTTTGCGGATGGCCCGCATCACCTTGGCCCGGGTGGCGTCGGACACGCGATCCCACCGCCCATTCAGCACGTGGGAGACGGTCGCGGTCGAGACACCGCTGGCTTTGGCGACATCCTTGAGCGTGGCCATGGCGGAGCAACCCTCCTCCGAGGGGACCTCAACCTCCATTATAGGCCGAAAGGCCGCGCGATCAGAACTTGGCGTCGCTGGCCTGCTGGAACCGCTCCTCGCGCAGGCGGGCCCGCTCCAGAAGCGCGGCCGCCTTGGAGATCGCCACGTCCGGCTCGCCGAACCTCGGGGGCGGCACCTCGAGCGTCGGCCGCACTCCCGTTCCCTCCAGGCGCACGCCCTCCATCGTGACGTAGTCCGAGATCGGGTACTGCAGCTGGAACCCGCCCGGGAGCATCGCCATCACGCTCACCAGAACCGCACCCGCCGAGGGCGTGCCGACGACCGGCGCCTCGAGCTGCTCCTGCAGGGCCGCCGCCACGATCTCCGACGCGCTTCCGCTCCGGCGGTCCACCAGCACGGCGACCTTGCCGGCGAACGGCTTGCGGTCGGTGCGCGCGGGCTTGACCTTGCTGTCCGACCACCGGGCGATGGCTCGGAGGTCCGTCGGGTCGCCCTGGGTCTCTTTGACGAACCTCTCCACCATGGACCGGCTCACGAACGTTCCGACGGGCGTGTTCTGGGGCAGGAACTGGGCCAGCAGGTGCATGAAGTTCGCCACGGCCCCTCCGCCGTTGCCGCGCAGGTCCAGGATCAGCTGCTTGGCGTCCTTGGCCTCGTCGATCATGCGCTCGATGGCCTGACGGTCGTAGCCGCGGTCGAACGTGTGCACCTTCAGCACGACGGTCTCGCCGTCGATCCAGGTGAGCTTGTCGGGCAGCAGCGTGCTGAACGCGCGCCGCACCAGAGAGACCTCCGCCGTCTTGCCATCGTGCTTGCGCAGCTTCAGGCGGATCTCGGCGCCCTCGTCGCCGGAAAGCTGGGAGAGCTCGGTGGCCGGCTTGCCGTCCACCTCCAAGATCACGTCGCCCAGCTGGATGCCCGCCTCGGCGGCCGGGCTCTGTGGGAACAGGTTGATCACCCTCATCCCCTCGGATTCGCGTTGCAGACCGACGCCGATGCCGATCGCCTTGCGCTCGCGGCGCGCCTGGGCCGCCTTGGGCGTGGCCAGAACGATGTGGCTGATTCCCAGACGGCGGAGGCTCCGGTTCACCGCTTGGGCGAACGCCGCCTCATCCTTGGCCTCCTCGATCGCCTGCGACTCCGAGGCCACGATCTCGGGCCACTTGCCGAAGTCCACTCCCGGCACGTAGGCGTTCTTCGAGAGGATCTCGCCGATCCGCTGGAGCACCGCCTTCTTGGTCTCGGGGCCGAACGGCTCGGCCGAGGGGCGGCCCTGCGCGGACGCGGGTTGAGCCAGCGCGAGCGACGCGACGAGGGCGAGGCACGTTGCGACGGAACGGAGCATCAGGAATCAGGATACGACGGATCCGGTCCCGACGCGTTCCCAAGACCTACTCCGGGCTGACCTCGACCCGGATGCCGATCGTGGCGATGATCGAAGCCGCCCGCTCGCACTCCGCCCTGTCGCCGTGGTGCACCACGGACTTGCCGAGGTTGTGAATCTCCCAGGTCTCGATCTGGGCCTCCCGCATGGAGCAGCCGGTGGCCACGATCAGGATCGCGATCACCTCTTCGAAGGTGTTGTGGTCGTTGTCGAAGACGGTGACGATCCAGCGGTCTCCCGACCCTTGCCCGGTGTCGGCGTGCTCTTCCAGCGAGGGGTGGACGGTCGACGCCGTGGCGAGGATCACTCCTCCCATTCCGGGCGGACCGTGGTGCGCACGCCGATCATCGCGATCATCGCGGCCACGATCTCGCACTCGTGGCGATCCGCGAAGTGGACCGGCGCCTTGCCGTACGTGTGGGCCTCCCAAGTCTCGAAGAACGCCTCCTCGGTCCCGCAGCCCGTGGCCCGCATCAGCGCCTCGATGACCTCGTCGAAGGTGTTCGTGTCGTTGTTGTGGATCTCGACCATCCATCGCCCCGTCACCAAACCTTTCTCGATGATCTCGGGAGCGACCCAAGCGCGCGACATCGTCGGAGCACCTCCTCGTGAACCATTTTACGCCGATCCGCCGAAGGGCTGGGCCGGTATCCTGATGCGGCATGGTGTTCGGTAAGCGCATCGTCCCGTATTGCATCCTTCTTGCGACGGCGCTGATACCGGTCGCCCGTGCCCTCTTCTCCGCGGAAGCGGTCGGCGCGTTCGACCAGATCCGAGCGATGGCCCCATGGAACGGCCCCGAGCCGAAGCAGGCGTGGGACGTGCTCCAGGCGGATTCGGTTCTGCAGTTCTTCGTGTGGCGCAAGCTGGCGATCGAGGAGGGCCTGACCGAGACGAACCCCTACACCTTCGGCGGCTCGCCTCTGGCGGCCAACTCGCAATCGGCGGTCTGGTATCCGCCCCACGTGATCCTGCGGTGGCTGCGCGTTCGCGCCGACGACGCGATTGACCTGCTGGCTTGGTTCCACCTGTTCGTGCTCGGTGCGGGGGTGTTCGCGCTCTGCCGGAAGGCCGGCGCCGGGACGGCGCCCTCGGTGGCCTCGGCCATCGCCGTTCAGCTTTCGCCGTTCGCCTTGGGATGGCTCGCCTTGGCCAGCGTGCCCACGACGATCGCCTGGATCCCTTGGCTGTGCCTGGCGGTCTGGTCCGGGGTGGCGGGAAGCCGTTGGGGCTGGCTGTGGCTGGCGGCGTCGGGGGCGATGCTGCTGACGGCCGGGCACCTGCAGTTCGCCGCCTACGGCGTTTTCGCGGCCTTCGCCGTCGCCGCGGGAGCGGCCGTGCGGCGCCTCCGATCGGGCGAGAGGCCTTGGCTCGGCCTGGCCTCGGTGGGAGTGGGCGGCGCCGCGGCGGTTGCCCTGGCCTGGGTCCACTTGGGGCCGGTGCTGGCGCTCTCGGCCGAGTCGCACCGACGCAACAGCCCGACCGAGGAGGGTTACGCGGCGTACGTGGGAGGCGCGATCCGGCCGCACGAGCTGGTCGGCAGGCTGGCCGGGCCGTTCGCCCACGGCAACCCTCTCGTCTCGCCGGAGTCGCTGCCGACGGAGTACCTGCCGGCGATCACCAGGCCCGGGGCGAACTACGCCGAGTCTGCGGCCACCGTCGGCCCGCTTCTGCTGGTGGGCGCCCTGGCCGCGCTCTTCGGTCCGGCCACGCGGAAGGCCGCCTTCTGGTGGGGGCTGGCGGCCTTCGCGGCACTGCTGGCGGCGGGCACCCCGCTCAACCGCCTGCTCTACTTCGGTCTGCCCGGTTGGTCCGCCAGCGGCTCGCCCGGCAGGGTGATCGTTCTCCTCGTGCTGGCGCTCGCTGTGGCGGCGGCCTTGGGTCTGACGCCGACGCAGGAGCAACCGGCCAAGACCGACCGCTGGAAGGTCGCCGCGCTCGCCCTTGCGTTCGGAATCATGGCTGCGGGTGTGGCGTGGGGCGAGGAGCCCTACCCCCCGGGACTGCCCGATAGCCACCCGGCGGAGGTCGTTTGGATGGAGGTGTTCACGCGGAACGCGACGATGGTGGGTCTGTGGGGCTTCGCCGCGCTGGCCCTGGTCCCGATCGTCTGGGAGCGTCCGAGAGCCGCCTGGGCCCTGGCGGCCTACGCCGCCGCCTTTCCGATTCTGACGGGGGTGACCGCGCTCGTTCGCACCGGGGACCCCTCGTTCCTGAGGGAGAGGATCGAGGGCGTCGGTCCGGGCGACCTGGTGGCGATCGTGAACGAGCACTGGACGTTCGTCGGCAGGCCCAGGGCGCTGATGCCGCCCAACACGGCGGCCGCCTCGGGCATCCGCGAGCTGGGCGGATACGACTCGCTGATGCGCCGCGACGTCAAGGCCCGGCTGGACGAGATCAACGGCCAGGATTCGAGCCCGCCCGCCAACGGCAACATCGCCTTCGTCAAGCCGACCGCCGACCCGGCCAAGCTCAAGGCCGCGGGGGTCACGCAGGTCTGGAGCCTGCGCGAGCTGCCCCGGGCGTTCGGCCCGGGCCAGAGGCACCCCCGCGGCTTCTGGGTGTACCGCCTTTAGCGATCGCTACAGGCCGCACCGGCTGCGGTTCAGGATCTCCTCGGCTCCGCAGGCCCTTTGCGGCTGGTACCCGGGGAGCGGCTTCAGGTGCGTGTGCATCGCGTCGAGGATGTCGGACGGGAACGGGAAGAACGCCTCCTCCAGCTCGTCCGGCGGGGTGATCCAGTTCCGCGCGCCCACCACGGTCGGCGGAGCGTCCAGCTCGTCGAACGCCAGCTGGGTGATCTTCGACGCCATCGTGTGCAGCACGCTCCCGCGCTCGCACGCGTCGCTCGCCAGGACGATCTTGCGCGTCTTCCGCACCGACTCCAGCACGGGCTCGTAGTCGAACGGAACGATCGACCGCGCATCGATCACCTCGGCGGACACCCCGAACTCCCGCTCGAGCCGGTCGGCCGCCTCGAGGGCCCTGTACAGCGTGGCGCCGATCGTCAGGATCGTGACGTCCTCGCCCCGCCGCTTGACGTCCGGCAGACCGAACGGGATCTCGTACCATTCCTCCGGGACGCCGCCCGGGTGGAACAGCTCCGGCACGTCGTAGATCCGCTGGCTCTCGAAGAACACCACCGGGTCGGTGCCGACCAGCGCCGAGGCCAGCAGGCCCTTGGCGTCGTAGGGCGTCGCGGGGAAGGCCACCTTCAGGCCGGGCACGTGCGCCACCATCGCGGACCAGTCCTGGCTGTGCTGCGCGCCGTACTTGCTTCCGACGCTGACCCGCAGCACCACGGGCATGCGGAGCAGGCCGCCGCTCATGCTCTGCCACTTGGCCAGCTGGTTGAAGATCTCGTCTCCAGCCCGGCCCATGAAGTCGCAGTACATCAGCTCGACCAAGGCACGGCCGCCTTCCAGCGCGTAGCCGACCGCCGAGCCGACGATCGCCCCCTCGCTGATCGGCGTGTTGAACAGCCGGTGGTAGGGCAGGGCCTCGGTGAGGCCGCGGTACACGGCGAACGCCCCTCCCCAGTCGCGGTTCTCCTCGCCGTAGGCCACCAGCGTGGGATCCTTCTGGAACGCCGCGTAGATCGCCTCGAACAGCGCGTCTCTCAGCGACACGCACTTGGCCTTGGGAAGCGGCTTGCCGTCCGGCCCGATGCCCGATCGGCTCTTGCCCGCGATCTGCCGCACGCGCGGGTTCTCCTCCGGCGTTCCGAGGAGCTCCGGCTCGCGGGCGGGATCCAGCGTCTCTGCCCTCTGGTTCGAGAGCATCGTCCGGTCCAGCAGGCAGCCCTCGCGCATCAGGTCGGCGCGGGGCGAGACCTCTGGATCGATGGCCTTCCGGAAGCAGCGGAGGATGACCTCGTCGATCTGCTCGCGGGTTCGCTGGAGCTCCTCCTCCGAGGCGACGCCCGCCCGGACCAGCTCCTCGGCGTAGGTCTTGAGCGTGTCGACCTGCTGCCAAGCCTCGACCTCCGACCGGTCGCGGTACGAGGACGCGTCCGACGGCGAGTGGCCGCTGAACCGGTAGGTCAGGGTGTCCAGCAGAACCGGTCCGTCGCCCTCGGCCAGCACCCGCTTCTTGCGCTCGAAGGCGTCCACTACGGCGAGCGGGTTGTAGCCGTCCACGCGCTCCGCGTGCAGGTTGTTCGGGGCGAGCCCCGCGCCGATCCGCGCCAGCACCTTGAAGCCCATGGTCTCGCCCACGGGCTGGCCGCCCATGCCGTAGAAGTTGTCGACGAAGTTCAGGATCAGCGGCAGGCCGCCGCGATACGCCTCGTCCCACAGCTCCTTGTACTGGTCCATCGTGGCCAGGCACATCCCCTCCCAGACGGGGCCGCAGGCCGACGAGGCGTCGCCGATGTTGCAGACCACCACGCCGCGCCTGCGGTTGATGTGCTTGAACAGCGCGGCCCCCACGGAGATGTCGCCCGATCCGCCGACGATCGCGTTGTTGGGGTAGATGCCGAACGGCGGGAAGAAGGCGTGCATCGATCCGCCCATGCCCTTGTTGAAGCCGGCCTCGCGCCCGAAGATCTCCGCCAGGGCGCCGTAGACCAGGTAGTCGATCGCCAGCTCCTTGACCGACGCGTGCGCCCCGTCGTCCACCACCCGCAGCGTCGCACCGTCCATGTATCCGCGGAAGATCGCCATCAGCTCTTCGTCCGGAAGCTGATGGATCGCCGAGAGCCCCTTGGCGAGGATCTCGCCGTGGCTTCGGTGGCTGCCGTAGATGTGGTCGTCGACCTCCAGCGCGAACGCCTGACCTACGGCGGCCGCCTCCTGACCGATCGAGAGGTGCGCCGGACCGCGGTGCTCGTAGGCGATGCCGCGGTACGCGCCCTTGAGCTTCACCTCGCTGAGCATCGACTCGAAGGCGCGGATGAGCGCCATGTCGCGGTAGATGCGCCGGAGGGCCTCCGGGCCGCGCCGCGCGACCTCCTCCTCGATCGGGCGGTCGTACTGGTTGAGCGGGATCGGCGGGATCTCCAGCTGTCCCTTTCTGCGGACGTCTTCGGGTCGGATGGGAACGCTCTTGGGCATGGGCTCTTCTCTCAGTTTCGCTGTTGTTCGGGTTCGGGGCAGACCAGGTCGATGCCGCGGGCCGCGAGGGCCTCGCGCCACGGCTCGCTGGGGGGCAAGTCGGTCACGATGCGCGACACGGCCTCGAGGTCGGCGATGCGGAACAGCGACGGCGCTTGGAACTTGGTGTGGTCCACGAGCAGCACGGCGTCTCGCGCGTTCTTGATCACGTGCTGGTACAGGTAGGCGGTCTGGATGTCCGTCGCGGAGATGCCGAACTCCAGGCTGAGCCCGTCCGCCCCGAGGAACGCCGTGTAGCCGCGGAGCTGGTCGATGGCGTTGGCCGCCAGCGGGCCGACGAAGTCCATCCGCTCCGGGCGGTAGTGCCCGCCGAGCTGGATCAGGGTGATCTCGGGGCACGGGCCGAGCTCCAGGGCCAGCCGCGTGGAGTTGACGATCACCGTGAGGTCTCGCCTGCGGCGCAGGCCGGGGCACATCTCGAAGCAGGTGCTTCCCGAGTCGACATAGATCATGTCGCCGTCGGCCACCAGCTCGGAGGCGAGCTGGCCGATGATCCGCTTGGCCGACGCGTTCTGGCCGGCCCTCGAGGCGACCGACTCCTCGACCGATCGCCGGATCGTCGCGCCTCCGTACACGAGGTCGATCAGGCGGCTGTCGGCCAGGGCGCGGAGGTCGCGGCGCACGGTTGCCTCCGAGACGTCCAGCTCGGAGGCGAGGTCCTTCACGGACACGTGCCCGCGGGCTTGGATCGCCTCGAGAATCGCGTCCCGTCGCGTCCGGGGCGCCACGCTCACCCGCCCTCCCTGTGGCGGAACCCGCTCAGTGCATGACGGAGTTCGATCATCCGTTGATGGAATTGTGGCACAAAACGGGCGCTTCTCGCTTTGCGTTTGATCGAAATGTGTCACAATGGGCGCAGGAGCCGTCGCAAGATGTCCGACCAGCAGCAAGACGCCGTCACGCCGATCCTCCTGCCCCAGGCCGGCAACACGATGGAGGAGGGCACGATTCTGGAGTGGAGGGTTTCGCCGGGCGATCGGGTGCGGCCGGGCCAGGTTCTGTTCGAGCTGGAGACGGACAAGGCCACGATTGAGGTCGAGGCCGAGACCGAAGGCCGGGTGGCCAAGATCCTCGTCCCCGCGGGGCAGAGCGTTCCGGTCAAGACGGTCGTGGCGCTGCTCGCCGAGGACGACGCCGCGGCGGAGAGGGTCGCGGCGCAAGCCGTCGGGCAAGCCGCCTCCGCGCCGCAGCCCGCCCAAGAGGCGCCGGATCGCCCTGCGGAGACCTCGGCGGAGCCGCGTCCCGCGCCGAGCCCTACCCGTCGCAAGGCCTCTCCGGCCGCGAGGGCGGCGGCCGCCGCGCTGGGCGTCGACCTGGATTCCATCCCTCAGGGCAGCGGCCCCGGCGGGCGGATCCTGAGGGAGGACGTCGAGCGGGCCGCGGCGCAGTCGAAGCCGGCCGCCCCGGAGCGGCCACGGCCACCAGCCCCCCAGCAGCCGGCGTCGGCGGGGGACCGGAGGCCGCTCTCGAAGATGCGCCGCGCCATCGCGCGCAACCTGACCGCGAGCAAGCAGCAGCTGCCGCACTGGTACCTGCGAACCACGGTGGTCGCCGACAACCTGGTTGCGTTCCACAAGAGGGAGAAGGCCCTGTACCCCTGCTCGCTGAACGACGTCGTGGTTCTGGCCGTGGCCCGGGCGATCCTCGAGATGCCGGAGTTCCGTTCTCGGCTGGAGGGCGAGGAGGTGGTCACGTTCGACTCGGTGAACATCGGGCTGGCGGTGGCGGTCGACGAGGGCCTGGTGGTGCCTGTGGTGCGCGGCGTGGACCGCATGAATCTGAAGGGCCTCGCGGCGGAGAGCCGCAGAGTGGTGGAGGCGGCGCGTGAAGGCCGGCTGGAGGGGGTCGGAGAGGGCGTGTTCACGGTGAGCAATCTGGGGATGTTCGGCGTGGAGGAGTTCGCCGCGATCATCAACCCGCCCGAGGTTGGCATCCTCGCCGTCGGGGCCGTTCGGGAGGAGGTCGTCGTGCAGGACGGCGCGATGCGGCCGGGTCGCAAGATGACGCTCACGCTGAGCGCCGACCACCGTCTGATCGACGGCGTGACGGGCGCGCGCTTCATGGCCCGGGTCAAGGAGCTGCTGGAGGATCCGGCGTCGTGGGCCTGAGGGAGCTTCTCGCGGGATTGGGCGGCTCCGTTCCGAAGTGGGATCCCGAGCCCAGGCCGCACAACGCGCACATCCACCTTCCGCCGAACTTCTCGGCGTTCGACTCGGTGGAGGAGGCGGTGTCGCAGGCCCAGGCCGAGGGCGCGGTTCTGCTCGGGACCGCGAACTACTACGACTACGCCGTGTTCGAGCCCTTCGCGGCCCGGTGCCCGGCCGCGGGGATCTTTCCGCTGGTCGGCACCGAGATTCTGACGTGGATGGACGACTGCGCCGAGAGGGGTTGGCTGGTGAACGACCCCGGCAACCCGGGCAAGGCCTACCTGTGCGGCAAGGCGATCGTCCGGTGCGCCGAGCCAACGGCTTGGGCCGCCGCCAAGCTGGGCGAGATCCGGGCGGGGGACTCCCGGCGGATGGAGCAGATGGCTGCTCGGATCGTCGAGGCGGCTCGCGCGGTCGGCCTGAAGCTCGAGCTAGGGGCCGACGGGGTTCGGGAGCGGGTGGCGCGGCGGCACCGGGTTCCCGTGGAGACGGTCGTTCTGCAGGAGCGGCACCTCGCGATGGCCGTGGCGGAGCGGCTCCTCGCGGCCGACGACCCCGAAGCCGCGGCCCGTCTGCTGGGCTGCGACCCGCCCACCGACCCGATCCCCCTGCAGAACGAGGTGCGGAGCCGCCTGATGAAGGCGGGCAAGCCGGCCTACGTCGAGGAGAGGTTCGTGCCGTTCGAGGAGGCGGCGCGACTGATCCGGGAGCTCGGCGGCGTGCCCTGCTATCCGGCCATCATGGACGGCATCCCGGGCGGGCCGTCCCGCTTCGAGAGCTCGCCCGAGGAGCTGGCCGAAAGGTTGGTGGAGCGGGGCATCCCCGCGATCGAGTTCATCCCGACCCGCAACGATCCCGATGTGCTCGAGGCCTATGCCGCGGCGGCGAGGTCGGCGGGGTTGGTGGTTGCGGCCGGGACGGAACACAACACGCTGGG
The DNA here is from genome assembly GCA_937961665.1 of uncultured Fimbriimonadaceae bacterium. Lineage (GTDB taxonomy): Bacteria > Armatimonadota > Fimbriimonadia > Fimbriimonadales > Fimbriimonadaceae > UBA8783. The sequence continues at coordinate 18,340 of CALGMO010000039.1, forward strand.
GCGTCAGCCCATCCTGCCGACCTGCAAGGGCGGAGCGCCGATCCCGCGTCGGGCCGCCGAGCTGTTCTGGGAGGGGGCCTGCGTGTTGGCCGGTCACCAGACGGCAGTCGCGAAGGGCGAGCCGGGCTTCGAGGAGGCCGGCGGGGGCGTCGAGGAGCGCATCGCGCGCTTTCGGGCCATCGGGTGCGCCGCGATCTTGGGAGTGTCGGACGATGCCTGATCTGAGCAAGCTGGTGGAGGTCTCCAGGCGCTACGGCGCAGACCGCGACTTCGTGATCGCCGGCGGCGGCAACACGTCGTACAAGGAGGGCGGGCGCATGTGGGTCAAGGCGAGCGGCGTCGCCCTGGCCGAGATCGACGAGTCGGGCTTCGTGGAAATGGATCTGGAGGCGCTCCGCTCGCTCGTCGGGCGCGACTTCGGGCCGGACCCGGACCTTCGCGAAGCTCGGTTCAAGGAGGCGATCTACGCGGCGCGTCTGCGTCCCGAGCTGGGCCAGCGCCCCTCGGTCGAGTGCGCCGTGCACGCGCTGTTCCCGCACGCCTACGTGGTCCACACGCACGCGACGTACGCGAACATGGTCTCGTGCTGCGTGCAGGGAGAGGAGCTTTGCAGCGAGCTGTTCGAAGGTCGGGTGGTCTGGGTGCCGTACACGGACCCCGGCTTCTTGCTGGCCAAGTCGATCTCTGAGAGGCTGCGTGGGAGCGACGCGGACCGCCCCGTGGCCATGCTCTGGCAGAACCACGGCCTCGTGGTCGCCGCCTCCACGCCCGAAGAGATCGAGGACCTGACCGAGCGGCTTCTGGCGCGGGTCCGCGAGCGCGTGCCCGAATTGCCCCGGCAAGGGCCGGAACCGGAGAGCGAGATTCTCTGGAGGCTGCTGCCCAGCCTGAGGGGGGCCCTTCTGGCTCGGGGCTGGGCGAGCGTGCTTCGATGCCGGACGACCGGACCCGGGCGCGTCTTCGCCGACCACCCCGAGGCCCGGCGCCTGACCGCCCTCGGACCGCTCATTCCGGACCAGATCGTGTACTGCAAGTCGTTCCCGCTCTGGCTGGGGGCCGAGGAGGATCCCGCGGCGGCGCTGGACCGGCACGCCGAGGAGACCGGCTTCCCGCCGAGGATCGTGCTGGTCCCGGGAGTGGGCCTGATGTCCGCCGGCCCCAGCGCCAAGGAGGCCGATGCGGCCGCGGACATGTACGAGGACGCAGTCCGCGTGGCCCTGGGGGCGGAGGCCCTCGGCGGAGTCGCGCCGCTCTCGAAGCGAGACCGGGAGTTCATCGACGCGTGGGAGGTGGAGCAGTATCGCCGGCAGGTGGCCTCCGCCGGCGGCGGGGGGCGCTTCGCGGGCAAGGTCGCGGTCGTCACGGGAGGGGCCCAAGGGTTCGGGCGCGGCATCGCGGAGCGGCTGGCGTCGGAAGGCGCGCACGTGGCCCTCTGGGATGTGTCGGCCGAGAATGCCGTGGCGGCTGCCCGGGAGATCCAGTCCGCCCACGGTCGCGGCCGCGCGGAAGCGGTGCAGACCGACGTCTCGGACGCGGACTCGGTCCGCCGCGCGATGACCGAGACGCTCCGGGCGTTCGGCGGGGTGGATCTGTTCGTTTCGAACGCCGGCATCCTGCGGGCTGGCAGCGTGAAGCTGCAGCCGCCGGAGGAGTTCGAGCGCGTCACCCGCGTCAACTACCACGGCTTCTTCGTCTGCTCGCAGGCCGCCGCACGGGTGATGGCCGCCCAGAACGCACAGAACCCCGGGGCGTGGACGGACATCGTGCAGATCAACTCGAAGTCCGGCCTCCAGGGGTCGAACCGCAACGGCGCCTACGCCGGAAGCAAGTTCGGGTCGATCGGCCTCGTCCAGTCGTTCGCCCTCGAGCTGGTGGAGGACCGCATCAAGGTGAACGCCGTCTGCCCCGGGAACTTCTTCGACGGTCCGCTGTGGTCCGATCCGGAGAACGGCCTGTTCGTGCAGTATCTGCGCGAGGGCAAGGTGCCGGGGGCCAAGACGGTGGAGGACGTTCGGCGGTTCTACGAGAGCAAGGTGCCCATGGGCCGCGGCTGCGGCGTCGAGGACGTCTACCGGGCGATCGTGTACGTCGTGGAACAGCAGTACGAGACCGGCCAGGCCCTGCCGGTGACCGGCGGCCAAGTGATGTTGAACTAGCCATGAGCGACCTGCCAGACACCCAGCGCGCCATCCAGCTCGTCGGACCGGACCAGATCCGCCTGAATCCCTCCAAGCCGGTGCCCCGTCCCAAGGGCCGCCAGATTCTGGCCAAGGTCGAGGCGGTCGGACTGTGCTTCTCGGACATGAAGCTGCTGCATCAGTTCGACCGGCACGTCCGGAAGGCGCCGGTGGAGTCCGGCGTGGACCCGGAGGTGCTGGCCGAGCTGCCCAGCTACGTTCCCGGAAGCCAGCCCACGGTGCCGGGCCATGAGGCCGTGATCCGCATCGTCGCCGTGGGGCCGGACGTGCAATGGTACCGACCTAGCGAACGCTACATCGTGCAGGCCGATTTCCGTCGGCTCCGGGTGCCCACCGCCAACGCGGCCTTCGGCTACAACTTCGAGGGTGCGCTGCAGGAGTACGCGCTGCTTGACGAGAGGATCGTGGGCGACCCGGACGATCCCGACTCGTACCTGATTCCCGCCCCGGAGGGGCCGAGCGCCTCGTCGATGGCGCTGGTGGAGCCTTGGGCCTGCGTGGAGAACAGCTACAGCTCGCCCGAGCGGCGCAGGCCGCTTTCAGGCGGAAGGCTGCTGCTGTTCGGAGCGGGCGTGGAGGAGAGGCGGCGGGTGCTGGAGCTTTATGACCGGGGTCCCGAGCTGATCGCCGAAGCCCGCACCCTGGACGCTCTCTGCGCCCTCCCCGATGCGTCGTTCGACGACGCAGTTCTGTTCCGACCGACCGCCGAGGCCGTCGAGCTGGTGTCGGACAAGCTGGCGGACAGGGGCATCGCCAACCTGGTCCTCGCGGGCGGCAAGCTCGGACGAGCCTGCACCATCGGCATCGGCCGCCTGCACTATGGCGGCTGCCGGTGGGTCGGCACCACCGGCGTGGACCCGGCGGACGGGTACGCGTGGATTCCGGAGACCGGCGAGCTGCGGCCGGGCGATCGGATGCTGGTCGTGGGCGCCGGCGGGCCGATGGGCCAGATGCACGTGCTCCGCTCGCTGATGGGGGGATTTGGGGCCACCGTGGTGGCCGCGGACGTGGACGACGGGCGCCTGGAGGCGCTGGCCCGAAAAACGGGGCGGCTGGAGGAGTTCGTTCCGGCCAACCCGGCCCGCTCCGACCTCGGCGGCGGGTTCACCTACGCCGCCGTCATGGCTCCCGTTCCGGATCTGGTCGCCGACGCCCTGGCGAGGTGCGCCGAGGGCGCTCTGGTCAACGTCTTCGCCGGAATCCAAGTTGGCGTGAAGCACCCGTTCGACCTCGACGCCGTGGTGGGCAAACGGGTCTTCCTCTTCGGCACGAGCGGATCGGAGACGCGCGACATGCGCTCGGTGCTCGCCAAGGTGCTGGAGCGCCGGCTGGACACCGACGCCTCGGTGGCGGCCGTGTGCGGCATGGCGGGAGCGGAGGACGGCCTGCGGGCCGTGGAGCGCCGGACGATCGAGGGCAAGATCGTCGTCTACCCGTGCCTGAAGGATCTGCCGCTCACCCCGCTGGGCGAGCTAGGTCGGGTGTGCCCCGAAGCGGCGGCGGCGCTCCGGGACGGAGGGTGGTGCCTCGAGGCGGAGCGCGCGCTGCTCGCGGCTTTTGCCGGCGCCTAGGGTTGGCATTCGGCGAGAAACGTGGTACGATGAAGGCTCCAATGCGTCACCAGTCTGCAGGGACCCGGAATCAGCGACCGGCCGAGCCGCTCGGGCTCGAGCTCGGCCTGGTTCTCGTCCTTATCCTTCCGGCATAGCCGGAGGGCGCTGCAGACGCTGCAACGGGCCTCTCCGGCGGGATCGGAGAGGCCCTTTGTTTTCGGTCCACGACGCCGTGCGGCCGAAGGCCCGAAAGGGTAGCGCGGTGGCTCATGGGCAATCTGCCGACGCCGCTGTTGGCACGCGGGCTCCGACGCTGGGGCTGAGAAGCGAGGCTCGTATGACAAGAAGCGGTTCGCAGATCGTGATGGAGGCGCTCGTCCGGCACGGCGTCGACACCATCTTCGGCTATCCGGGCGGCGTGGTTCTGCCGCTCTACGACGAGATGCTGCACTGGCCGACGGTCCGCCACGTGCTCGTCCGGCACGAGCAGTGCGCGGCGCACATGGCCGACGGCTACGCCCGGGCTACCGGCAAGGTGGGGGTGTGTCTGGCCACCAGCGGACCCGGCGCGACCAACCTGGTCACCGGCATCGCCACGGCGATGATGGACAGCATCCCGATGGTGGCCATCACCGGTCAGGTGGCGACGGCGGTGATCGGAAAGGACGCCTTCCAGGAGACGGACATCCAAGGCATCACCATCCCGATCACCAAGCACAACTACCTGGTGACCGACGTGGCGGACCTGCCATGGGTGCTCGAGGAGGCGTTCTTCCTCGCCAACACCGGTCGCAAGGGTCCCGTGCTGGTGGACATCCCCAAGGACGTGTTCATCGCGGAGACGAGCGCGGACGCCTCTCAAGCCTCTCCGCGCCGGGGCTACCGCCTGCCCGGACCGCCGTCGGAGGAACAGGTTCGCGAGGCCGCGCGGCTGATCGCCGAGGCGGAGCGCCCCGTGATCATCTCCGGCGCGGGAGTGCTGCACGGAGAGGCTTGGGAGGAGCTGGCCGAGCTGGCCCGCAGGGCGGACATTCCGGTGGCCAACTCGCTGCTGGGCCTGGGCACCTTCCCGAGGGACGACGAGCTTTCGCTCGGCATGCTGGGCATGCACGGAGAGGCCGCCGCGACCATGGCCGTCCAGAACGCCGACCTGGTGCTGGGCATCGGCATCCGGTTCGACGACCGTCTGACCGGCAAGACCAGCGGATTCGCCCCCAAGGCCAAGATCGTGCACTTCGACATCGACCCGGCCGAGGTGGGCAAGACGGTGACCCCCGTGTCGTTCGTGATCGGCGACGTGAAGCAGAGCCTGGCCGCGCTGCTGCCCCTCGTCCAGCCCAAGCGGCACGATGCCTGGCGGGCGCAGGTGCGCGAGTGGCAGCGCCGCTATCCGCTCGTGGTCCCCGAGGACGGACGGCTGCTGGCTCGGCACGTCATCCGGGCGCTGAACGAGCACACCCAGGGCCAGGCGATCGTGTCGACCGACGTTGGCCAGCACCAGATGTGGGCGGCGCAGTTCTACCGCTTCCGCGAGCCTCGCCAGTGGCTGAGCAGCGGCGGCCTGGGCACGATGGGCTACGGGATGCCGGCGGCGGTCGGAGCGAAGTTCGCGCGGCCGGACCGCGAGGTGTGGGCCATCGTCGGCGACGGCGGGTTCCAGATGACGCTGCAGGAGCTGCAGACGATCCGCGACCACGACGTGGACGTGAAGATCTGCCTGATCAACAACGGGTACCTCGGCATGGTCCGGCAGTGGCAGGAGCTGTTCTATGACAACCGCTACAGCCACGTGGCGATGGGCAACCCGAACTACGCGAAGCTCGCCGACGCCTACGGCATCGCCTTCGTGCAGTGCACCAACCGGGACCAGGTGGACGAGACGCTGGAGCGCGCCCGCAGCATCCGCGGCCCGGTCCTGGCGGAGTTCGTCGTCGAGATGGAGGAGAACGTCTATCCAATGGTCGGGCCGGGGGCGTCGAACGACGCCGTGATCATGGATCCGGACCTGGAGAGCGGCTCCCCGCTGGAGGCCCGCCGATGAGGGACAGACAGATCAAGGAGCACACGATCATCGCTCTGCTCCAGAACGAGGCCGGCACGCTCAACCGGCTGGTGAGCCTCTTTCGGCGCCGCGGCTTCTCGCTGGCCAGTCTCAACGCGGGCGACTGCGAGCAGCCGGGCTACTCCCGCTGCACCATGGTGGTCACCGCCGACGACCGCGAGCTGAGGCAGATCCTGCAGCAGCTGGACAAGCTGATCGACGTGGTCGAGGTGGAGGACCTGCCCCGCGCCCGCTCCATCCAGCGCGAACTGGCCTTGATCCGGGTGGACGTGGCCAGCGGACAGCGCAGCGAGGTGCTGGAGATCGTGGGCGTGCTCGGGGGCAAGGTCGTGCACCTCACGCAGAGGTCCATCACGGTGGAGTTCACCGACGAGCCCCACAAGATCGAGCAGCTCATCCATATGCTCGAGCCCTACGGCATCGGCGAGATCGTGCGGACGGGTCTCGTCGCGATGAAGGCCGACACCCCGTCCGCGGCCAACTGAGGAGGAAGAGAAGGAATGGCTAAGCTTTACTACACGCAGGACGTCGACCCCCAGATCGTGCGCGGCCAGAAGGTGGCGGTGCTCGGTTATGGGAGCCAGGGGCACGCGCACGCGCTGAACCTCAAGGACAGCGGCGTGGACGTGTGCGTGGGCCTCTACGAGGGCAGCAAGAGCTGGACCAAGGCCGAGCAGGACGGTCTGCCGGTGAAGACCGTCGCCGAGGCGATCCGTTGGGCCGACATGGCGATGTTCTGCGTGCCGGACGTGCCGATGCGCGACATCTACCGCGAGAGCGTGGCCCCGAACCTGCGCGACGGGCAGATGCTGCTGTTCGCCCACGGGCTGAACATCCACTTCGGACTCATCCAGCCTCCCGCGTCGGTGGACGTGGCGATGATCGCGCCGAAGGGGCCGGGGCACCGCCTCCGCCACGAGTTCGTGCATGGAGCGGGGATGCCCGCGCTGGTGGCCGTGCACCAAGACGCGACCGGACAAGCCCTGGCCCGCGCGCTCAGCTACGGTTGGGGCATCGGCTCGGCCAAGGCCGGCATCCTGGAGACGACCTTCAAGGAGGAGACCGAGACCGACCTGTTCGGCGAGCAGGCGGTGCTGTGCGGGGGCCTGAGCGCGCTCATCAAGGCGGGATTCGAGACGCTCGTGGAGGCCGGCTACCAGCCCGAGGCCGCCTACTTCGAGTGCCTGCACGAGATGAAGCGCATCGTCGACCTGATCTACGAGGGCGGCCTGAGCTACATGCGCTACTCGATCAGCGACACCGCCGAGTGGGGCGACTACACCGCCGGGCCCAAGGTGATCGGAGACCAGTCCCGGCAGGCCATGCGCGAGATCCTCGCCGCGATCCAGGACGGCTCGTTCGTCAAGCGGTGGATCGAGGAGAACGAGACGGGCCGCAAGCAGCTGCAGGCCTACCGCGACCGCGAGGCCCAGCATCCGATCGAGCAGGTCGGGAAGAGGCTCCGCGCGATGATGCCGTTCATCGAGGCCAAGTGAGCCGACCTTCGAACACGCAGCGGGCCCTTCCGCGAAGCCAGATGGGGGCGTCCCAGGCGGCGAGCCGCACGCCGAGGACGCCCCCTCGGCTCTCCGCACGGATCTCGCCGGCCAGCTCGTTCCCGAATTTCCGAAGGTAGGCCGAGGCCGCCGCGCAGGTTCCCGAGCCGCAGGCCAGCGTCTCGCCGACCCCCCTCTCCCAGATGCGCAGCCGCAGGTCCCTGGGGGCCTCCGCGCGGACGAACATCGCGCTGGTGCGGGCCGGGAACGCCGGGTGGTGCTCCAAAGCCGCGCCGAGGCGCTCGAACCTGGGCGACTCCGGAAGCTTCTCGCAGAAGACCACCGTGTGGGTGCTGCCGGTGTTCAGGGACCAGATCTCGAGGCGCTCCCCCTCGAGCTGGACCTGGGCGGGCGCGAACTCCGGGAGCCCCTCGGCCAACGGCACGTCCTCCGGCCTCCAAGAGGCGGGGCCCAGGTTCGACTCGATCGTCGGGCTGACCAGGCCCTCGCCGTCCTGAGCCCATCGCACCTCGACGGTCCTGCCCCAATGGTCTACCGGGAACGGCGCATGGAACCACTCCCGTCGCAGGGCGTGCCACACGGCGCAGCGCAGGCCGTTGCCGCAGAAGTCCTCCGTCCCGTCGGGGTTGAACATGCGCAGGCTCAGGCCGCGGTCGGTGGGGTTGGCGATCAAGAGGCCGTCGGAGCCGACGCCGAAGCGGCGGTCGCAGGCGAACTGGGCCAGCGCCTCGGGATTCTCCGGGCTGCCCTCCGTCAGAACGAAGTCGTTTCCGACCGACTCGTACTTCCAGAACGTCATGCCAGCGGCTCCAGCTCGCACACGGCGGTCTGGATGGTCCTCGCGAACCACGCCCCGTCCGGACAGACGAGCGGGAACCACCAGGCGCTGGGGCGGTGGTTGGCTTTCTCCAGCCCGTCGGAGCACAGGATGGCCTCTCGGGCCATGCTCAGACGCATCAGTTCGGCCTCGAGTTCGATGGACCGGCGCCGCTCGTGGGTGTCCCGCGCCTCCGGGCCTCGCGCGACGGCGTTCTGCCTCCGGAGGGATTCCCGGACGGCCTCGCGCAGCCGGTCGGTCTCCGCGATGGTCCGCCGGATCTCCTCGGCGAAGGCCTCGCGGCGCCGCAGCTCCTCTTCCGCGGGCTCCCGGCCGTAGATCGCTTGGCGGAAGTGCTCACCCATGAGCCGTTCGGTCTCAACCCGGTGGACGCGCAGCTCGCGCAGCCGCCGGTACAGCCTCCTCCGCTCCTCGCGCTCCGCCTCGATGGACGCCCGGATGGCCGCGGCCTTGGCGTGCAGCGACTCGTACTCCCTGGCGATCGCCTTCCACGCTCCCCCGACCTCGGAGTCGAGGAATCGAATGAGATCGATCGGCCGTCGAAGCTCGGCCAGGCGCCTCAACAGGTCCCTCTGCTCCTCGGCGACCACCCTCCAGCGCTGGGCGAAGCTCTTTGAGCAGATCTCGCTCGCGCCGAACGGTCGCCGAAACGGTTCCGGCAGCCGGATCCAGCTGCAGCACGAGTCCATCGCGTCCAGGGCGTTGTACTCCACGCGCAGCAAAGGGTTCAGCCGCAGGCCCAACCCGCTCTGGGCCAGCAGGCGGTGGAGGGTCTTGGACCGCGACACGTAGCCGCTGGCCCCTCGGTGGAACACGAACACGAACTCGCGGGACAGCTGGCCGATGAGCGCCACGGCCTTGCCCACCAGCGCGCAGTCCGGGCCGAACTTCCTCTCCACCGCCTCGGCCAGCTCCTCGACCGACCGGATCGGCTTGGAGAAGGTGAGGAAGCGCGGCTTGGGCGTCTGGATGACCGCCCCGCGCGTTCCCAGACGGATGGTGCCCCGCCCCGCGCCGGGGATGACGAGGTCGAACGGGATCGCGCCGGTGCCGAACCGGTCCAGGGTGTAGAGCTCGGAACCTTCGATGGCCCTGTTGTACGCTTGCTCGGCCGACGGCCGCGTCTCGGGATCGACGAACAGCCTGAGGAGGTCGAACCTCGGAAGCCCGCAGGTTCGGGTGTTGAACCGGAGGAGCTCGGTGGTGGCCGTCGTGTCGATGTCCACGGGCTTTCCGGCCGCGAACTCGTACAGGAGCGGCAGCAGGCGGCGGTAGAAGGCGCCGAGCGTCTGGTTCGGGTCCTCGTCGGCCAGGTCGCAGGCCCTCCGAACCAGGAGATCGGCGAGTTCCTGGGCGCGGGACGAGTCCTCGTGCCGGACGGTCTCCAGCGTGCCGCGGATCGCCCACTCCAGCGTCTTTTCCAGAGCCGGCCAGACGAGCCGCACGGGCAGTTCGGCCGCGACCCGGTGGTCCTCGACGGTGCTCACCACTCCCTTCCAGCCCCAGGCCTCGGTGGCCTCGTCCAGCAGGCCGGGGCGGTTGTGGGCCACGGTGCGCACGCGCACGCCGGCGGCCATCAGCGCCTCGCGGGTCACCACGGTCTCCGACCCGAGCAGGCGGCTGAACTCCCCTGCCGCGCTCCAAAGGTCGCGGGTCGTCGTGTCGTTGTGGCCGAGAGCGACGTAGCGCTCCTTGGACAGGCTTCCTCCGTGCTTGGCGAAGTAGTCGGTGTCGTGGACTCCGGCGACGAAGCGTCTGGCCGATCCGGCCTCTTGAAGCGCAAGGGCCACTCCAGCCTTCATCGGCTCGTCCCAGAAGACCGTCTGACCCAGGCCGAGCAGCGGCACGCCCGGAGCGACCTGATCCAGGCGCTCCAGCGCTTGCGAGAGGCTACAGGGACCCTCGGTCATGATTCGCACCGATTCTACGCCAGACGCTCGAAATCGTTCGGGTCGCGCTCGAGCAGCTCCCGAACTTCGGCCGGAGCCGACACCGCGCGGAGCGACTCGTCCACGAGCATATGGACGGTGTACCCCTCCGTGACCACCTTATCCGAACCGTCGATCACGACCTCGTAGTCGAAGCGAAGGATCGCGCGCTTCACCTCGGTCAGGCGGATGCGGACCACGATCAGGTCGTCGTACCGAACCTGGCCCTTGTAGCGCACGTGGGCCTCGACCACCGGGAGCCTGTAGCCCATCTCCTCCAACCCGCGGTAGGTGAACCCGCGGTCCCGACACCAGGCTCCTCGGGCCTGCTCGAACCACAGGAGGTAGCTGCCGTAGTAGGCGTGGCCCATCTGGTCGGTCTCGCCATACCGAACCCGAATGCGCTCTTCGGTCACCGCCTGCAGCATCGTCCCAATCTACCTCCGTCGGCCGAGCGGGGCGTTCTCGTGTGCCATAGTCTGCTCATGGCGAGGCTGCTGTTCGCGATGGGCCTGCTCCTTGCGTGCCGCCTGGGCGCGGCGGACGTCTGGCACGGAACGCTGTCGGTCGGAGGGGGCAAGCTGACGCTGGTCCTGCGAGCCGAGGGGAAGACCGTCACCATGGACGTGCCCGAACAGGGCGCGAAAGGGATTCCCGTCACCGTGTTCGCCATCCGGAAGGGGGAGCTGCGCTTCGAGGTCAGGCCGCTCGGAGCCTCGTTCGTCGGGAAGCTGAACGCGGCGGGGACCCGCGCCACCGGCGTGTTCCGGCAGAGCGGCTTGGAGTTGCCGCTGACGCTGGAGCGGGGCGAGCCGAAGATCGAGAGGCCCCGGAGGCCCCAAACCCCCGTCCCGCCGTTCCCCTACGACGTGGCGGAGGTGCAGTTCGACAACCCCGAGGCTACCGGAGTCCGGCTGGCCGGAACCCTGACCAAGCCGGCCGGGCAGGGGCCGTTCCCGTGCGTGGTGATGATCACGGGCTCGGGGCCGCAGGATCGGGACGAGACGCTGTTCGACCACAAGCCGTTCGCCGTCTGGGCCGACGCGCTGGCGAAGGCTGGAGTGGCGTCGCTGCGGTATGACGACCGCGGCGTGGGCAAGTCGACGGGCCTGTTCACCGCCGCCACGTCGGACGACTTCGCCTCGGATGCCAAGGCGGCGGTCCGGTACCTCCTCTCGCGCCCGGATATCGACCGGAAGCGGATCGGGCTGGTGGGCCACAGCGAGGGCGGGCTGATCGCCCCCATCGCCGCCGATGGCAACCCCGACGTCGCGTTCGTGGTGCTGCTGGCGGGCACGGCCGTGCCGGGACGGGAGATCCTCGTTCTCCAGAGCAGGCTGATCGCCGAGGCGGAGGGCGCGTCGCCCGAGGAGGCCCGCAAGGCCGCGGAGCTGAACGAGGCCCTGGTGGCTGCCGTGCTTTCGGAGGAGGACCGCGACAAGGCGGAGCAGGCGGCCCTGGCGGTGCTGGAGGCCAGGATCGGCGAGGTGCCGGAGAAGGATCGCGAGGCGGCTCTCGCGGCCCGCAAGCGGCAGGTCGCACAGCTCAACACCCCTTGGATGCGGCGGTTCCTGGTGCTGGACCCGAGCGAGTACCTGCGGCGCCTGAAGGTTCCCGTGCTGGCGGTTTGGGGCGAGAACGACCTTCAGGTTCCGCCCTCCCAGAACCTGCCCGCGGCCCGCGAGGCGCTCGCGGGGAACCCCCGGGCCGAGCTCAAGGTGCTCTCCATGCTGAACCATCTGTTCCAACTCTCGGCGACGGGCAGGTTCAGCGACTACGGAAGGATCGAGGAGACGGTCAACGAGATCGCCCTTCGCGAGGTGGTGGGCTGGATCGTGCGCACGACCGGGGCGAAGCCCTAGGGAGAGTCTGGAGCGGGCGACGAGATTCGAACTCGCGACATCAAGCTTGGGAAGCTTGCGTTCTACCCCTGAACTACACCCGCTCTCCGCTTCCCATTCTATCCCAAAGCGGGGTGCCGCGGGTCAAGGGCGCGGACGGGACCTTTCGGCCCTGTTGGGACCACCGGGAACGAATCTCCGGCGGTTTGCGTTTGCTCTAATGAAGCGAAGCATATCCTCCTTCCCTCTCCCAAGCAGCCAAGCCGCAAGGCGGACGGAAAGCCCCCAAAGATCCCCGGATCGGAGGGGGCTCCGTTCTTTTGGCCCTTCGGACGGGCGGTCGGGTAAAAGCTCGCCATGAACGATCGGGAATCCGCCTACCGCCTCCTGTGCGAGCACACGCAGAGCGACTCCCTCCGTCGCCACTGCCTGGCTGTGGAGGCCTGCCTGGCATGGTACGCCCGCAGACTCGGGCAGGACGAGGAGCTGTGGCGCACGGTGGGGGTCCTGCACGACTTCGACTACGAGGCCCATCCGGACGAGCACCCGATGTGGGGCGTCCGCTACCTGGAGGAGCAAGGCTGGGACCCGACGATCGTCCGGGCGATCGCCAGCCACAGCGACCGGACGGGGGTTCCCCGCGAGAGCCTGCTGGAGAAGCACCTGTTCGCCGTGGACGAGCTGACCGGCTTCATCGCCGCCGTGGCCTACGTTCGCCCGTCCAAGAGCGTGCGGGACGTTGAGGTCAAGTCGGTGCTGAAGAAGCTGAAGACGCCTTCGTTCGCGGCCGCGGTCAACCGCGAGGAGGTGGCGCTGGGCGCAACCGAGATCGGGCTGTCGCTCGAGGAGCACATCGCGAACATGCTTGAGGCGATGTCGGCCGAGGCCGAGGCGCTAGGACTGGCGGGCCGGTAAATTTGCCGGGTTTTTCGCCGAACCGACCGAATCGGTTGTAGAATGAGTCGGGAGGTTTCTCGATGTTGAGGAAGGGGTGGTTCGCAGCAGTCGCGTTGTGCCTTGCGGGCGTAGCCAACGCGGTCGTGCTCTTCGAGGATGGCTTCGAGAGCGGCGACTTCAGCCAGTGGGATACGGTGATCAATCCGTCGGGGCCGGTGGGGCAGGAGATCGTCACGAGCCCCGTTTACTCGGGCAACTACTCGGCGAGGCTGATCGGCGTGTCCTCGGGCAGCCCGACCCGCTTGGGGAAGGTCCTGTCTTACGAGGACCCGAACGCGACCTTCCGCCTGAGCTTCTGGATGTACGACGATAAGGGCACGTCGCTGGGCGGCGGCCGACATTATCTGGAGCTGCGCGCCTACAGCGGGGACGGGTTCGTGGGCACGCTGCAGAACCTCTGGGCCCTTGGCAAGTACAACACGGTCAGCTCAGGCTCCTACAACGGTCGCAAGTACCAGGCCCGCGTGGCCTTTGGAGGCGTGGGCTGGATCAACCTCTCGGACGCGCCCGACCGGAGCGTCGGCTGGCACCTGATGGAGATGGAGATCACCCCGACCCTGGCCCGCTTCTACGTGGACGGCGTGCTGGGCGCGGAGGTCTCGCGCGGGGCCGCGGGCATCGTCGATTCGCTCGTGCTGGATTCCGGGCTGTCGTCGTCGGGCATCGACCTCTGGGTGGACGACATCCGGGTGACGGCCGTTCCCGAGCCGGCCACCCTGTTGGCCCTCGGAACCGGCGCGGGAGCGCTCCTGTTGCGTCGGCGTCGGCGCTGATCCTGTTCGCGCTTCGTGTTCCGCCCCGGTGGGTGCCTCCCCGCCGGGGCTTCGCTTTTGCCGGCGGCTTGGGCTGGGATCGGTCACAATGGGCCATGTTCCACGAGTCGTTCGCCGATTGCTGGCGCCTGCGCTACGGCACGGAGCCTCCCTGCGACGTGCCGGAGCTCGCGTCCTTCCTCCGCCACCGCAGCGTGCGGGAGTTCTCCGACCAGCCAATCGCAGACGGTCTGCTCTCGGCGCTGATCGCCGCGGCGCAGAGCGCCTCCACGAGCAGCAACCTTCAGCTGTGGAGCGTCGTGAGCGTCGATGACCCCTCCGCGAGGGAGGACTTCGCCGTGCTGGCGGGCAACCAGCGGCAGATCGTGCAGGCGGCGCGGTTCCTCGTGTTCTGCGCGGATCACCATCGGCTGAAGAAGGCGGGAGAAAGGGTTGGCGAGGCCTGCGAGGGCCTTGAGTACGCCGAGTTCGGGCTCATGGCGTTCATCGACGCGGCGTTGGCGGCCGAGCGGCTCGTGTGCGCGGCCGAGGCCGTCGGCCTAGCGGCCTGCTACATCGGCGCCGTGCGGAACGACCTGCCCAAGGTCTGTGCGCTGTTGGGGCTGCCCGATGGGGTCGCGCCGCTCTTCGGCCTGTGCCTCGGCTATCCGCATCCCGCGTGCAAGGCCGAGGTGAAGCCGCGCCTGGACCAGTCGGCCGTGTGGCACCGGGAGCGGTACAACCCGGACGCCGACGTCTCCCCGTACGACGAGCGGATGCGCGGGTTCTACGTCAGCCAGGGCATGAAGGGCGAGGTCACGTGGTCGATGCGCAGCGCGCGCCGGGTGGACGGCAGGCACATGACCGGCCGCGAGATTCTCAAGGAGTTCTTCGAGAAGCTCGGTTTCTGGCGCCGCTGATCGCTAGTCCCAGAAGGCCTCCACCAGATGCGGGCCGCAGCAGAGGGGTGTCTCCGGCACGGCGTAGATCGAGTCGGAGACCCTTTCCATGCCGAAGGCGACTGGCTTGCCGTCCACCAGCACGCGGGTCGGTGCCTCGGGCGCCAGAAGGCGAAGGCGGCAGGCGTCGCCAGAGGTCGCGACGGTCACCCGAACGACCTTCGCCTCCAAGTCGGCGGCATAGTCGTACGCCACGTAGCCGTCGGACGTAGGAAAGGCGACGCAGGCGCTCGCCGTCATCTCCCCCTTTGCGAGCCAGCGCGGAGAGACCGTGGAGGTCCGGAAGGCCGGCTCGTCGCAGACCACACCGGCCAAGCCCTCCAGCAGGGCGTACACCACCGCGGCCGCTCCCCAGTTGTCTGGGATGCCGAAGCTGATCGGCGACGGCGGAAAGCGGAAGGGTCTCTCCGCCAGCGTGAGGCCCAGGACGTACCACACCGCCCCCTCCGGAGCGGCGGCGAACTCCACCGCCTCGATCTCCCTGTCGGGATGGGGGTTGTCGATGGCCGCGGCGCACACGGCCACGTGCGGAAGAACCGGGTTGGCGCCGCGCCAGACGATCTCCAAGGTTCTTGGGCCGTGCTGGGTCACGGGGTCGGGCATCCACCAGGTCACGATGTCTCGGCCGTGCTGGATGGTCCGGCGATGCACGTCCCCGCCGGAGTAGAGCAGGCGAAGCTCGCCGGCGACAGGGCCGCCGGAGCAGACCGTGTGCAGCAACACCAGCGTCGAGGCTCTGCGGCCGATCGGGACGCGCACCTTCTGGGGGTACTCCAGCTCCTCGGACACCGCCGCCGCGCCCCTGCCGTGCGTGCTCTCCGGGTCCGGAACCTTGAAGGGGACGTCGCAGAGTCGCACCTGCCCGACGGGGAACTCGCGTAGGTCGTTCGGGGCGGTGGGCCAGCGGGGCACGCCCGGGTGCTCGCGCCCGTGAACGTCGGCGTTCGCGTGTGGGCTCAGATCGATCGTGGTCCACCCGGGTTCCTCCCTCGGCGGGAACCATCCGGTGTAGGAGCAGTGGAACCGGCCCCCGAAGCGCCGCCCGAGGTCCGTGAGCCGCTCCAGAATGTCGCAGCCGTAGGCCTCCTCGCCGTGCTCGAAGGCGCCCCGCGCCAGCTCGCCGGCCACGATCGGCGTGACGCTGCCGTTCATGTACTGGCCCTTGCCGCAGTGGCCGCCGAAGCCCCGCTCGAAAGGCGGCCAGATCGTGTACCACTCGCCCGGCGAGCCCTCGGGCAGGTTGTCCCGCATTCGCCGGTAGGTGGCGAGGATGGCCCGGCACTGGTTCGGACCGATGCCGCGGTTCAGCGAATAGGCGTTGCTGAGGCTGACCTGGGCGCTCTCATCGACCCCCAGATCGCGGACCACCGACGGATCCTCCGGAACGTGGTGCCTAAAGTGGGACCCGAGCCACGACACCTCGTTCAGCCGGCGCAGCACCCGATCGCTCAGGCGGCGGTGCTTCTCGGCCTCCTCGGCGCGGCCGGCGCGCTCCAGCATCTCCGCGAGCATCGAGCACGCCATGGCGTAGCCGGTGGCGTCGCCGAACATGACCCCGAAGCGGGTGGTTCCGGGCCGGATCCGCATCGGGTCGCCCTCGACGTTGCAGTCCTCTTCGGCTTGGAAGTCCCAGGTGTCGATCGTGTAGCCGCGCTTGGGGAGGTCCAGCCGCTCGCTCCATCGGTAGGCGCGGTCGGTGCGGGTGTATTCTAGGGCGCGGATGGCCGCGTCGAGGCACGATCGCATCCAGGCGTCGTCGCCGGTGGCCTTCCACGTGTTGTAGATCCCTTCGACGAACAGGTACTCGACGTCGCTCTCCACGGGAAGGCGCTTGAACTCGCCGGTATTGTCCTCGAAGGGCCGGTAGAAGCCTCCCTCGGTGAACCGCACGACCCAGTAATTGTCGTGCTCGTGCCGAGGGTAGACGTTGTCCCACACCATGCCGTCTTCGCGCTGGGAGTCGCGGTACAGATCGATCGCGCTCTTCAGCTCGTCGGCGAAATAGCGCATCCCCTTCAGCGTGTGGACATGGTCGCGGAGCCAGCGGACGAAAAAACGGTAGACCCGACCGTTCCACAAGATCGCTCCCTGCTCGCCGTCCGCGGCCATCGTGTGGTGCAGCATCGCCAGGAGCTCCGCCATGCGCCCGGAGCCGTCGCGGATCTCGGTGCGGGGCTCCAGTCGGAAGCGGGCCTGCTGGCCGGTGGACAGGCACCGAACGGTCTGCCAACCGGGGGCGCCACCGGCGAGGAACGAGCCGGGCCCGCGATGCACCTCCCTGCCGAGCGAGTCCGTGACGACGAACGGACCCGGCGCGCCCTCCGCCTCCAGCGGCTGCAGCGGCCGAACCGGCTGGCCTTCCAAGACGCCGGCGATCCTCATCGCCCGGCCACCTGCTCGCTCGGTGTCCGCAGACAGAGGCGGCCCTGCCGCGGAGCCACGATGGACCCGCGGTCCACGAGCTCCGGAGCGATCAGCACGTGCTCGGCGTGCCGATCCGGGTTCTCAATATGGTCGATGAGGATGCGTGCGGCGGTGCGGCTGATCACCGGCACATCCTGGGCGATGGACGTGAGCGGCGGATCCCCCAGCACGAAGTTCTCGTTGTTGTCCACGCTGACGACCGACAGTTCCTCGGGCACGCGGACACCCGCGCGCAGGAACGCATCCACGAGCCCCCTGGCGAAGGCGTCGTGCCAGACGAACAAGCCGGTCACATCGTGGCCGATCTCTTCGAGGAGCCAGGCGGGATCCACCTCGGTCGCCCGCCGTCCGAGAAAGCGCATCGAGCCGGCCACTCTGCGCAGCGACCGCGAGGGTGAGTGCTTGATCTCCTCCGCCTCCGGCTGGTCGTCGAGGATGAAGCCGGCGACCCCCGCCGCGAGTCCGGCCGCCTCGAAGGTCTGGCGAAAGCCCTCGAAGCGCTCGTACGTGCTGGCCTGGCTGTTCGAGATGCCGATGTAGGCCACTCTGCGGTGTCCCTTCTCCAGAAACAGCTCGGCCGCGATCTCGCCGACGCGGAGGTTGTCGACGTCGACGGTCGACACCCCCTCGAGACGGAGTCGGGATCCCATGCTGACCACCGGCAGCCCGCGCTCCCAAAGCTGCTGCACGGCGTCACCCAGAGCGCTCGGGGCGAGCATCAGGATGCCGTCGCATCGTCCGTCGAACTTCCGTCTGGCAGCCTGCCCGACCTGGTCCCACACGCGTTCTGCAACGACGGTGAGGCTGTATCCGCTGGAGAGGGCGACCTCCGTCGCCCCGAGAATCGTCTGCCCAAAATAAAAATCGTTCGAGCGGATCGGAACGGAGAGATCGGGAATCACCAGGGCGATGTTGTGGGTGCGCATCGCCGTCTGGCCGTCCTCCTTCGGAGGAAGACGGTAGCGGAGCTCGCGCACGACCCGAAGAACCCTCTCCCGGGTTTCCGCACTGACCTTCTCCCGCCGATCGTTCAGAACGTGGGAGACGGTCGCGATGGACACCCCTGCGGCGCGTGCGACGTCGCGGATCGTCGGGTTCTTTCGACCATGTGCCATGTGGGCCAGACCTCTCAACCTTATAGGCTAACGCGTTTTTCCAAAGATGCAAAACGCCGTCCGAGGGTGGCGTCGCCGGCGATCCTACGAAGGCCCCGGAGTAGAATGGGCCGTGCTTCCGGGACTGCTCGCGACCGCCGCACCGGCAACGCCTCCGGTGAACATCGTTTGCATTCTAGCCGATGACTTGGGCTACGGCGAGCTTGGCTGCTACGGGCAGCGGCATATTCCCACGCCGAACATCGACCGGCTGGCCAGGGAGGGGATCCGCTTCACCCGGTTCTACGCCGCGTCCCCGGTCTGCGCCCCGACGCGCTGCTCGCTGCTGACCGGGAGGCACCAGGGCCACGCGGCGGTTCGCGGCAACAAGGAGCGGGGGGCGTTCGATGTGCGGGGCCTCGAGGGGCAGTTCCCCCTGCCGCGATCCGAGCGGACCATCGCGGGAGTCCTTCGGCGCGCCGGGTACGCGACGGCGCTGGTCGGCAAGTGGGGCTTGGGAAGCCCCTTGCCCGGCCAAAGGCCCAACGACCACGGCTTCGACCGCTTCTACGGTCTCCTGTGCCATCGGCGCGCCCACGACCACTACCCCGCCTACCTTTGGAGCGACTTCGACGTGGACCCCCTGCCCGGCAACGTGGTCCGCAACGCCCACCAAAGGCTCTCCTCTCCTTTGGAATCCGAGGACGAGTACTACGAGCGCTACGGCGGCGGCACGTACGCCCCCGAGGCGATGGCCGACCAGGCGGTTCGCTTCGTGCGCGAGAACAGCCGCCGCCCCTTCTTCCTCTACTACGCCCCGACGCTCCCGCACGTGACCCTCGCCGCCCCCCGGGATTGGGTGGATCGGTTTCCGAGGGAGTGGGACGCCGGGCCCTACCTCGGGCAAGGCGGGTACCTGCCCTGCGCCAGGCCGCGAGCCACCTACGCGGCGATGATCGCCTACCTGGACCACACGGTGGGGCGGATTCTGGACGAGCTGGACCGGCTCGGCCTCGCGCAGAACACCCTTGTCGTGTTCACCAGCGACAACGGCGCCACCACCGAGGGCGGCGTGGACCGCGACTTCTTCCGATCCAACTCCCCTCTCCGAGAGGGCAAGAGGAGCCTCTACGAGGGTGGGATCCGGGTACCGTTCGTGGCGCGCTGGCCGGGCCGGATCCCCGCCGGCTCCGTGTCCGATGTGCCCGCGGCCTGTTACGACCTGCCGGCAACGTTCGCCGAGGTCGCCGGGGCTTCGTTCGGCAGATCGGACGGCGTCAGCCTGATGCCGGCGCTGGCGGGCGGCAATCTCGCTCGGCGGAGGCCGCTTTACTTCGAGTTCGGGGAGCGGGGCGGGATGCAGGCCGTGATTCTCGACGGCAAGATCAAGGTGATCCGACCGAGCCTGAGCACCGATCCTTCCCGCGTCGAGGTCTACGACGTCGCGGAGGACCCCTCAGAGACCCGCGATCTGGCCGCGAGCAAGCCGGAATGGGTGCGCCGCGGCCTGAAGGCCATGGAGACCGAGCGCCGGCCGAACCCGGACTTCCCGCTGCCGGGTGTGGATCGGTAGGGGTCAGGCCGCCGAGCGGAGAGGAGGCACGACGGACCCGCGCTCGTGCAACGAAGGCTGCACCAGAACGACCTGAGGATCGGCGGACGGGTTCTGCATCCGCGCCAGCAGCAGGCGGACCGCGACCCGACAGATCTGTGGGACGTTCTGGCCGATCGACGTGAGGCGGGGCGCGCCGAGCACGTAGCGGCCAACGTTGTCCACCCCGATCACCGACACCTCGGCTGGCACCCTGCGCCCGCTTCGGATCAGGTGGTCCGTCAGCATCCGGGCGTCCTGGTCGTTGAACGCGAGGATGGCGGTTACGCCATCCTGCCTCAGCTTGGCGAGGAAGGCGTCCATGACCCCCGGGTTGGCGTGCCACCCGAGGTGCTCCAGCCCGGCGAACTCGGCCGCGAGGTCGTCCTCCAGCTCCTCCGTGCTCTCCAGCGGGGCGAACTCGTTCAGACCGTAGTAGCGCACGCTCTCCGCCGCCTTGCCGGCCGCCAAGTAGCCTGCCTTCAAGCCCGCGTGGCGCTCCATCGAGCTGATCTGCAGCGGGGCGGTCGTGACGAAAGCCACCCGCTCGTGCCCGGCCTTGAGAAACTGCTCGGCGGCGAGCTGGCCCACCCTGCGGTTGTCGACGTCCACGCAGTCGCTGCCGGGAACGGACAGCTTGGATCCCACGAGAACCGACGGGAGGCCGCGCCGCACGATGCGAAGCAGATCGGGGCAGCTGGGCTGGGGTGCCACGAACGCGTAGCCGTCCAGATCGTCCGGAACCCCGCCCTGGGCCCGGAGACCGATCTCGTCGTACACCCTCAGGGCGACCGTGAGCACCTCGTAGCCCTGCAGGAACACGGCCTCGTGCAGACACTTCCAAGCGTGCCCGATGTACTGCGTGTCGTCCATCGGGAGGTAGATGTCCGACAGCACACAGGCGATTCTCAACCTCTGCATCCCGCCCCGTTCCTGAGCCATGCCCTTGCGGCCTCCCCGATGAAGGATCTATTCCATCTTTCGGCGCGGATCCGCCGGGTCCGAACCCGCACAGGGACCGGTTTTTCTCACAGGAGCTCGGCGAAGTCCTCCACGGTCCCGCCCTGGCGGAAACAGTGGATGATCCGACGGCCCAGCGGGTGCAGGCCGCCGCGCTCGAACTTCGGAAGGTGCGTCTCGAAGAACTCGCGAAGGATGCGGGCGCCAGCGTCGTAGGCCTCTGGTCCCACGTCAGCCTGCTTGTCCACCTGCAGGAACCAGTAGGGGATCGTGGTGCCCTCCACCATCAGGCTCTGCAGGGCCCACCCGAGGAGCGGGCTCCTAGCGGGCGTCAGCTGGTCCGGCCGGAACTTGGCGTTGCCCTTGCGGGCCAGGTACTCGCGGGCGATCCACTGGGGCATGAAGCCGACCCTCCAGGCGCCGACGTGCTGGTTGGGGATCAGGATGTAATCCACACCCTTGGTCTCGCGGAACTGCTCCAGCAGCAGGTTCGCCTGGTCCACCCGCAGGCCGGTGGCGAAGGGCCAGTAGGAGCCCACGCCCTCGCTGCCCATGGCTCCCGCCTCGACGACGCTCGGGTTGTCGTGGCCGCGCGGGGCGACCAGCCTCCAGAGCCACGCCAGCGCCGGCGGCAGCACGTGGAACAGACCGAGGATGCCGTACGTCGGGGCGTCCTTCGTGCACGGAGGGGTGCGGACTCCGAAGCTGCGGATGTCCACCTCCACCGGGCCGTCGACCACGTTGGGCACGATGGACCGAGGGATTACGACCCGCGGGTTGGGGCACTTCCTTCCGGGCTCGTCCTCGATGTGTTCCCAGATCAGCGCGGTGGATCCTGGCACGGTGTCGAGGTTCAGGAACAGCAGAGGCTGGGCGGGGCTGATGGTCAGGGCCTCGAGGTTCGGGTCCGTGCCATAGCGCTGGATGTGGTTCACGCGCACGAACCACGCGGACTCGGCGTCCATCACGCTGAGCTTCCGCTTGTTCTCTTGGAACGAAGGGTGGCACAGCGCCATGTCGTCGGTCACGGGCCGGAGCTCGCAGGCGCGGGGAAGCGTCAGGTAGCGCCGGTCGCCCGTGACGGTGTTCTGGCCCAGCAGCAGCCGTCCGTCCGGCTCGCGGTGCACGTGCTCGAGGAACTCGCTCTTGCCGCCGCCGCTGGCGCCCTCGTGCATGAAGGTGACGACGTTGTCGTAGGGGGTGACCACCTGCACGGTGGAGCAGTGCGCCGTCAGCCAGCCCTCCTGCTCGCCGGCGTTCAGCAGCACCCCGTACACCCCCTTCTTGGCGCTGGGGCCGGGATAGAGGTTGAAGCTGTGCAGCTCGTGGATGCCGCCCTGCCGGAAGTGGACCACCACCTGCTTCCCGCCGAAGTGGCTGTGCCGGAACGGCGGGGCGACGTAGATCACGGACCTCGCCTCGAACCCCGGCACGTCGTCGATGTCCACGACGCCCTGCAACAGGGCCAGGCCGTAAGCGAAGAACCCCGCGTTGGCAGGGCACACCGCCAGCGAGGGGATGCCCTTCTCCCACCCTCCTGCAAGGAAGGCGAACGCCACCAAGTCCTGGGTGCCCAGCCACTCCAGCGCTTGGCGGCGCACCTCGGCGAACGGCACTCCGAACGCCTTGTCGAACCGGGGCTTGTCGGTGGGAAGGTCGTCGCCGACGTAGAGGCAGCCCGGGTCGCGCCGGCGCAGATAGGGGTCGTAGTAGTTAACCGAGATGCCGTTGCGGCACCGTTGGACCCACGCCTCCCGCACGGTGCCGCGGCCCTCGACCTCGAACTCCACGACGCAGGAGCTCGATTCGGGATCCGGAAGGACCAGCTCGCGGATCTCCTCCACGGACCGGAGAAGGCGGAAGCTCGGGGCGCGCTGGGAAAGCTCCAGCACCTCGGGTGGCACGACGGGCGGGCGATGCGTCATGGCTTGCTCCTCGGTCGCCGGACGACGCTGGCCTGCGCTGCGCCAAGCATACCCCCTCGCGCCCGGGTCGTCCGTCCGTCGGCGCAGGAGTCCCCGCGACCCGCGCCGAAAACTTCCCGCGAGGCACGGATCTCCGCGCTATAATGGTGCGGGATTAACGCGTTACCCGAGAGATCCCATGAAGCTCACCTTCGCCGCGATCGGAGCCGTGCTCGTCCTGCTCAGCATCTTCGCCTACCGCACGTTGCCGAGCGAGAACACGGACGGCAAGACGCGCCTAGTCTGGGTGACCGACAACAACCCGGTGAGGGCCGAGCAGGTCGCGCTGTTCAACAAGCTCAATCCCGATCTGGAGCTGGTGATCGACCCGGCCAACACCGACCAGCAGAAGGTGATCGTGCAGTCCATCGGCGGCGTCGGTCCCGATCTCTTCGACACCTACGGCCAGGAGTCGGCCGAGGCCTACGTCGCGTCGGGGATCGCGTGGGACATCACCGACCGTATGCTCGAGGCGGGCATCGACGTGCCGAAGGTGATCTGGCCCGTGGCGGTGCCCAGCTGCGTGGTCAACGGCCGGGTGTACGGCTTTCCGTGCAACGTCAACGCGAACGCGATCTGGTTCAACAAGGACGTCTTCGACCGAAGCGGGGTGCCCTACCCGAAGCCGGGATGGACTTGGGAGGAGTTCATTGAGACCGCCAAGAAGCTGACGATCCGGGACGAGAAGGGCAGGGCCAAGCAGTTCGGGCTGTACTGGGATTTCGGCGCTACCCGGGACCTCGTCTACCAGCACGGAGGGCGCTACTTCGATCCCACCCTGACCCGTTGCACGCTGGACTCGCCGGAGGCGATCGCGGGCGTCAAGCTCTCGCACGCCCTGATGTACGTCCACAAGGTCGCTCCGACCCCGACGGAGGAGGCCGCGCTCTCCACGCAGGGCGGCTGGGGTTCCGGCGGCATCACCTTCCTGATGAGCGGGCGCGTGGCGATGGCCTACGGCGGACGCTGGTGGCTGAACCTCATGCGCAAGCAGAAGGGTCTGCGCCTGGGGGTGGTGGAGATCCCCTACGCCAAGGACAAGGTCACCGTGGGCGGCGCGCGCTGCACGTTCGTCAACAAGAACAGCCCGAAGCGCGAGCTGGCCCTGCGCTTCATCCGCTTCCTCGCCAGCCGGGAGTACAACGAGCTGCTGAACGACCAGGCGGACGCGCTGGCCCCGGTGATGGAGTACTGCTACACGGAACGCTTCCTGCACAACCCGGAGCATCCGGAGGAGGACTACAACGCCGTGTGGCGCGAGGTCGTCAAGAACTCCGTGCCTGCCGAGTTCTGCCCGTTCCTGCGCGGGGGAGAGATGGAGCCGATCAACACCCAGCTGGACCTGGTCCGAGGAGGTCTGAAGGATCCGGAGCTGGCCTGCAAGGACGCCGCGAGGAACGCCACCGCGCGCATCCGCCGCAACGCCCGCCTCATCCCGCACCTCGGCCGGCTGTACCGAGAACGAACCGGAATGGATCCATGACGAGCGCCGCCCGACACCGCCGCAACCTGCTCATCGCGCTCAGCTTCCTGCTGCCGAACTTCCTCGGGTTTCTGATCTTCACGCTCGGGCCGGTGGTCTTCACCTTCGGCGCCGCCTTCACCAACTGGGACCTGCAGGGAATCGAGCCTCTCCGTTGGGTCGGGCTGTTCAACTTCGCGACGCTCGCATCCGACGATCGGTTCTGGATCTACCTGGTGAACACCATCTACTTCCTGCTGGGGATGCCTTTCGCCATCGCCGGCTCGCTGGCGGTCGCCGTGCTGCTCTCCACCAAGATCCGCGGACTGGTCGTGTACCGCACGCTGCTGTACCTTCCCAGCGTGACGAGCGGCGTGGCGGTGATGCTGCTGTGGAAGGTGCTGTACAACCCCGACTTCGGGCCGATCAACCACCTGATTGAGACGTTCCTCGGGTGGCTGGGCTTCGAGAACGCCAAGGGGCCGGCATGGCTGCTGTCCACCCAGAACCTGTTCGCGCTGGCCGTCGAGCGCCTCGGCATCGACCCCGGGCAGTTCGGGCTCGGGGCACGCGAGGCGATCATCCTGATGGGCCTCTGGGGGGCGGTCGGGGGCGGCAACATGCTTCTGTACCTCGCCGCCCTCACCAACGTGCCGAAGGAGCTGCAGGAGGCGGCCGAGCTGGACGGGGCCACCCGCTGGCAGAACTTCCGCAACGTCACCTGGCCTCAGCTCGCGCCCACGACGTTCTTCATCGTGGTGATGGGCTTCATCGGCGGCCTGCAGGGCGGGTTCGAGCAGGCGCGGGTGATGACCGGCGGCGGCCCGGCCGGCACCACCACCACGCTCGCCTACTACATCTACAACAAGGCGTTCACCGAGTTCCAGATGGGCTACGCCAGCGCGGTGGCGCTCGTGCTGTTCGCGCTCATCTTCGCGGTGACGCTGATCAACTGGAAGTTCGGGAACAAGGAGCTGAACTACTGATGGCCGCCGAGAACATCAAGGGGGAACGCGCCCGCAAGTTCGCCGCGCACGTCACGCTCTGGGTGCTCGCGGCCCTGTCGCTGCTGCCGTTCTTCTGGATGGTGTTGACCAGCTTCAAGCCGCTCGCCGAGGTCGAGTCGCCCAACCCGTTCCCGACCGAGTGGCACCCGGAGAACTACCGCCTGGTGTTCGAGCAGGTGCCTTTCGCCCGCTACTATTTCAACAGCGTGTTCATCGCGGCCTGGTGCACGTTCCTCGTGGTGCTCACCAGCTCGATGGCCGCCTACGCCTTCAGCCGGCTGCACTGGCCCGGAAGGGACCATGTGTTCCGCCTGTACCTGGCGACCATGATGATCCCCGGCCTGGTGACGACGATCCCGAACTTCAGCCTGATGGTTCGGCTGCACCTGCTCGACAGCTACCAGGGTCTGATCATCCCGGCCGCGTTCAGCGCGTTCGGGACGTTCATGCTGCGTCAGTTCATGATGTCCATCCACCCGGCCTTGGACGAGTCCGCCGAGGTCGACGGCGCGCGGCCCTGGCAGATCTTCTGGGACATCATCCTGCCCCTCGCCCGGCCCGGGCTGGTGACTCTGGCGATCTTCACCTTCATGGGGAACTACGGGTCGCTGTTCTGGCCGCTGATCATGGTCAAGAGCGAGGCGCTGCGCACGCTTCCGATCGGCATGATGTACTTCGACAGCCAGTACGGCCGACAGACCAACGTGCTGATGGCGGCCAGCGTGATGAACATCGTGCCGCTGGTGGTGCTGTTCGTGGTCGGCCAGCGGTTCTTCGTGAAGGGCATCATGCTGGGAAGCGTGAAAGGCTGAATCCGGTCCGGCCGCGTGGCATACTGTTGCCGCTATGGCCGCATCGGACTACGCTTCCCGCATCCGGCGGTTGGCCGGGGTGCTCGAGGAGCTCGGCTACGACGCGTTCCTCGCGAGCTCGCCGGTGACGATGGGCTTTCTGCACGGGCTGTTCGAGGGCGGAGGCGAGCGCTTCCTGACGCTCGCGGTGAGCCGCTCGGGCGACTGCCGCCTGATCTGCCCGGGACTCTCGGCCACGCAGGCCCGCCGCCAGGGAGTCCGGGACGTGCGGCCCTGGAACGACGGCCAGGACCCGATGGTCCATGTGGCGGAGCTGGCGCAGGATTGGGGGCTGTCCTCCGGGTTGATCGCCGTGGAGGACGAGATGCGCGCCGACCACCTGCTCGCGATCCAGAGGACGCTGCCCGCCGCGCTGTTCCGCCCCGGCCGAGAGGCGATCGAGGCGTTCATGGGCCGCAAGGAACCTTGGGAGGTGGAGCGCCTGGAGCGGGCCGGGGCGATCGCGGACGCGGCCTTCGAGGCGTTGCTGGGCTGGCTCCGGCCCGGAATGACGGAGGCGGAGGTCGCCCGGCGGATCGAGGAGGAGATGGCCCAGAGGGGCGGCGGACCGGGCTTCTGCATCGTCGCGACCGGGGCGAACGGCGCCGAGCCCCACCACCTGAACGATGAGACCGTCCTGCAGCCGGGCGACGCCGTCGTGCTGGACTTCGGTTGCTCGGTGGAGCGCTATCCCAGCGACATCACCCGCACCGTGTGCCTCGGCCGCGCCTCCGACGAGCTGAAGAGGGTCTACGAGAGCGTCTTCCGCGCCCACCACGCCGGCAGGGAGGCCGCCCGGCTCGGCGCTCCTTGCCAGGAGGTCGATCGCGCGGCTCGCAGGGTGATCGCGGAGGCCGGTTACGGGGAGTTCTTCATGCACCGCACCGGGCACGGCATCGGCCTGAGGGGGCACGAGGACCCGTACATGGTCGAGGGGAACGAGACGCCGCTGGCCGTGGGGCACTGCTTCAGCGTGGAGCCGGGGGTGTACCTTCCGGGCCGGTTCGGAGTCCGGATCGAGAACATCGTGTGCATGACGGAGCAGGGCTGCCGGAGCCTGAACGCCGAGCCCGCGCCGGAAATCCTCGAGCTGCCGGTCTGACGGCCCGGCGAGACTCGGCCGAGGTGCAACGTAGAACACCGTTGGGGTACACCAACGGCCAGAAAGGGCCGCGTGGCCCCGGCGCAGCGCAGATTGGGGCGAACCCGCATGGCGAAGAAAACCGAAGCTCCTCCCGTCAACATCACCGTCAACGGCATCGACCTCCAAGTCCCCAAGGGCGAGCTGATCGTCGAGTCCGTCAAGCGGTTGGGCCTCGAAATCCCGATCTTCTGCTACCACCCGAGGATGAAGCCGGTCGGGATGTGCCGGATGTGCCTGGTGGAGGTCGGCATGAAGCAGCCGGACGGTTCGGTGCGGAAGATGCCCAAGCCCCAGGCCGCCTGCACGCTGCCCGCCTCCGAGGGTCTGGTGATCTTCACCGACACCGAGCAGGTCCATAAGGACCGCAAGGGCGTTCTCGAGTTCCTCCTGATCAACCACCCGCTGGACTGCCCGATCTGCGACCGCGGCGGCGAGTGCCCCCTGCAGAACAACACGCTGTTCTACGGCCCCTCCACCAGCCGGTTCGTGGAGATGAAGCGGCA
>CALGMO010000040.1 GCA_937961665.1 uncultured Fimbriimonadaceae bacterium
TCTCCTCGGGCTTGGAGACGCTGGCCGCCATCCACGGGCCGAGCGGGTACGGGAAGACGCACCTGCTGACGGTGGTGCACCACCGCCTGCGGCGTCTGCACGGGGCCGGAGTGCCCCCGATCGCCGACGCGGCCGTCGCGGCGCCCGGCAACGGCCTGGAGCAGACTCCCGAGCCGGTGCTCATCGACAACGCCGAGGTGTGCCTGGGCCGCAGCCGGCACCGCCAGAGGGTGCACCTCCTGCTCGAGAGGCGCGCGAGGGCGGGCCGCCCGACCTTGGTGGCCTTCGGCGGAACGGACCTGGAGCGAGCGATCCGCAGGTTCCTGCCTCACCACCGCTCGTGGCGCGTCGAGGCGATCGGCCCCCTTTCGGCCAACGAGCGCCTCACGATGCTCCGACAGATGTCCGCCAGCCTCGACCTCCGCGTGGGCGAGCCCGTGCTCCGTCTGCTCGCGGCGAGCGTCCGCGGGTGCCCCGGCACGATGCGCGGCGTGCTCACCCGCATGCTGTCGGTGCAGCGCGGCTGGGACGGGCCTTGGGCGGTTCTGGAGGCCTGCGGAGCGCTCGCTCCCGTCCTGTCCGCCGACGGGCACTGGGACGCCCGAGACCACATCCTCCAGGCGGTGGAGGCGGTCGCCGCGTCGCTGCCGCCGGATCTGCAGCCGTGGGAGATCGCGAGCTACGCCATGCTCCGCTTGGCGCGGGTGCCCGAGGAGCAGGCGGCCGCGGCCTTGGGCGTCGAGCCGGGCCGGGCCTACGCCGCGGCCGCGAAGGTCGAGGCCCGGCTGCGCGCCTGCGCCGACACCAGGGAGGCCGTGAGGCGGACCGTCGAGGCCGCGACGGCGAGCCTCTGTCCGGAACTTCCCAAGGTCCCGGGCATCGGCCCCGAAAATCTGCCGGTTTGAACCTGTGCGAACTGCCGGATTTGCGCCTGGGCGGCCCGAACGTCATGGTTTCTGAGAGAAACTCTCATGGAATCATGCGCATCGATGAGGTCCGCCTGACCCCCGTGTGGGTGAATCCGAGGCACCTCGTCAGTACGGCAAGGATCGTGATGGCCGGGCATCGGATGCCGGTGATCGGCGTCGTGGAGGGCGACCGCTTCGCAGGGATCCTGCGGGCGGAGAGCCTGGAGGGACGCCCCGAATCCGAAACCGTGCAGGACGCGGTGGAGCAACCGGACGTCGTCCTGGACGCGGCGATGCGCGTCGAGGAGGCCGCCGAGCTGTTCGTCCAGCGGGACTGCACCGTCGCTCCGGTCGTCGACGGGGAGCGGTTCCTCGGCGTCGTCACCTCGAACATGCTGCTGAGGGAGCTCCGGCGCTCCCGAGACCCGCTCACCGGGCTGCCTTGGAGCGACCGCCTGCGGGAGTGGGGAGTCGAGCAGCTCAAGCAGGGCCACGAGATCACCATCCTCTTCCTCGACTTGGACGGGTTCGGGCTCTACAACCGCCGCTACGGGCACGTCGTCGGAGACCGTGTGCTCGTACGGGTCGCCGAGTGCCTGGCGGGCAAGACCGACCCCGAGAAGGACCTGTTGGTGCGCTACGGCGGGGACGAGTTCGCCGTCGGAACGCTGCGCACGCGGCGCGAGGTCTCCCAGCTCATCGACCGCTTGACCGCCCGAGGCTCCTTCCTGGAAATCGGCGAGGGCATCGAGCCGGTCGGCGTCACGGTCGGCATCGCGGGCGGCCGGCGCACGATCGAGCGCGAGAACATCCACTACGCCGCCACCGTCGACAACCTGATCAACCTGGCGAGCAAGGACTGCATGCGCCGCAAGGCGCAGCCGACGTCCGGCTACGCGGCGGTCGAGCCGATCGTAACGGACGTGGAGACATCGACGCCCGAGCCTGCGGCCGCCCCTCCGCAATCCCTCCTGGAGCGGGCCTCGGACAAGCCGGCGATCGCCAGCATCCACGACGGCCGCTCGCAAGGGGGCTCGCTCACCACCGTGATCCTGGCCGCCGGCGACCGGGTGATCTCCGGCGTGGACAACCGGGGGGACTCTCCTGTGGCGGACTCGGTCGCCCGCGCCACGCTGCAGGCGATGGAGCGCATGGCCGAGGGCAGGATCCGGTTCCGCCTGGACTCGGTTCTGCACAGCGAGACGGCCCAGGGTCTGCGGCTGGCCACGGTGGTCGGCTCAGCGACGCTCGGCGACGAGGAGACGGCGATCACCGGCACCGCCAGCGTCCGCGACGACCTGCTCGAGGCGGTCGCGAAGGCCGCCGTGGACGCAGCCTGGCCCACCCTGCAGGCCGCGCGGGTCTAGACGATCCCGCTCCGCAAAAGGTCCTTCAGCAGGAGGAGGCCGACCACCCTGCCGCCCTCCAGCACCGGCATGTCGCCGATCTTGCGCGGATGGCTCTGGAACATCTCCAGCGCGTCGGCGGCCAGCATCTCCGCCTCCACGGTGGTCGGATTGCGCGTCATCAGCTCCCAGGCCGAGGCCTCCAGCGGACGCTCCAGCCGGAGGAACGCCCTGCGGAGGTCGCCGTCCGAGATGAAGCCGAGCAGGCCACCCTGGGCGTCCACCACGCAGGCTCCTCCGGCTCCGGCGCTGGTGATCCTGCGCATCACCTCGAGGATCGGCTCGTCGGGGCCGACCAGCGCCAGGTCCGGTCCCGTGCGCATCACGTCCGCCACCCGCAGCAACAGGCGCTTGCCCAGGGCTCCGCTCGGGTGGAACCTCGCGTAGTCCTCCCTGGTGAAGTTGCGCCTCCGCATCACCGCCAGCGCCAGGGCGTCGCTCAGCGCGAGCATCGCGGTGGCGCTCGTCGTCGGAGCGAGGTTGTGAGGGCAGGCCTCCTCGCGGACGTGCGTGTTCAGGACCAGGTCGGCCATCCTTCCGCAGGTGCTGTCGGGCCGACCGGTCACGAGTGCGATCCTGGGGCCGATGGCGCGCAGCGCCGGGAACAGCCGGGCGAGCTCGTCGGACTCGCCGCTGTGGCTGTACATCAGCACCACGTCGTCCGCGGTGACCATGCCCAGGTCCCCGTGCACCGCCTCCACAGCGTGCAGGAAGAACGCGGGGGTGCCGGTGCTGGCGAGCGTCCCGGCCGTCTTGCGGGCGATGTGGCCCGACTTCCCCAGTCCGCACGTGGCCACGCGGCCCCTCAGGGCCAGCAGCCAGTCCACGGCTTGCCGGAAGGCGTCGTCCAGCTGGTCGGCGAGGTGCAGCAAGGCGGCGGCCTCGTGGCGGAGCACCTCCCTGCCGATCTCGATGCTCATTGGGAGGAGTCTACCGCCCGCCCAGAATGGTCTTGCCGAACAGCGACGCCACCCACTCGACGGCGGTGATCGCGGTGGTGTTGCCGGTGTCGAGCATCGGGTTCGTCTCCATCACGTCCAGGCCGACGAGGCTGACCTCCGCGCCCTCTCCGAAGAGCCTCTCATGGAGCAGCTCGGCCACCAGATGGGCCTCGCGGTAGGTCAGCCCTCCGCGGACGGCCGTCCCGGTCCCCGGGGCCAGCACCGGATCCAAAACGTCCACGTCGAAGCTCACCCAGAGCGCCTCGGGCCTGCGCTCGCTCAGCCAATGCGACAGCCTCTCCAGCACGGCCACGACTCCGTGCCGGTCGATGTCGTGCATCGTGGCTGCGAAGGACCCCTCGAACGACCGGATGCGCCGCGCCTCCGGGGGGTCGACGTCGCGCAGGCCCAACCAGCCGATCCGGCTCGGATCCAGCCGCTCTCCCGCGAGCAGGCGCCGCTGGGCCTCGGACCACTCGGCGCTGCGGGTTCCCCCGGCCTCGACCGCCAGGCCGGCCAGCAGCGCGAGCGGCATGCCGTGCAGGTTGCCGGTCGGGGAGCTGTCCGGCGTGTTGAGGTCGGCGTGGGCGTCGATCCAGAGCACAGCCAAGCGGTCGCCGAACCGCCTCAGGGCGCCCGCCACCGATCCTGCGGAGAGGCTGTGGTCTCCTCCCAGCACCAGCGGGAAGTCCCCGTCGGCGAGCACCGCGGCGACGCGGTCGGCCAGCTCGCTCGCCACCTCCAGGAAAGCCCGAAAGGCCCGGAAGCCGGGCTCGAGCCCGTCCGGCGGAAGCGGCGCCGGAACGTCGCCCTCGTCGCGCACCCCGACGCCGAGCTCCTGCAGGACTCTGCGGAGCCCGGCAAGGCGCATCCCCGCGGGGCCGGTGCGGCTGCCCGCGGCGCGGCCGCACAGGTCGAACGGCGCCCCCACGATCCGAACCATGGCGACGAGTCTAGCCGGTAAACTCGGCCCATGTCCTCCCCCGTCGGCGTGCTGGCCGTTCAAGGCGACTTCGAGAAGCACCGGGAGGCCTTGGCGGACTGCGGGATCCCGAGCATCGAGGTGCGAACGGTCGAGGATCTCGCCCGCGTGGACCGGCTGATCCTTCCGGGCGGGGAGTGCACCACCGTCGGCCTTTTGCTGGAGCGCTACGGCCTCGGCGAGGCGATCCGTCGCGCGGCGGAAGAGGGAATGCCCCTCTGGGGCACGTGCATGGGCATGATTCTGCTCGCCAGCGAGGTGGAGGGACGCGAGCAGTACACCCTGGGCCTGCTGGACGCGACGGTGCGAAGGAACGCCTTCGGGGCGCAGGTGCACTCGTTCGAGGACAGCGTGGAGATGGCCGGCTTCGAGCCGCCAATCCTAGGAGTGTTCATCCGGGCGCCCATCGTGGTTCGAACCGGCCCCGGGGTGGAGGTCATGGGCACCTACGGCGGCAAGGTCGTCGCCGTGCGCCAGGGCGTTCGGATCGGCACGTCGTTCCATCCGGAGCTCACGGACGACCGGCGGATGCACGAGTGGTTCGCCTCCCTGGGATCGGGCGCGCAAGGTTGACACCCCGGGCAGAGCTGGTATACTCCGGAAGCCCGCGCGGGTGGTGGAATTGGTAGACACGCTACCTTGAGGTGGTAGTGCCCACAAGGCGTGAAGGTTCGAGTCCTTTCCCGCGCACCATCAGTCCCTCTTTTGCGACTGTCTGGGCCTGCCGGTGTGGTGCAGCCTCAGAACGAGGTCCTGCTCGTAGTTGCCGAACCCCTTGCCGAACAGCGTGAAGCCGCCCTGGTTCTCGGCGTCCGGCTTCACACCGATGCGCACCACGGTGGGCTTCCACGGCTCCACCCCCAGGTCCGAGATCGTGGCGTCGCCGACGCGCACGCCGTCGATGTGCGACCCCTTGGAGTCCACCGTCCAGACTTTCAGGAACCCGTACTGGTTCATGTTGTCGCCCCACCAGGGCGGGTTGAGGCGCCCTCGGCGGCCGCCCATGTCGCCGGGCGACCTCCACGTGCCGATCTCCACGTCGTTGACCCACACGGTGATGTCGGAGGGAAACTCGTTGTTGTAGCCCGGCGTCTCCGAGCAGACCTCCATCGCGAGGTCCAGCCGGTCGATGCGCGCCGAGGTCGGAATCGTGTTCGGGAACACGTACTCCACGAAGCCCGCGGCCGTCCACAGAACCTCCGCCTGCGAGCGCTCCGGAAAGTGGAACGAAACCGGGTCGTCGAGGTAGCCGATCAGCCCGTGCACCGTCGCCAGGCCGCACGTCGGGCGCACCTCGGCCCGGCTGTAGAGGCCGACCGGCATGCTGACCTCGGCCACGTTCTCCTCGCCCGGATCCTCCGCCTCGAAGCCGACGATGAACCGGTCGTACACCAGGCGGCAGACCTTCTGCGTCCCTTGGACGCCGCCGACGTAGCGGCCCTCGACCAGTCCGGCCTCCTCCAGCGTCTGCACGTGCTTCGTCACGCTGGGCTGGCTCAGCTGCAGGAGCTCGCTCAGCTCGTTGATGTTCCGCTCCTTCTCGGCCAACAGAGCCAGGATGCGGACCCGGGCCTCCGAGGCGAGCGCCTTGAACACCGGCACGCTGTGCAGACCACCAAGCTCCAAAATATGGGAAGACCTCACGCTCCGATGCTACCCCTCCACCCCGGGCGAGCCCTCTCTATGCACGTTTCACGATTCCCATGCCTGTGCTAGAATGGACGTCAAGGAGGACCGGATGTTTCCGACCTTGGCGATCCTCGCGATGCTGCACCCAGCTCTCCAACCCCAACGCCCCGAGATCGAGACCGCCGCACTGACCGTGCAAGCCGACGCCCGCGGCAAGCCGATCGACCCGCGCCTGTACGGCATCTTCTTCGAGGAGATCAACCACGCGGGAGACGGCGGGCTGTACGCCGAGCTTCTTCGGAACCGGTCGTTCGAGGACGCGGACGCTCCGAACCACTGGAAGGCGGGCGACGGCTCCTCGATCCGAATCGTCGGGAAAGAGCCGGCCGCCCGGTTCAACCGTCGCGCGCTCGAGGTGCGCTTCGAGCGCCGCGGCTCGGTGTGGAACGAGGGCTACTGGGGGGTCGCCGTGCGATCGGGCTGGGCCTACGACCTCTCGGTGCAGGCCCGCTCGCTCCGCGGCCAGGCGGAGGCGACCGCCCGCATCGTCTCGGAGAAGGGGGCCGAGCTGGCGGCCGCCAAGCTGGGCGGGCTGACCGACGACTGGTCGCAGCTTCGGGCGACGCTGAGGCCGAAGGCCACCGACGGCAAGGCGCGGCTCGTGCTCGAGTTCCAGTCCTCCGGCGAGGGTCTGGTGCAGATCGATGACGCCTCGCTCTTTCCCCAGAGAACCTTCAAGAACCGCAAGAACGGCCTTCGCACCGACCTGGCCCAGATGCTGGCGGACCTGAAGCCCGCGTTCCTGCGGTTCCCAGGCGGCTGCTGGGTGGAGGGCGACACGATGGCCGTCGCCTACCGGTGGAAGACCACCATCGGGCCGGTGTTCGAGCGGCGGACGCAGCCCAACCTCTGGGGCTACCAGTCCACCAACGGTCTGGGGTTCCACGAGTACCTGCAGCTCGCGGAGGACATCGGGGCGGAGCCCCTGTTCGTGATCAACGTCGGCATGGCCCATCGCGACCACATCCCGATGGACCAGATGGGCGAGTTCGTGCAGGACGCCTTGGACGCCATCGAGTACGCCAACGGCCCGGTGGACTCCAAGTGGGGCGCCCTCCGCGCGGCCAATGGGCACCCCGAGCCGTTCAACCTCCGGCTGATCGAGATCGGCAACGAGAACGGCGGTCCGCTGTACGCCGAGCGCTACCGGCTGTTCGTGGAGGCGATCCGCGCCAAGCACCCCGAGGTCGAGATCATCGCGAACGTCTGGGGTGGCTACCCGCGAGAGCCGAGGGCGGACCTCATCGACGAGCACTACTACAGCGGCCCGCAGTTCTTCTTCGACGCCGCGACGAAGTACGACAACTACGACCGCAGGGAGCCGAAGGTGTACGTCGGCGAGTACGCGGTGACCCAAGGCTGCGGGCAGGGCAACCTGATCGCCGCCGTCGCCGAGGCGGCGTTCATGACCGGGATGGAGCGCAACTCCGACGTGGTGGCCATGTCCTCCTACGCGCCGCTGTTCGCCAACGTGAACCACAAGGTGTGGAATCCGGACCTGATCTGCTTCGACGGCCTGCGGGCGTACGGCACGCCGTCCTACTACGTCCAGAAGCTGTTCTCCCACAACCGGGGCGACCGCTCGCTGCCCGTCGAGGTGCGGCAGCCCCCGGCCAAGCCGATCGAAATCCGCGGGGGGATCGGCGTGGGGACCTGGCGCACCCAGTCGGAGTTCCGCAACCTGAAGGTCACCATGGACGAACGGACCGTGCTCGAGGACCCGACCGGAGCCACGCTCACCCGGCAGGGGCAGACCTGGAGCCTGAACGGAGCCCTCCGCCAGACCGGGAACGGCGAGGGGACGAGGGCCGTGGCGGGCCGACGGGACTGGGGAGACCTCGAGTTCTCCCTCCAAGCCCGCAAGGTCTCGGGCGACGAGGGGTTCCTCGTCCTCTTCGGCGTCACCGGTCAGAACGACTATCTGTGGCTCAACCTGGGAGGCTGGGGCAACACCCGACACGCCGTCGAGCACGCCGTGTCTGGCGCCAAGCGGGTCGTCGCGGACCGGCAAGGCCGCATCGAGACGGGCCGGTGGTACGACGTCCGGGTCGAGACGCGGGGGTCTCGGTTCCGCTGCTTCCTGGACGGCGAGCTGATCCTGGAGGGAGAGCTGCGCGACACGCCGAAGGTGTTCGCCTCGGCGACGAAGGACCTCAAGACGGGCGAGCTGATCCTGAAGCTGGTCAACGGGGCCCTGGAGCCGATTCGGCTCGACGTGGACCTGAAGGGTCTGCCCAACCGGCCGCTCGCAGGCTCGGTCGAGACGCTCACGTCGGCCAAGCCGACGGACGAGAACTCGCTGGAGGAGCCGCGCAAGGTCGCGCCGCACAAGACGCCGTTCCGCGCCAACGGACCCAAGTTCGAGCGGCGGTTGCCGGCGCACAGCGTCACGGTGATTCGCATCCGGCCCTGAGGGTGGCGGACGAACCGGGGTGTCGGGGCGTGCGGGCTGGGGCCCGCGCGCCCCCACGAGTTTCCATCCGGTAGGCTGAGGGCGTATGCCGTTCCTGCCGTTCGCCCTGCCGGACATCGGCGACGAGGAGATCGCCGAGGTCGTCGACGCGCTTCGCTCCGGGTGGCTGACCACGGGGCCCAAGACAAAGCGGTTCGAGGAGCTGTTTTCGGAGCTCATGGGCGGCTCCCACGCGATCGCGGTCAACTCCGCGACGGCCGGCCTGCATCTGGCCCTGGAGGCGATGGGCGTCGGGCCGGGAGACGAGGTCATCACCACTCCGTACACGTTCACGGCCACTGCCGAGGTCGTCCGGTACCTCGGCGCCCACCCGGTGTTCGTGGACATCGACCCCGTCACGCTGAACATCGACCCGGCAGGCATCGAGGCCAAGATCACGCCCCGAACCAAGGTGATCGAGCCGGTGCACTTCGCCGGGCTGGCCTGCGACATGGACCCGATCCTCCGAGTGGCGTTCCGGCACGGCCTGCGCGTGCTCGAGGATGCGGCCCACAGCCTGCC
>CALGMO010000041.1 GCA_937961665.1 uncultured Fimbriimonadaceae bacterium
CAACGCCTCGGTGGTCAGCACCAGGCCGGCGATCGACGCCGCGTTCTGCAGCGTGGACCGGGTGACCTTGGCGGGGTCGACGATGCCGGCCGCCACCATGTCCACGATCTCGCCCGTTACGGCGTTCAGGCCGTGGCCCTCCGGCGCGGCCTTCACGCGCTCCACGATCACCGATCCCTCCAGCCCGGCGTTGCTGGCGATGGTCCGAAGCGGCTCCTCCAGGGCCCGCTTCACGATCTGAACGCCCGTCAGCTCGTCGCCGGTCAGGCCGGTGTTCTCCAGGGCCTTGGCCGCGGCCAGCAGCGTCACGCCGCCGCCGGGAACGATCCCCTCCTCGACCGCCGCGCGGGTGGCCGACAGGGCGTCCTCGTACCGGTGCTTCTTCTCCTTCAGCTCGGTCTCCGTGCTGGCGCCGACCTTGATCACCGCAACGCCGCCGCTCAGCTTGGCCAGGCGCTCCTGGAGCTTCTCGCGGTCGTAGTTGCTGTCGGTCTTCTCGATCTCGGCCTTGATCTGGTTGATCCGGCCCATCACGTCTTCCTTGCTGCCGGCGCCCTCGATGATCGTCGTGTCCTCCTTGGTGATCACGACCTTCTTCGCAGTGCCGAGCATGTCGACCGGGACGTTCTCCAGCTTCGTGCCGAGGTCCTCGCTGATGAACTTGCCCTTCGTGAGGATGGCGATATCCTGCAGCATCGCCTTGCGCCGGTCGCCGAATCCGGGAGCCTTCACCGCCGCGATCTGCAACACGCCGCGAATCTTGTTCAGCACGATGGTCGCCAGGGCGTCGCCCTCCACGTCCTCCGCGATGATCAGGATCGGCCTGCGCGTCTGCGCCGCGC
The DNA here is from genome assembly GCA_937961665.1 of uncultured Fimbriimonadaceae bacterium. Lineage (GTDB taxonomy): Bacteria > Armatimonadota > Fimbriimonadia > Fimbriimonadales > Fimbriimonadaceae > UBA8783. The sequence continues at coordinate 843 of CALGMO010000041.1, forward strand.
GCTCCAGGAACGGGAGCAGGTCCTGGGCGTTGCTGATCTTCTTCTCATGGATCAGGATCAGCGGATCCTCCAGCACCGCCTCCATCCGCTCCGGGTCGGTCACGAAGTAGGGGCTGATGTAGCCGCGGTCGAACTGCATCCCCTCCACGACCTCGAGAGTCGTGTCGCGGCCCTTGCTCTCCTCCACGGTGATCACGCCGTCCTTGCCGACCTTGTCCATCGCCTCGGACACGTGCTTGCCGATCTCCTCGTCGTTGCCCGCGATGGACGCGACGAACGCGACCTGCTCCTTGTCCTTGATCGGCTTGGCGATCTTCTTGATCTCGCTGACGGCCAGCTCGACGGCCCGGTCGATCCCGCGCTTCACGGCGATCGGGTTGCCGCCCGCCGCCACGTACCGCAGACCCTCCGTCACGATCGCTTGGGCCAGCACCGTCGCGGTGGTCGTGCCGTCGCCCGCGATGTCGTTGGTCTTCGAGGCGACCTCCTTGCAGAGCTGGGCACCCATGTTCTCATACGGGTCCTCCAGCTCGATCTCCTTGGCGACGGTCACGCCGTCCTTCGTGATCGTCGGGCTGCCCCACTTCTTGTCCAGAACAACGTTCCGGCCCCGCGGACCGAGCGTCACCTTCACCGCGTCCGCGACCTTGTTCACGCCCCGCTCCAAAGCACGGCGGGCGCTCTCGTCATACAGCAGTTGCTTCGCAGGCATCTCTCAGAACCTCCTTTGACTTCGTTCTCGTTCGGACGTTGTCAGCCGAGAATCGCGTAGATCTGATCCTCGTCCAGGATCACGTACTCCTTGCCGTCGACCGTGACCTCGTTGCCGCCGTACTTGCTGAACAGCACCCGGTCGCCGGGCTTGACGCTGAGCTTGTTCCGCTCGCCGTTGTCCAGCATGCGGCCCTCGCCCACCGCGATCACCTTGCCCTCCTGGGGCTTCTTCTTGGCGGTGTCGGGCAGGTAGATTCCGCTCGCGGTCTTCTCCTCGGCCTCGACGGGCTCCACCACAACCTTGTCTCCCAACGGTTTCAGGTTCGCCATAGCGTCTCTTCCTCTCAACGTTCTCGAAGCGCCTCGTTGGCACTCGAGGTGTCTGTCTGCCAGATTATGACTCGCGGAGGCCCGCCTGTCAACGGGTTTTGGCAGAAAAGAGGACCGAGTGCCAACGCCCTGAGGAATGAGGATCGCCGCGCCGACAATCCCATCGGAGGCTGAACGTGTCCATCGACTGGAAGGCCGTCACGTTGGGAGGCCTCGTGGCAACCGTCACGATGCCGTCGTTCCTGCGGCCCGAGCTATGGGTGCCGGCGGCCGGAGCGTGCCTCCTTGCTTGGATGGGCTGGCGGCTGCTCCACCGCCCCGTCGCCGGCGAGGTCATCGAGCTGAACTCGGACAAGGCGGAGAGCAACGATCGCGCCGCCTAGACCCACGGGCCGTACCGCACCCCCAGCTCCTTCAAGAGTCCTTGGAACCCGCTGAGCCTGCGCTCGAAGTCGGGCCAGCTCTTCCCTTCCTTCGGAGTCCAGAGGCATTCGGCGATGGCGGCCTTGCGCGGCCAGATCTGGCGATCCATCTCCGCCTCGGTGGGCGTGTGCTCGGTCCACATGTTGCCGCCGCCGCCCAACACCTTGGCCGCCGCCGCGTCCAGCTCCTCCGGGATCGGATCGAAGCCGTAGGTATGTTCGACCGAGTACTCCTCGTACCCGTAGTCCAAGTAGCAGTGCGAGGTCGGAGTGCTCACGATCTCGTGTCCGTGCCTCGCGGCCTCCACGGCGACGTCTTTCATCCAGCCCCGCCACCACTGCACCGTGGCCGATGGAGGCAGTCCGCCCTCGTGGATCTCATCCCAGCCGATGAGCCGCCGCCCGCGCTCCGCAAGCCAAGCCTCCATCCTCCGAATGAACCAGCTCTGAAGCTCGAACTCGTCCTTCAACCCTTCGGCGCGGATCCTAGCCTGGCACTTGGGGCACCTCTCCCAGCGCGCCTTCGGAGCCTCGTCCCCGCCGATGTGAACCCAGCCGAATGGGAAAAGCTCCAGCACCTCCTCCAGCACGCCCTGCAGGAACTCGAAGACAGCGTCGTTGCCGGCGCAGTAGATGTCCTCGTAGATGCCCCACTTGGTGCCGACCTCGTAGGGGCCGCCCGTGCAGCCTAGCTCCGGATAGGCCGCAAGAGCAGCCATCGAGTGCCCAGGCATCTCGATCTCCGGCACGACCTCGATGCACCGCTCCTTGGCGTAGCGGACGATGTGTCGGATCTCGTCCTTCGTGTAGAACCCGCCGTAGGGCGCCCCGTTTTCGGCCTTCCGATACGCTGCCACTTCCATCAACCGCGGATAGCGGTCGATCTGAATCCGCCACCCCTGATCCTCGGTCAGGTGCCAGTGGAAGCGGTTCAGCTTCAGAAGAGCCATCAGATCCAGGTGCCGCTCGATGTAGGCGACGGACGGCATGTGGCGGCAGCAGTCGAGCATCGACTCGCGCCAGGCGAAGCGCGGCTCGTCCCGGACGACCGCGGCGGGAATGCTCCGCTGTCCACCCGCCCCAGCGGTGGCTTCCCGCACCAGGCAGGCCAGCGTCTGGCCGCCATAGAAGAGTCCTGCTTCGCCGTTGGCCCGCACGACGGCACCCGTCGGCGCGACCAGCAGCTCGTAACCCTCGTCCCCAAGGGACTCGTCGGCCCCCTCCAGCGAGAAATGCACCCCGTTCGGCTTGGGATCCTCGGCCTCCTGGGTCGGCAGTCGCCAGCCCATCCAGAGCCTCAGCCAACGAGCGAACCCCTGGGCGGCCTTGCTTCCGGCAACCCCATGGAAGGTGACCGGCGTCTTCTCGCCGATCGCCAAGCTGCCGTCGAGAGGGTGTTGCGATGCGGGCTTCGGAATCACGATGCGCCTCCTTCCACGAGCTGGCCGAGGCTACCCGATGGCGCTTGCTCCTTCGGCGGCGTTCGGTCGACGCCGAAGCGATCGCGGATCTGGCGCTCCTTGGCGGCGTCCTTCAAGCGGCCCCTCTCGTCCAAGATGTGCGGCGTTACGAAAACCACAAGCTCCGTGTCGATCCGGCTCTTCTTCTTCGTCTGGAACAGCGGCCCGATCAAAGGGAGGTCCCCGAAGAATGGAACCTTGGTGTCCGTCGTGTACTCCTGAGTCTGGTTCAACCCGCCGATGGCGATCGTCTCTCCGTCCCTCACCCGGATCGTGGTCTCGGCACGGCGGGTCGAGAGCACCGGCAGGCCGGTTTCACGGTCCAACTCGCTGATGTTGCTCACCTCGGGAACCAGGGTGACCGTGACCTCCCCGTTGCCGCCGGTCCAAGGGCGCACCGAGAGCTTGACCCCGACATCCACGCCTTGGATTCGCTCCTGCTTGCCGCCGAAGGAGTTCACTTCGACCTTGATGAACTTGGTCTCGCCGATGAAGATGTCCGCGCTGCGGCCGTTGATGGCCGCCATCCTCGGAGCCGCATGGACCCGAGCCCGCCCCTCCGCGACCAAGGCGGTCAGCTTGGCCTGCAGGTCCGCAGGCGACGTGCCGACGGTCGCGTAACGGATCTGACCGTCCCTCGCCCGCAGAGAGGCGTTGGTGCTCCCGTCCGTGTAGGACCCGTTCAGCTCGGCCAACACATCGTCCGTGGCGGAGACCTCCACGGCCAAGGCCTCGATCATGATCTGCGGCGGGGCCACGTCGATCTTCGCGAAGTCCTCGCGAATCTTGTCCAGCATCGGCCGGGGAGCGGTCACAACCACCGCGTTCTGGGCCTCGTTCACGTGCAGGTAGCTGTAGAGGAACGTCGGCAGCAGTCCGGAGGCCGTCTGCGCCCGAATGGACCTCATGCGGAACGATTCCGTCTCGGACAGGCTGTAGGTCGCCAAGTCGACCGGCACGCCGTCCGCGAACAGATAGCGGTCGCCCTCCTTCCACATCGCCATCCCCGTGGCGGCGGCCAGCGCCTGAAGCGCCTCCTCCAGCGGCATGTCGCGGAACGATACCGAGACCTCCCTGCCCTGAACCGAGTCGTCGACCACGAGGTTCAGACCCGCGCGCCGGGCCACCGTTGCCAGCAGGGTCCTCAGGTTCGCCTTCACCGCGTCCACCGTCAGCAGCCCGTCCTCGAACGTCACGGCCAGCGACTGCCGGGCCCTTGTCTCGTCCGCAGCGTCCTGTCCGCCCGCGCGCTCGGCGAGGGTGCGCGAGCTGTTGACGGTCACGATGATGCTCTGCTGGTCGTTGGAACGCTCCACCGAAGTCATCGAAGGCTCGAACATCGCCACGACGATCGTGAGGCCGACCCCTTCCTTGGCCCCCTGGGGCACCGAGATCTGGATGTAGCTCACGGGGAACTTGCTCACGTCGATGAAGTTCCGGTTGATCTTCGACTTTGCGTTCGCCAGCTCGATGCGCAGACGCCCCTGCATCCCGCCTTCCTCGGAGTTGGGACCGAACTCGAGCACCCCGTCAGCCTTGATCAGGATCTGCACCCCGTTGCTGAGCTGCTGGGCCTCGATGGACGTCACGTTGCAGTGCGGCCTGTTCTGGGCGGAACCCAGAAGCGAGCCGAAGAGCAGCAAGGCGAAGGCGACGAAGGTTCTCATGGCTGGTTGGTTGGTTCGGTGACGGGGACGACCCTCGCGGTGACGAGAATCGTGAGCTCGGTCCTCGAGCGGACGGTCCGTGGGTATCGGAACAGACCCCCGAGGAGCGGCAGGTCGGCAAGGAACGGCACCCGCACCGTCCTCCGATCCTGCCGCTCATCCGACAGGCCTCCGACGACGACCGTCGCTCCGTCGGGCAGAAGGACGAACGCGTCGGCCGTCCTCTGGGAAACGGTCGGCAGCCCGGTGCCCGGCTCGACCGCGGCGATGCTGGTGATGCTCGGCTGCAGCTGGAGCAGAACGTTGCCTCGGCAGGAGTAGCCCGTGGCGCGGAGGCTGGCTCCCAAGTCGACCGGAATGACCTTTGCCGTGACCTCGTTGGTGATCCGATCGACGAACTCGTACTTTGCGAAACGCTGGGAGCCCGCGAAGAGGCGCGCCTCTTGGCCTGCGACGGCCCGCACCGTGCTCGTCGCCCGGATCCGAACCGCCTGCTTCGCCTCCAGGCTCTTGAGCCGGGCTTCGAGTTGGTCCGACCCTCCCAGCCACTGGCCGATGGCGAAGTCCCCGACGCCCGGCTCGCCACGGAACAGCGAGGTTCCCTGTTCCGTGCGCCATGCCGCCAACGCCTCCCGGGAGCGCTCGTCGAACGTCTCGACAACGATCGCCTTGAACTCCAGCAACGGCGCAGGCTGGTCGAGCGCCTCCAAGTCGCTCCGGAGCTTCCGCAGCATCTCCTCCGAGCCGGCCGCGAGCAGGGCGTTGTGCTCCGAGTCGATGGAGGTGAACCGGAGCAGGAAGTCCGGCAACGATGCCCGTGCGACCTCCGGGGCAACGTGACGGAGTGGCAGGCGCACGAAGTGACCGGAAAGGTAGGCCTGTCGCGAGCGGATCATCCCATCGCCGATCACAACATGGGGTCCCCTTCTCTCCACGGACAGACCGTAGACGCTGCCCAACGCCTCCAAGACCTCATCGAAGGTCGCCTCCGTCAGGCTGGCCGTGACCCAACGTTGAAGCCCACCTTCGACCACCAACGACCTCCCCGAGGCGTCCGTCATGGCGCGGGCGAAGTCCTGCAACGGAGCGTTCACCGACCATACGTCGTAGACGTCTCCGTGCCGCGCGATGCGCACCGCCGAAGCGGCGCCAGCGGGCGGAGGCGTTCTCTGCTCCTGGAGCTCCACGTTGCGGTTGGTGGACACCACGATCAGAATCCGCCTCTGGTCCGGCGGCACCTGGATCCGCACGCTCGGGCGGTCGGGATACCGGTTCCAGAAGTCCGGATCTGCCTGAGGCGTCTTGATGGACACCGTGTAGGCCGGCTCGAACAGCACCACCCGCAGGTCGAGACCCACGCCGTCCGTCGAGTCGGGCGCCACGGCGGTCTCCACGTGGCTCACGGGATACTCCCCTACGTCCACCACGTTGCCGATTCGGCTCCGTGCGTTTCGGATCCTAAAGGGGAGGTGCGTCACGAAGCGCGGGAACTCGTCCCATCGCCCCATGCTGATCGCCTCGAGGTTGAGATAGTGGCCGAAGTCCAGCTGCAGGTCGAGGATCCCGTCGGACTGGATGGTCAGCTCGACACCGTTGGAGAGGCGCCGGACTCCGACTCCCGTGACGTTGCAGGAGGGCACGCGCTGCGCCAGGCCGAGAGATCCGAGAAGGATCCCCGGCCACACCGCCGCCAGAAACCACGCCGCCCTCCTCATCGCCAGCGGTTCACTTCCCTGGCTCGGGATCCCCCGCGGAGCCTGCGTTGGCAGGCAGAATCCGAGGGGTGATGAACACCACCATCTCCGTCTTGAGCTTCCGCTCGTCCAGGGAGCGGAACAACGCACCGATGAGCGGCAGATCCCCCAACAGGGGGATCTTCGTCTGCGTCCTCATCGTCTCGTCCTGAACCAGCCCGCCCAGAATGACGGTCTCGCCGTCCCGGACGATCACGGAGGTGTTCGCCTGGCGGGTGCTCTTGTCCGGCAGTCCGGTGCGCGGATCCGGCGCGCCCAGCACGCTGATCTCCGGCCGGATGTCCAGCAGAATGTCCCCTGTTCCTCCCGTCCAGGGAGTGATCCTGAGCCTGACGCCGGCGTCGATCGAGTTCGTCTGGCGGCCGCCCCACTGGTCCCCACCGATCACCACCGGCGTGCTGATGTACCTCTGCTTCCCGATGAAGATGCTCGCGTCCTGCCCGCTGACGGTGGCGATCCTCGGGTTGGCGCGCACCCTGGCTTTGCCCTTCTCCACCAAGGCCCTCAAGTTCGCTTGGAAGGTATCCGGCAGTCCGGTGATCGCCCGGTAGAACACCTCTCCGAACGAGGAGTCGATCGACCCCTGGACGCCTGCGTTGCTCGCGGCCAAATTGAGTGCGAACTCCTTCGTCGCGGCGTCCGTGAACTCCACCATCAGGACGTCGATCATGATCTGCGCGGCGGGGATGTCGAACTGCGAGATGTCCTCTCGGAACTTCCTCAGAACGCTCGGAGGCGCGGAGAGGATCACGGAGTTCTGCTCCTGGTTCGTCTTCACGTGGTCCTGGAGGAAGATCGGAAGCAGGGACTTCGCGGTCGGCGCGAGCACGTACTTCGTCCCCACCGCGTCGATGTCGCTCAGGAGGTAGCTGGACGGCCCCTTCGGGATTCCCTCGCTGACCATGAACACCGTGCCGACCAGCTTGCAGGCCAGACCGTAGGCGGAGACGATCGCCTCCAAAGCCTCCGTCGGCTTCTGATCGATCAGGTTCACCGTCACGGTGCGGCGCACGGTGTCATCCACCATGATCCTGAGGCCCGTCGCCTTGGCGAGCTGAACGAAGACCTCATGGGCGTCGGCGTTGTCCGCGAACACCCGAACGCCGTTCGCACCGACCTCCACCTCGACGGCCGGCGCCTCCCCGGCCTCGGATCCCCCGCTATAGGCGGAGGCTGCGATAGCCATCAGCGCAACCAGCCCAACGCGCAGCCTCTTCATTGTTGCCAACCTCGACCGGCCGACCCGATCCGCCCCTATGTTGGCACGCAGGACGACGTTGGTGCAGGCGGCAGGAACACGAGCGCACGCGGCGAACATAAGGCTCATGAGCCTTCCAACGCCAAGGGTCGTGCTGCCTCTGCTCACCGGCTGGGAGTTCCGCTACGAGTCCATCGATGGCCCCGTGGAGGCGCCCAACCAATGGCGCCCTGTGGAGGTTCCGCACGATTACTCCATCGAGGACCTGCCGGGGCGTTCGAGCCCGTTCGATCCGAAAGCCCCCGGGTCGACCTCCACGGGCTACACGCTCGGCGGAGTCGGTTGGTATCGCAGAACGATCCAAGCCGATCCGAGTTGGCAGGGCCGCATGGTTCGGCTCTACTTTGACGGGGTGTACCAAGACGCCACCATCTGGCTGAACGGAAAGGAACTCCTCAGACACCCCTACGGCTACACGCCGTTCTGGGTGGACCTCACGGAACACCTGGACTTTGAGGGCGAGAACGAGCTGCTCGTCCGCACCGACACCAGCGGAAAGCACACGCGCTGGTATTCGGGCAGCGGCATCTACCGACCCGTCAAGCTCGTGGTTTCGGGTCCGACGGCCTTCGAGCCTTGGGGAGTGCTGGTCGACACCCCGACCTTGGAGTCTCTACGCCTGCGCTATCGCATCCAGGGTTCCACCGACGGAGCCATCCTCCGAACGGAGCTTCCCGAACTCGGAGTGGTGCGCTCTGTGCCCGCGGCCGGCGAGGGCGTCGAGCTCCTGAACGTCGACGGCGCCGAGGCGTGGAGCCCAGAACGCCCGCGCCTGTACGACCTCGTGTGCTCCATCGTGAAGGATGGAACCCTCCTCGATCGCGAGGTCCTCCGAATCGGGTTCCGGACCGTCGCCTGGAATTCGGAGCACGGTCTGTTGCTCAACGGCCTGCCAATCAAGCTGAAGGGTGGCTGCGCCCACGACGACAACGGCTGCCTCGGCGCCAAGGCGTATCCCCGTGCCGAGGAGCGGCGCGTGCGGCAGATGAAGGACCTCGGCTTCAACGCGGTCCGCACGGCGCACAACCCGCCCTCCAGCTCCTTCTTGGAAGCCTGCGACCGCCTCGGTCTGCTGGTGCTCGACGAGGCATTCGACCAATGGACCAAACCGAAGAATCCGCAGGACTACCACCGGTTCTTCAACGATCACTGGAAGTCGGACGTCGAGGCGATGGTGCTCCGGGACTGCAACCACCCGAGCGTGATCGCCTGGAGCATCGGCAACGAGATCCCCGAGCGCGCCGAGCCGGAGGGGGTGGAGATCGCCCGGCGGCTCGCCGCCGCCATCCGGGAAATCGACGGGTCACGCCCGGTGACGGCGGGCGTGCACTGCTTCTGGGACCAGCCCGGGCGTCCTTGGAGGGAGGTCGACCCGGCCTTCCAGCACCTCGACATCGCGGGCTACAACTACCAGTGGCGCGAGTACGAGCCCGACCGGAGCCGAGACCCCAGCCGCCTGATCTGGGGTACGGAGTCTTTCCCTAACGAAGCCTTCGCGAACTGGATGACCGTCTTGGACCACCCTTGGGTCATCGGAGACTTCGTCTGGACCGGGTTGGACTACGTCGGAGAGGCCGGCATCGGTAGGTTCCGATATGCGGGAGAACCGGAAGATTGGGCCGACCCTCGGGTCGCCTACACCGCGGCCGGCTGCGGCGACATCGATCTCACCGGAGAGGTTCGCCCCCAAGGTCTGTACCGCAAGGTTGTTTGGGGCACCGGGCCGGGCATCCAGATCCTCGTGGATGCGGTGCCGGAAGGCGGAGAGCCCTACGAGGTCTCCGGATGGGGATGGCCGGACGAACGCCCCAGCTGGACCTGGCCGGGATGCGAGGGTCGAAGGATGACCGTGCGGGTCTACTCGCGGCACCCTCGAATCCGCCTTTCGTTGAACGGCCGAGCCATCGGTGAGGGTCAGCCAACGAGGGCATCGCGCTTCACCGCCGAGTTCAAGGTGCCCTTCGAGCCGGGCGAATTGGTGGCTGAGGCGCTCGATGCCAAGGGCCGAGTTCTCGAGCGGAGGACGCTGGCAACGGCCGGCCGGCCGGTCGCGCTCGCCGCGACGGCGGACCGCACCGAGCTTGCGGCGGACGGCTTGGACCTCGCCTTCGTCGAGGTGGAAGTGACGGACGCCACCGGTCGGCGCTGCCCCCTTGCCTCGCACTTGGTGCGGTTTCAAGTCGAGGGGCCGTTCGTGCTGGAGGGCGTGTGCAGCGGCGACATCCGCAGCACTGAGAGCTTCCGCCAGCCCGAGAGGCGAGCGTGGCGCGGCCGCTGCCTTGCGGTCCTTCGGTCCACCCGACAGCCCGCCGAGGGCCGGCTGATCGCCGAGGCCGACGGATTAGATCCCTGCGAGGTCGCAGTCCGCTCAGTCCAACCGGGCTCGTAGGCTGGGCGTCGCCGGGTCCGCAACGTCCGCCAGGGTCGTGTTCCGAAAGGTCTCCTCAACCAGAGAGTAAGCCTCATCGAGTCGCCGATGCAGGGGGCACAGCCTCTCTGCGTGCTCGGCCAGCCCCAGCGGGCACGCCTCGATCCTCCGGATCGGGTCGACCGCTTGGAGGACCTCGAGGATCGAGATCTCATCCGGGTGGCGCGCGAGCACAAAGCCGCCTTTCGTGCCCCTCCGGGAAACGATCAGCCCTGCGCGGGCCAACCCTTGGAGCACCTTGGCCAGGTACCCCGACGGAACCTGGGTGGCCTCGGCGATCTCCTGGTTCGTCGCGGGCTGCTCGGGGCTGTGCGCCAGGTGCGCCATTGCGCGGAGGGCGTACTCTGCAGTCTGGGAAATCACGGGGTCTTCACCAACTCAAATCGGATGTTGACATCCATAATACCCCCGCGGTAGGATGGGACCATACAGGATAAAAAGGTCTGTATATCCTGTATCTAACCGGAGGTAGCAAGATGGGTTATCGGAAACTCTGGCTCGGCTTCGCGGCGGTCATCGTGGCGTCCTTCGCCGTGCTCGGGTACTACGGCTTCGAGATCTACCAGCAGGCCCCGCCGATCCCGGAGAAGGTGGTTTCCTCGGACGGCTCGCTGCTCTTCACCAAACAGCAGATTCAAGACGGCCAGAACGTGTGGCAATCGATGGGCGGTCAGCAGGTCGGCACGGTTTGGGGGCACGGCGCCTACGTCGCTCCGGACTGGTCGGCCGACTGGCTCCATCGCGAAGTCACGATCCTGCTCGACAAGACAGCCCGCAGGCAGAAGGGTGCGGGCTACGACTCGCTCTCGCCTGAGGATCAGGCCGCCGTTCGAACGGCCGTCCGGCGCGAGATGCGGACCAACACCTACGATCCCAAAACCGGCGAGATCCTCGTCTCGCCTTCCCGCGCCGAGGCGATCCGCGAAGTAGCGGACTACTACGCCCGCCTCTTCGGTGACGACCCAAGCCTGCAGAAGACGCGCGAGGCCTACGCCATCCCGCCGAACAGCCTCAAGGATCCTGGGCGGAAGCAGCAGATCGGCGCGTTCTTCTTCTGGGCCGCTTGGGCGTGCACGACCCAGCGCCCGGGAAGCCCGGTCACCTACACCAACAACTGGCCCCACGAACCGCTCGTCGGCAACGAACCGACAAGCTCCATCGTCGTCTGGTCGGCCATCAGCATCCTCGGGTTGCTCGCCGGCGTCGGCGGGCTGGTGTGGTACTTCGCGGCCAAGCGGCAACAGGACGAGGACTCCGTCGCTCCCGCAGCCAATCCGCTGGCGGGTCTGCGGCTCACCCCCTCGATGCAGGCCACGCTCAAGTATTTCTGGGTCGTCGCCGCTCTCTTCCTGACTCAGGTGCTGCTCGGAATCGTGGTGGCGCACTACGGCGTGGAAGGGCTCGGGTTCTACGGAATTCCACTCGCAAAGGTGCTTCCCTACTCCGTCGTGCGAACGTGGCACGTGCAGCTCGGCATCTTCTGGATCGCCACCGCGTGGCTCGCCACGGGGCTCTTCGTTGGCCCGGCTGTGTCGGGCGTCGAGCCCAAGGGCCAGCGATTCGGCGTGAACTTCCTGTTTCTCGCTTTGCTGATCGTTGTCTTCGGGCCGTTGGCCGGGCAGTGGCTGTCCATCCAGCAGAGACTCGGCCTCGTCCAAGGCTTCTGGTTCGGACACCAGGGCTATGAGTACGTCGACCTCGGTCGCTTCTGGCAGATTCTGCTGCTGGTGGGCCTCTTCCTCTGGCTCTTCCTCGTGGGCCGCTCTCTCTTGCCGGCCCTGCGCAAGGGCGCTGCGGACCGCAGCCTCTTGGCGCTGTTCCTGATCTCGGCCATCGCCATCGGCGGCTTCTACGGTGCGGGCCTGATGTGGGGTCGCCACACGAACCTCGCCGTCGCGGAGTATTGGCGATGGTGGGTCGTCCACCTCTGGGTGGAGGGCTTCTTCGAGGTCTTCGCGACCGTGGTGATCGCCTTCCTTTTCAGCCGAATGGGCCTCATCCGCGTGTCGACCGCGACGAACGCGTCGATCTTCACGGCGACGATCTACCTGGCTGGCGGCATCATCGGTACGATGCACCATCTCTACTTCACCGGAACTCCCACCGGGGTTCTCGCGTGGGGAGCGACCTTCAGTGCGCTCGAGATCGTTCCGCTCGTGCTCGTCGGCTTCGAGGCCTACGAGAACCTCAAGCTGAGCCGCGTGCGGGAGTGGGTGAGGCCGTTCCAATGGCCGATCCTGTTCTTCGTGGCCGTGGCGTTCTGGAACTTGGTTGGCGCCGGGCTGTTCGGGTTCCTCATCAACCCGCCGATCGCCCTCTACTACATGCAGGGCCTCAACACAACGCCTGTCCACGGCCACACGGCTCTGTTCGGGGTGTACGGGATGCTCGGTCTCGGCTTGATGCTCTTCTGTCTCAGGATCTACACGTTGGATCGGGCTTGGAACAACCGACTGATGGCCTTCTCGTTCTGGACGCTGAACGTCGGTCTGATGCTCATGGTCGTGCTCAGCCTCTTGCCGGTCGGGCTTCTGCAGACGGTGGCCAGCATCGATCAAGGCCTCTGGTACGCTCGCTCGGCTGAGTTCCTGAATCAGCCGCACATCGTCGCTCTCAAGTGGATGCGGGTCGTCGGCGACACGCTGTTCACCTTGGGCACGCTGGCCTTCGTGGCGTCGGTGTTCCAGGCCACGCTCAGGAAGCGGGCCGAAGCCGGGGCGTCAGGGACGGAAGAAGCCATCAGCCCTTCCCCTGCGCGACTCTAGATCGGCAGGTCCACCCGGCGGGGCTCGGTCGGGGCCCCGCCGGCCCTTCAGGAAGAAATCCATGCAACTTCAGAAGTCCGTTTGCGGGCTCGTCGTGGAAAGGCCCAGCCGGGCGAGGTTGTCCGAGGAGCCCGGCTTGGATTCCTGCTGCGGCGGCAGGCGCAGCCTGCAAGAGGCTTGCACGGTGGAGGGCCTCGGCCCGAAGGCCGTCCTTGAAAGGATCGGAGAGCACGATGCCCTCTTCACCTCCGAACAGCCCGACCTTGAAGGGCTAAGCCTCGCAGAGATCTGCGAGGCGATCGAGTCCACCCACCACGCCTATCCAGAGAGCGAGCTGCCGCGCCTGTCCACCCGGGCGGAGGTCGCCGAGATCCATGGAAACTCGGCCGCCCGGTGGCGCGAGCTGCTGGACACCTTCCAGAGGCTGCGCTCGGAGCCGGAATCCCACCTAATGACGGAGGAACGGATTCTGTTTCCGTCCATCCGAAGGCTGGCCGCCGCAGAAACCGCTCCCCCGCTCCCGTTGGGCTCCCTTGAGAACCCAATCGCTGCGATGGAGCGGGAGCACGATGCTGCAGGCGCAGCGCTGGCAGACCTGCGCCGCCCGACGGATGGCTTCAAGCCCCCTAGCGACGCCTGCCCCACCACCCCGGCGCTCCCCGGGTCGCTCCCGGCCTTGGAGCAGGATACGCCCCTGCGCATCCACTGGGAAAACAACACCCTCCACCCCAAGGCGCTGCGCGCATGAACGCCGGGCACCCCGGCGTGCCGGCCCTGCAGCCCCTCGGGGTGGTATAACGCCAGCCGTGCCCCAGGTGTCGTCGCCCCCATCGCCCGCAGCCGACGAACGTCAGCTCGCGGGGGACTGGCGGCTCTTCATCCTAGCCACGTTCCTCTTCGGATTCGGGTTCGCGGTCTACAACGGCGTCTTCCAGAACTTCATCAGGGAGGTTCTAGGGGCGGGCCCTAAGCAGCTGGGGCTAGTGGAGTCGCTGCGGGAGGTCCCGGGTCTGTTGACCGCCCTACTGGCCGGCACCCTGGTCGCGCTCGCCGAATCCAGGGTGGCGGCGGTGGGGCTGGCCATCGCCGGGCTCGGCATCGCGGCGACCGGGATGGTCGGCTCGGTCCCCTCGCTTGTGGTCGTCTCCGTCTTCTGGTCGATCGGCTTCCACGTGTTCTCCGCCGTGCAGAGCGCGATCACCCTCGCGCTGGCCAGAGGCAGAGAGGGCGGAAGGCATCTGGGGAAGATGGCCGCGGTCGGAGCGAGCTCCACGATCGCAGGCTTGGGCGCCGCGCTGCTCGTCCGATCCCTCTTCCCCCGGCTTCCATACCCCGCGTACTTCCTCGCAGCCGGCGCCCTGATCGTCGCCGCAGGCTGCCTTTTCCTCGGTCTGTCGCCACATGCGGCCGGCCTCCCACGGCAGCCGATCGTCTTCCGACGGGAGTACGGACTCTACTATCTGCTGACCTTTCTGGAGGGCTGCCGCCGACAGGTCTTCTCCACATTCGCCACGTTCACGCTGATCGCGGTCTACAAGACACCCCTCGCGCCGATGCTGGCGCTGCAGTTCGTGAACTCCATCCTGATCTCCATCACCGCCCCGCGCATCGGCCGCATCGTGGATCGGTTGGGAGAGCGCAAGCCTCTCATGGCCTACGCGATCGCCCTGACCCTCGTGTTCGTCGGCTACGCCACCATCCGCGTACCCGGCGTCCTCTACGCCCTCTACCTCATCGACAACGTGCTCTTCTCCTTCTCGGTCGGCTTCACAACCTACCTGCACCGGATCGTCCGCCCGGCCGATCTCACGCCTTCGCTCGCGATGGGCACCACGATGAACCACATCGCGGCGGTCGTCGTTCCGATCGGCGGCGCCCTGCTGTGGGAGTACACCGACAACTACCAGATGCCTTTCTGGGTGGGCGCCGCCGTGGCGCTCGTGTCGCTCTGGTCGACGAACCGACTGCCCGACGGCCCCCCTCCACCCAGGCACCAGATCGGTACCGTGCCACCCGCGGAGGCGGCCGGCCGAGTCCCGCCAGCTAGTGGTGGCTCCGGCGGATCATCGAGATCATCTTGAGGTTGATCGCGGCGAAGCGTATCGCCTGCCACAGCACGCATCGGCGCAGGAAGAGGGTCCACCTCGTCGGAATGGGCGCGGTAGGCCCGATGTTCTTCGAAGGCATCCAAGGCTTGGCATTCATCGGTCCCGCCATCCTTCTCCTCACTCCGGAATCAGCCACCAGCCCGGCAAAGCCCTGGCCTTGTAAAGGAACATATGGTGGAGCAGGATCTTGATCCAGTGTCCCGCGGAGCCGATCTCGCAGAACGTGTCGCGCTTCGACCGGCCCGTCACCGGATACTTCTCATAGTCCGGCACGATCGGATACATCGTCATTGCGGCCGCCGAGCCCGTGAGCGGGTTGTAGCCCGCCGAGGCGACGCACGCGGCACCCAGCTCGGCCAAGGACGCCCGATGCGTAGGCCGCGCCGACCTTCCGCGAACCATGTCGGCGATGCTCTCGGCGACCGCCCGGCCCATGATCGCGCTGGGCATCCCGGTGCGCGGCGGCGCGGGACTGATCGGTGTGCCCCTCGGGTTCGTCCTCGGAGGGGTGATCGGGTGGGGAGGCGCGAACGCGATGCCGACTGCGAAGATGTTCGGGTAGTCCGGGTTCTGATAGGTGCTCGGCCAATCCTTGGGCGACCACTCCTCGAAGGGCTTCGGGCTGTAGTCGGCGTCCACCTTCATGAACCCGCTCGGTGCGAACAGCCTGGAGGTGATATCTCCGCCGTGGCGGTCGAAGGCTCGGATGTCCGCTCCACGGAACGGTGGCAGCAGCATCGCGAAGTCGAAATCGAGGTAGTACTCCTCGCCTTGGAGGTCCTCCCAGTACACGCGGCCCCGCTCCACCCGCTGCACGTGCGCGCCGAGCACCCACTCGACGCCACGCTCGACGAACAGGGACTCCGTAAAGATGCGGCTCGGAACGACGTATCCGGCAACCTCGAGGTTCAGCCCGCCCACTCCGAAGTCGCCCAGCTCCGCCTCGTTCGTGAGGTACACGATGCGCGCCCGATCCCGGAGCCCCCGCTTGCGGATCTCGAACTCCACGTTGAACACGTATTCGAAGGCCGCACCCTCGCAGGTGCATTGACCGTGACCGGTGCCGATCACGAACGTCAGACGCTCCCCCTTGGCCAGACGTTCGAGCGCCCTGCGGAACTCCGTCGCGGCGTGCTCGGCGTGCTGCGCGGTGCAGACGGAGAGCGAGTTCCCCTCCGGCCCCAGCCCCGGCGTGGCACCGAAGTTCAGCTTCGGGCCAGTGGCATTCACCAGGAAGTCGTACTCGATTTTGACCGCCTCAGTCTCGGAGCCCGGACCTACCGGCTGCGCGACGACGTACGGCCTCTCGTGCCCAGCCCCACCCTCCGGGTGGATCTCCGTCGCACGGGCCTGTGTGAAAGCGATCCCCGTCCTTCGGTAGATCGGCTCGAGCGGAACCAAGACCTTTCTGGCCGGCAGCAGGCCGACCCCCACCCAGATGTTGGACGGAATCCAATTGTAGTGGCTGTTGGGCGAGACGACGCGCACCTCCCAGTTCCTCGGCAGCCGGCGCCGCAGGAATAGTGCGGCGGTGTGCCCTGCGATCCCTGCCCCAAGGACGACGACCCTGCCTGTGTGCTGCCCCCGCATGGCTCTCCCTCCTGTAGAGCAACCTTGGTCGATGGAAGCTTCGGCCACCCGGACCGATCGTCCCTTCCACCTTCCGTGAGCCTCCCAGCGTGCCTGTTCGCGGGCACCCGCCCTGAATTCTGCCAAGATCGCCTGGGCTTCGTCCCGAAGCGGCTCCGTGCGCCGGGCATCGGGCCGAAGCGCCGTCTCGTTCTGCGCGGCCGAGAAACCAAGAGACCCGCTGGACCCCGCAACTGCCGCCCGCCGCAACCCGATCGTCCCCTCTCCGGGGACCCTTCAGGCGCGGGCCGACATCCGGCGGAGCGACCGGGCAGAGTACAGGAGCCCCCGCGTCTCGTGGTACATCGCCTTCCAGCGGTGGCCCTTCAGGGCGTCGTCCGGCGGCTGACCGCCGTCGCCCGCTTCTTCGAGCCACCCGCCGAACTGCGCGTCCAGCTGGCGCGTGCGGATCCAGTCCCACAGACGGCCGGCAGGCTCCAGATAGCAGGGGTCTGCCTCCTCGGCCATGCGAACCAGCCCATAGAGGCACTCCGCCTGCACCCACCAGATCTTAGCACTCCTTCGGGCCCCATCCTCGAGCGTTCCAGAACCCCAGAACGCTCCAGCCGACTCGTCCCAGCCCGCCTTGAGCGCGTGGTCCACCAAGCGGCGGGCGAGCCGCACGGCATCCTCGCGACCGACCACTCCGTCGACGAAGCGCGTGGCATCCAGCACCAAGTGCGCCGTCTCCACATCGTGGCCGTAGGCGATCTCCCCATCCAACGGACGGTTGTCCAAGTCCACCCAAGCCAGAAACGTGCCGGGTTCCACAAGGAGGTGCTGGATCATCCAATCCAAGACCCGTCTGGCAGAAGCCACCACCGCAGGATCTGGCCACACCCGCGCCAGCTCGATGAACGCCTCGAACAGGTGCATCGCTGAGTTGTGGGTGCGCCGGGGCCGATAGCGCCCTCTCGGCTCTAGCACCGGGGTCCCGTCGGGCAGAGCCAGCTCGAAGTAGCCCCCGCGCTCCGCATCCCAAAGGTGCGTCTCGATCCAACGGTAGGTCTCTTTCGCCAACGAAAGCGCCCGACCGCTCTCGTCCACTCGCGCCGCGGCGCTCAGGGCGAACAGGGCGAAGGCCAGCGGGTAGGCGGCTTGAAGCTCGGCGTCCTCTCCGAGGGCGCGACCCGTCGGATCGGTGCTCGTCCGGAACATGCCGCCTCGATCCGAGCGCATGCGGACCAGCATCTCCAGGCCGTGCCTCACGATCCCGAGCAGCTCGGCACTGCGATTCGGCCACGCCTCGGCGAGCGTCGCGGCGGACCAGACGACCCGCGACTGAAAAACGAGAAACCGGTCCTCCCCGCGAACGGGCCGCCAGCGACGGTCATACCCTTGGTGGAAGCCTCCGGCCGGATGCACGCACCGGGGAAACCAGAGGTCGATGAGGTCCTTCGCCAGGCTCCTTTCCAGCTCCTCCGCCCAAGCGAGCAGCAGTTCCTGTCTCATGGCAAGCGAATCTGCGCTTCCAAGCGCTTGTCGGCGCTCGAGCCACCAACGCGGATGGTGTAGATCCCCGGATCCAGCACCCAACCTCCACCCTTCGTGTCCCATCGCTCGAAGGACCGTCGATCCAAACTCACGGACACGAGCGTCGCCTCGCCGGGCTTCAGAGAGACCTTGGCGAACCCTTTCAGCTCCTTGACCGGCCGATCCTTGGTCCCCTTGGGCGGAAGCACGTAGACCTGTGCCGCTTCCTTGCCTGGACGCGGCCCGGCGTTCCGCAGGCGGAAGCGAACCGCCACCCGTTCCCCCTGGCGCCGAACGGACAGATCCGAGTAGTCGAACCGGGTGTAGGACAGCCCGAAGCCGAACGGGTACAGCGGCTTGGCGATCCCTCGGTCGAAGAACCGATAGCCGACGTTCAACCCCTCCTCATAGCGCACGACCCCATCCTTGCCGGGGTAGTTGCGCATGGCCGGCAGATCGCTCAGGCGACGCTCCCACGAGAAGGGCAGCTTGCCGCTCGGGTTCGTGACGCCGAGGAGGATCTCCGCCAGAGCCGTTCCGCCCTCTTGGCCCGGGTACCAAGCCTGCAGCAATCCCCTGCACCGCGAGAGCCACGACTCCGTCTCGACCCCGGCTCCAGCGTTCAACACGACGATCACGTTCCGGTTGAGCCTCGCAGCTTCCAGAATCGTTCTCCGTTGGCTGTCGGGCAGCTCGTAGGCGCGATCCCAGCCCTCGCCTTCCGACTTTGGACCGAAGCCGACCGCCACCACCACCGCGTCCGCTCCGCGCACCAGCCGCTCTTCCTCGGCCGGGAGCCCCGAGACAGGTTCCGGCCACCAGCCGAACCGCAAGACCGCGAGCCCTTGGTTCTCGTAGTACCGAATCTCCAGCTCATAGGACCGCCCAGCCTCCAGCCGCACCCTCCGTGTGTCGCGCTGGACGCCGTGGTCGCTCCAGTCCTGGATCACGGGCCTTCCATCCAGCAGAACCGCCACGCCGTCGTCGGACTCCGTGCCCAGGATGTAGAATCCGGTCGTCGCCGGTTCGATCCTCGCGCGGATGCGCACGCTGAACCGGTCCTTGGGGCCGTTCTCCAATGGCCCGTTCGCGCCCCAGTCGAAGTCGATGCGGTTCCATGGCTGAGTCGCCAGCGGCTGACCGCCCAAACGGGTTCCCTCGAAGACCTCGGCGCGAGCTCCTCTGACCGGCAACGAGGTGGAGAAGGCGAAACGATCCCCGATCGGCGCGATGCGGACCACCTTCTCCTCGCCGAGGAAGGCGCGCAGCCCGTCGAGCAGGCTCACCGACCGCTCCGGCGCCGTCCAGCTGCTTCCGCCTCCGCCGGTCACGGCCGGATGGGCGTTCGGCCCCATCACGACCACTCTGCGCACCTTCTTGCGGTCGAGCGGAAGCACGCCCCCTTCGTTCTTGAGCAGGACGATGCCCTCCCTCGCCACGTCGAGCGCGGTCTGCCGATTCCGGTTCAGAGACGCGGCCGGCTGTGGGCGCTCCTGCGGCCGATCGAGGAACCCCATCGCCACGGCCATCCTCAGCAGGCGCGCCACCTTGTCATCGATCGTCCGCTCGGGAACCTTGCCCTCCCGGACGAGCCGCTGCACCACGTCCGGCTTCCAGATGTCGGGTCCGGGCATCTCCAGGTCCAGACCACCCGTCAGCGCACCCTCCGCGTCGTGGGTCGCCCCCCAATCGGACATCACCACTCCCGGAAAACCCCATTCCGACTTCAGAACCTTGTTGTTGAGCCAGTCGCTCGCGGTGCAGTAAGGGCCGTTGAGGCGGTTGTAGGCGTTCATCACGGCCCACACCTTCCCCTCCTTCACAGCCATCTCAAAGGCCGGCAGATACAGCTCCCGCAGCGTCCGCTCGTCGCAGCGCACGTCGATCGTGCCGCGCTCGATCTCTTGGTTGTTCGCCGCGTAATGCTTGACCGTGGCGACCACGCCTTGCGACTGGACTCCCCGGATGTACGCGACCGCGATCTTCCCGGCGAGGAACGGGTCCTCTCCGAAGTACTCGAAGTTGCGGCCGTTCTGAGGCACCCGCAGGATGTTCACGCCCGGTCCGAGCAGGACGTGCACCCCGCGCGCCCGAGCGTCGTCGCCCAGGGCGACCCCCATCCGCTCGGCCAGCGACGTGTCGAACGTGGCGGCCAAGCACGCTCCAGCCGGGTAGGCGACCGCGGGGCCGTAGTTCCTGACGCCGACCGGCCCGTCGCTCATCTTCAACCGAGGGATGCCAAGGCGCGGCACAGCCCGCGTGTAGAAGCCGTCCACGCCAGCCAACAGCTCCACCTTCTCGGCCAGCGTCAGCTGTTCCAGCAGACTCCGAGCGCGGGCGTCCGCTGGAGGCTGGGCCGAAAAGCCCATCGAGACCGCGAGCAGGAGGCTCGTCCCTAGCATGCGCAGACCATACCCAAGAGCCCCTCATGGAAACTAAAGGGCTTCCTTGTTGAGAAGGGTCGGCCATTCGGCCGACCCTT
>CALGMO010000042.1 GCA_937961665.1 uncultured Fimbriimonadaceae bacterium
GAACTCCATCGACCGGCAGATCGAGGCCACCGACGCCGTGTGCGCCGAGGTGTTCCACGCCCTTCGGATGAAGAAGCGGGTGCGCATCAGCTTCGACGAGTGGAACGTCTGGTACAAGGCGCGGGGCCCCGAGCACCACGACGGCCGGGGCAAGATCGCGCCGCACCTGTTGGAGGAGGTGTACAACCTGGAGGACGCCCTGGTGGCGGCGGAGTTCCTCAACAGCTTCATCCGGCACGCCGACTCGGTGAAGATCGCCAACCTGGCGCAGATCGTGAACGTCATCGCGCCCATCCTCACCGAGGGCGACCGGATGGTGCGCCAGACGATCTTCCACCCGATCGCCATGATGGCCAAGCGCCGCGACGGCGTGTCGCTCCGCACCTCCGTGGAGGGGCCGGTGTACGAGTCCAAGGACTACGGCGCGGTGCCGTACGTCGACGCCAGCGCGATCCTGAACGGGCGTGAGCTGAGCGTCTTCGCCGTCAACCGCAGCGTGGACCGGCCGCTGGAGCTGGCGGTGAAGGTGGGCGACCGGAGCATCGCGGAGGCGCTCTCGGCGGAGATCGTCGCGGGCTCCGATCCGAAGGAGGCCAACACCTTCGACGATCCGGACCGCATCGTCGCCCGGCCGTTCGAGGAGCTGTGCGTCAAGGGCGGAGCGGCGACGCTGAGTCTGCCGCCGCTGTCGTTCGTCGCGGCCACGTTCCGACTGGACTGATCACTCGTCGGCCAGGTTGCCGGAGGGAGGGTTCTCCGGCCGCCACGGGTTCGGCACCGGGCTGGGCAGACTGCCGTGGGCCACATAGTGCAGGCGCAGCAGGATGTCCTGCTCGTAGTTGCCGAACCCGGCGCCGAACAGGGAGAACCCGCCCTGGTTGGAGGCGTCGGGCTTCACTCCGATCCGCACCTTGGTCGCCTGCCAGGGCGCGACCTTCGTCTGCTCGAGCGTGACGTCGCTGACCTTCTCGCCGTCGAGGCTCGTTCCCTCGCTGGTGATGGTCCAGATCTTCATCATGCCGAACTGGTTGAAGTAGTCGTGCCACCAGGGCGGATTCAGGCGGCCGCGCGTTCCCCCGAGGTCGCCGGGGGACGTCCAGGTGCCGATCTCGACGTCGTTGATCCAGAAGGTGATGTCGGAGGGATACTCGGCGTTGTAGCCCGGCGCCTCCGAGGCGATCTCCAGCTCGAGGTCCACAGCGACGATCTCGGCGGTGGCCGGAAGGATGTTGGGGAAGGCGTACTCCACGAACCCGCCGCCCGACCAGAGCAGCTGCGCCTCCCGGCGGTCGGGGAAGCTGAACGTGAGGGGGTCGTCGAGGATGCCGATGAACTTCTCGCGGCTGGCCAGCCCGCAGGTCGGGCGCGCCTGGATCCGGGTGTACATCCCGACCGGCACCTCGATCTCGGCCACGGCGTCGTGCAACCGAGGCTCGGGAGAGAGGTCGACCACGATCCGGTCCTGCACGCGGTGGCAGCGCTTCTGCAGGCCCTGGGATCCGGGCAGGTAGTCGCTGGTGATCAGCCCCGCCTCCTCCAGGATCTGGACGTGCTTGGTCACGGTGGACTGCGCGACGCCGAGCGCCTGGCTCAGCTCGTTGATGTTCATGTCTCGGCCGGCGAGCAGCTCGAGGATGTCGGCGCGCGTCTTGGACGCCAGCGCCTTGAGGACGGAGACGCTCTGGCCGACGCGGATCTGCTTGGTATGGTACGGCAAGGCGCTTTCCCCCGCCGCGAAGGTTACCCCTTGCCTGGCCGGAGGAACTCCCTCAGGTATTCCATCTGGGGCCGGTCGCGGCCGTCCTTCGGCTCCAGCGAGAACATGTAGTCTCCCCACCACGGACCGGCGGCCCACCATGCGAACCCCAGCCACACGTCGGCGTTCTGGCGTAGGTGGAGCAGCAGGTTGCGGATCGCGACGCGGCCCTCTTCGGTCGCCGGCACGGCGGTCTCGCCCAGGAACGCCTTGGCGCCGCGCTTCCGGCACCACTCGGTGAAGGCGGCGAGCCTCTCGGCGCCGACGGTCGGCGAGACGACCTCGGCGTGCGTGCCGGAGCTGTCGCGGTCCAGGTACTGGTGCACCTCGTAGGCGAAGTTGCGGCCTGGGTCCCGCACTTGCGCCATCCAACGGGCGTTGTCCGAGGTGGTCCAGCTGTGCGCGCCCGACCAGTGGTTCCCTGGCACGAGGACGAGGTTCTTGGCGCCGGCCGATCGGATCGCCTCCAGCGCGGCGTTGGCCGCCCGCAGCCAGCTCTCGGTGGGCATGTCGTGCGGCTCGTTCATCAGGCCGAACCAGACCTTCGGATTCGAGCCGAACTCCCTCGCCAATCGCCTCCACAGGTCGGCGAAGGCGGAGACCGGAACTTCGGGGTCGCCGATGGTCTTGCCGTAGTACCGGGCGTAGTTGTGCGGGTCCAGCACCGCCACGGCTCCGGCGGACGTGGCGGCCCGAACGATCGCCTGCAGGCGCGCCGACTCCTCCCGGTCGAAGGGCCGGTTGAGCTGGGGCTGCAGCCGCTCCCATCGGAACGGGATGCGGAACAGGTTCATGCCGCGGGAGACGAAGTGCGCGACCTCTTGGGCCGTCGGATAGGTGTAGTCTCGGCCGAACGTACCGAGCCTTCTGGGGGCGACCTGCCCGAACTCCGCGCCGGCGAGGTTCACACCGGCGTACGGGATCGGACCGGCGGCTTCCCACAGCGCGCAGACAAGGACGGAGAGCAACACTGTGCCGGAAAGGCTACCCGCCCGTCGGCGAAAGACAACCGCGGCGTGAGAAGAGGAACTTTGCGATGGCACAACTCGGGATTCGATGGGGAATGGACGACGGTGATCCGCACGGTTCGACGGTCCCTGAGACGGGGAGCGGGGGTGCGCCCGCTCCGGGCGGGTCCTCCCCGGTGCGGCAGATAGGGTCCTCGGAGTCCCCGGCGGATCCCGATTACGACCCGTTCGAGGACTCGGACGGGCGGGAGACCCCGTCGCCGCGGCCCTCGCCGACCGCCGAGTACGACCCGTTCCGAGACGCAGAGGACCCGTCCGACCGCCCAGCCCCGCCGTACGACCCGTTCGAGGGGCACAGCCGAGGCACCGACGCGGCGGCGGCCGGCCCTTCCGCCTACGTGGCTTTCCAAAGCGGGACGACCGGCTCCGGGCCTGCAAGCGCAGGTGCCAGGCAGGAGGGTGTTTCAGAAGGAACGACGGAGGTGTTCGCGTTCCGGAAGCAGGGCAGGCTCGCCGAGGCGCTCCTTCTGGCCAGGAGGCTCTATAGCGAGCTTCCGAGCGACCCTTGGCGCGTCCGCGCGCTCTTCTGGACGCTCCACACCCTGCACAAGATGTCGGACGGCGCGGAGAAGCGCGAGTACCGGCGGGAGATGCTCAGCCTGCCCGAGCTTCCGGAAGACAATCTCTACACGGAGGAACGGCGCAGGCTGATGGACGAGGCGAGGCAGATCGTCGCCAGCGCTCGGTCGCTGCAGCAGCATGGGAAGCTCGACGAGGCGAAGGCTCTCCTGACGGAGGCCCTGGCCGAATCTCCCGACCACCCCGAGCTCGAGCGCGGCCTCGGGTGGCTCGTGTACCAAGACCTCAAGCGGCGCATCCAACAGGACTCCCTCTCCAAGCAGGAAGCCGTGGACGGTCTGAGGACGGTGGTCGACCTCAGCCACTACGACGACCAGATGCTGGATCGCTGCGTGCTTCAGCTCGTCCTGAATCTGCACAAGGATGGCAGGCTGCCGCACGTCTGCTCCTTCTTGAGGCGATGGAACCTGGAGAAGCGCCTGAGGCCCGAGGACTACCAACCGTCCAGCTACAACGGAAAGAGGATCCCCCCTCTGGCCGAGCGCGCTCTCGGCGCCGTGCGGAAGGGATTGGAGACAACCGACGATCCGGCGCTCGTGGAGTGGGCGGTGGGCCTGGCCGAGCGGATGGTCGGGAGGATCCAGGGCGGCGAGTGGGCGCCTTACCATTACGCCAAGATCCTCTCCAAGGTCGGCCAGGGCGCACAGGGAAGGCAGAGGCTGCTGCCGTTCCTCCGGAGGAAGGCCAACGAGGCTTGGGCCTGGCACGCGCTGGCGGAGACCTTCCCGGCCGGCTCCGCCGAAAGGCTGGCCTCGCTGGCGCGGGGGGCGCTCTGCCCCGCCAAGGAGGAAGGGCTGAAGGCGGGCGTGCTCGGTGACCTCGCGCTGGCGCTTCAGGCGTGTGGGCACGTCGGCGAGGCGAAGGCGGTTCTCCAGCGGCTGATCGAGGTGCGCCTGCAGAACCACTGGCCGGTCGGTCAGCTTCAGCAGAGGTTGGACACGGAGCCGCTGGCCTCGGCGCAAGCCGTCGACCCGACGCCGCTCATCCGGGAACTGGCCGCGGGAGCGGAGGATCTTCTGTGGGAGGGGGCTCCCAGGGTTCGGGGGTGGCTCGCCTCCAAGCCCTATCGGAACAAGGAGGAGAACGAGGTCCGCGCCATCCAGCTGGAGGGCCCCGGAGGAGCGAAGTGCTCCGGAACGCGATCGTTGCTCGGAGCGCTGTGGGACGAGCCTGTCGGCAAGCCTGTCGAGGTGGTCCTCAAGCCGGAGGCCAGCCATGCCATCGCGCTGAAGGTTCGGCCGGCGCAGGGTTCGCTGTGGGAGGGCTACCCGGCCGAGCGGGCGGTGCTGATGGACCAGAACCGAGCCAAGCGGCTCGCCGTGTTCCGACTTGCCTCGGGGCGCGTGGCTACGAGGACCTACTCGGACAGTCCGGAGGTGGCCGACGAGCCGTTGGGCGGGTTCTGGGTCTTGCGAACGGCGGCGGGGCGGGAGGAAAACGCGCCTCTCCGGGTCTTGGATCTGGAGCGCAGCGACGATGCGTCCGAGACCTCCGAGTGGCGTTCCTTCCGAGGGGAGTTGCGCTGCGGACCGGAGCAGTACGGCACCGTGGGCGACGTCCACGTGCCGGAGTCCGTGATGACCGAGAGCGGCGCGTGCCAGTGGTGCGGGCGTCGGGTGAGGGTCCTCGCGATCCGCAACACGAAGGTCGGCGGCCACAAGCCGTGGAGGGCCGTTCGCGTCTGGCTGGAGGAGGAGCCTGGCGTCTCCGATCCTGGCCCTGGGAGGTTCTAGACCCACTCCGGCGGTTCGCCGTACAGCCGGTTCATCGTTTCCTCGAAGGCCTGCTCCTCGAGCTCCCTGCTCTGGACCGCGAACGCCTCCTCGAAAGCGAGATCAGGGTTGCGCCTCTGTCGCTGGACGTCCCTCCACGCACGGACGAACACTCCCGCGAAGAAGCAGGCCGCTCCGAAGTTCATCTCGGTCCGCTGGGTGGAGAAGCGCCGACCGATCGGCCAAGCGTGGCTGAACACGGCCAGACGCGAATCTCGCCGGAGCGCGACCTTGCCGAACGGGAACCTGGCGACCCAGTGCTGGGTGAGGGAACGAAGGCGACTCAGCTCCTGCTCGTCCGGGCATCCGAGGATGGCGTCGAGCACGGCCCATCTGCCGCTCGAGGCCAGGCCCAGGCACACCGCCTGCAGGCCCTCCCGATCGAGGATGCACAGCAGGGAGTCGTCGGTGGCGGACCGCCAGACCTTTCCCCGCAGGCGCCGGAGCCACTCCTCGGCCTCGCTCAGCCAAGCCTGCCTCTCTGCCTCGGGGTCCGGACGCTGCCAATCCGATCCGTTCGTGCGGGGAACGCGCCTTCCGCAGGCGTCGAAGAGGCGGTCGTCGCTGGTCCGGAGCTCCGCGAGCACATCGTTGAGGACCGGCAGCTCGATCCTGCCCGGCTCGTACCACGCGGCGTGCCAGAGGGTGCGGCCCTCGAACAGGATGACCCGGCCGACCTCCCAGCCGTCGTCGGCCAGCCGGGTCCGGGCCGCGTCGCCGAACAGGTTCTCCCCGGCGTCGAGCTCCACCGCCAGGAGGTGCGTCTCGGGGTGGTTGATGAGAAGGGCCCGGTGGCAGGCCGCGTCCAGCTCGTAGACGTCCTCGGCGATCTTCCTGCCGTGGAATCGCTCCAGCCAAGCCCGGAGCAACGGATCCGGTTCAGCATGATCGATGGTGCCCATGGCGATCCTCTCCGCCGCTCGAGGGTGGCGGTTTGATCTCATTGTCCGCCACTTCGGACCCTCTGTGGCGAAAGAACCGTGCCGTTTGCCAGCGATCCCGCACTTCGGCGGGGTGCGTCGGCGCGCCTCCGACCGTTCGAGAGCCGTCGCGCGCCACGAGGACTAGAACCCTCTCCCTGCCCGCGCGGGAAGCTCGTCCAGCGTGATCGTGAACTCGGAGCGACACGTCCCACGGATGGTCTCCTCTGGGGGAGTAGCGCGGACCCAAGGCCCCGCACCAGGAGACGAAGAAGGACCACCGCACGCCCCTCCGATGCATGGCTTCCACGTCCGGCACGCCCGCGACCTCGGTGAGCGCCGGCATCTTCCTGCTGTTGAAGCGCGCGAGCAAACGATCCCAGTCCCCCGTGAGCAGGTCGAGCGGATCGGGCGGATAGGCGTCGACGCCGATCAGGTCCACGACATCGTCGCGGGGGTGCCAGGCCGGTCACGTATCCGGCGCCCGTGAAGCCGCGGCGGCTGGTCGCCTGCCGCACGCCGGCGAGCAGGCCTGCCTCCGGCTCCAGCTCGACTTTTCCGCTGGGAGCGCAGCCGCGCGCCACCAGGCTCGTGAGCAGGATGCCCCACATCGCTTGCCTCACGCGAGGGAGCCGGCCTCGCCGATTGGGAGCAACCCCAAGGACGGGCGGAAGCGCGACGTCGGGCACTCGCCCGAAGGTCAGGCCTTGGTCGCGGTTCTCGGAGGCCTTGGGAGAAGGGGGATCGGGTTGCAGCCCTCAGTTCCTGAAGAGGGACCACCGAAAGCGGGCCATCCGGCTTGGCCGAACCTGCGGAAAGGAATCCAAAATGCCATAACGAAAGCACAGCGGGGGCGGTGCGCCCCCGAAGGAGGAACCAGGGGGAGGATGGTCGGCGAGCCGAAGTACAGGCTCTTCGTGCACGGCGACGCGCTCACGGACGGAGCGCTCGACCTCGCCGTGCGCAAGCGCAAGAGCATGGTGTTGCAGCAGCTGTCGGTCGACCCGTTCGTCCTCGTCCAGAAAGGGTGCAAGGACCAGGCGAACGCGGGTTGGCTGCGGGTGCCGCTGGGCGGTCGGGGCGGCAACCAGTTCTACCTATGGTGGGCGCCGCAGGGCAACAAGCCGGTGCGGCACCTAGGCCACGGTGAGGCGAACGGTGGAAGGAGCGCGTTCGTGCGCGCCGTTCGCCACCACGACGACCACTCCCCTTTGTCCGCGGGAGGCGCGAGCGACTACTTGGAGCTGAGGCCCGCGGACCTTCTCAACCCCCAGACCATCGATCAGCCTTGGACCGAGGAGCAGGAGCGGCTCCTGGAGAGCGACGGCCCCATCCGGGTTCTCTACGGCTGGCCGGGTTCCGGAAAGACCACCGTCCTGAACCGGGTCGTCGAGAGTCTCGACGGCGGTCGGGTCCTGTATCTCACTTGGTCGGAACAGCTCGCCGAGCGGGTCCGCCAGAGGCTCGACGTTTTCGCAGCTCGGAGCTTGCGGGTGGAGTGCCTGCCGTTCGTCCGCTTCGTGTCTGCCCTGTGCGGCGAGGACGTGCGTGCCCCCGATTTGGAGGAGAGCTTCCTTCGCTTCCGCGAGGCGCTGGGCCATCAGCCGACGCCCAGCGCTTGGAGGAACCTGGAGGAGGCGCTGCACGCGGAGATCCGCGCGCGCCTGATCGGCGGCGCCGTCCTAGGAGAAGACCAAACGCAGAAGCAGAACGGCTTGTGTCGGCTTCGCGACGACGCCTATCGCGAGAAGCGCGCCGGGAAGGATCGGCTGAGCGACCAGGCCGCCCATCAGGTCCTTCAGGTTTTCGCGCGCCTGAGCAAGGACGGCGCGTGGGAACGCGTCTTCCCCGAACTCGCGGGTGCCTTCCGCGCGACCGAGGCTGTTCGTGCCGGCCGGGTTCCGGACCGCCTCAGGGGCTTCGACTGGATCGTCGTGGACGAGGTGCAGGATCTCACGCGGGCGGAGATCAACCTCGTCACCGAGTTCGCGAGGGCGCTCGCGAAGCAGGGCGAGCCGCCGAGGCTGGTGTTCGCCGGGGATCCCGGCCAGACGGTTCGCCCGTCCGGGTTCGAGCCCGGCGTGCTGGGAGAGCGGCTCGGTCAGGACTTGGGCCGTGTGGACAAGCAGGAGCTTGGAGGAAGCCTGCGCTGCCCGCCCCGCATCAACGAGGTCATCGTCCGGGTAGGGCGCTTCTGGTCCGACCTCAACCGGCAAGTCCGACCCTCCCAAGCCAAGAGCGACCATGGGGGAACCGACGAGGCCGTTGGGGAGGGGGCTGACGGCGCCACCGGGACCTGCAGGACGGAACAGGGCAAGGTGTTCTCGATCGCGATTCCGACCGCCGAGGAGGCCGCCTCGTTCCTCGAGGAACTCGTGGGGCTGACGCGGACGAAGGTGGTAGCGGCGTCCTCCCGGCCTCCGGAGTGGCTTCCTCCGCACGTGCGCGACGCGGTGCTCACGCCGGCGGAGGCCAAGGGCCTGGAATACGAGGCGGTGGTCGTGCTCGACCCCGGCAAGGCGCTGGCTCGCTTCCGCTCGTTCTCGAAGGACGAGTGGCGCCTGAACGAGGAGCAGAGCCGAACCCTGATCGACCAGCTTCGCGTGGCCATCAGCCGCGCGTCGGATTGCCTCGCTTTCCTCGACGTCGCCGCCTCGGACGAGGAGGTCGCCTTAAGCCGACAGGTTCTTCAGGACGCGGATCCGATCGAGCCGGATGCGTTCCTCGCCGAGCGCAGCGAGGACCAGGACTCCGACGACGAGCGCATTCTGGAGCTGTTGCGCGAGCTGCCCCAGCAGTTCGACAGGCGCCCGGTTCGAGCTTGGCGGAACGCCCGCTGGCTGCTCCAGAGGCTCTTGGACGAGGGCGCGCTCGGTGCGGACGAAGCCGCCGGCGCGCGGTCGAGAGCTCTGGGAGAGGTGGCGTCGGTCGGTCTGCGTCTGCTGGCCGGCGAGCTCCCGCGTGGATTGGACGCGAAGGAGGTGTTCGAGACCACCCGGCGGGCTGTCTTGGAATGGCGCGGCGATGCCGCCGCCGAGGTGCTGGATCGGTTCGCTCAGTGGGTGCTCCAGCCTTCGCTGCCGCCCTACCCCCTCATCGACGCCCTTCTGCGGCTCGGTCCGGCGGCCGAGGCCTTCCGATCCGCACTCGGCGCTCGGTGGCAGACCCTGACCTCTGCGATCCAGCAAGGTTGCAGGAAGGCGCCGTTGGCTCGGTACTACTCTGGACCGGTCGAGGATTGGCTGGCGTTCGTGGGTCTCCCCAACTCCGTCGAGGAGGCGAACCAGCTTCGCCGCGTGGCCGCCCGCACGCTGATCGCGGCGGGGGAGGTGCCGGCCGCGGGCGAGGTGTGCGACGCGATCCGCCCGACGGATCGTCGGTTGCGGGCGGAGCTGGACGAGGCGCGGGGCGACTTCGCCTGGGCTGCGCAGAGATTCGAGCAGCTCGGTCTGGTCGCGGAGGCCCGCCGCTGTTACCGGCGCGCGGGCGATTGGGAGCGGGCTCTGGCCTTGGCTTCGGGGCAGGAGGCCGAGGACCTGCGCTGGCTTCTGAAGGCCAGGAGCGTCCTCTCCGAGCACCCCAGGGGCATCACCGATCGGATGCAGGCGGAGGAGCTGGAGATCCTCCGCGGTATCTGGAGGGGCCTGGGCATCCGCGGCGGCCAGTCCTGACGAAGAAGACCGATCTTGTGGCCTGTCGGCTGCCGAGGCTAGGCGGCGGTCGAGGCCAACAGGGGCAGCAGCTTCGGGAAGTCCTCGCGGATGGCGTCCCGGAGCCACTCGGGGAGTCCGCTGGCGCCGGCCACGCGCGGTCTGCCGTTGCGGTCGGTTCGCACCTGGCAGCCCAAGGCCCGGAGCCGGGCGAGCAGCGCCTCGGCGGACCGCTCGGCCGCGGCGGGCTCGGCGAACGGGTCGTAGCCGTCGTGGTCGGTTAGGCATCGGATCGGTTCCATCGTCGCACCTCGTCTACTGTTTCTCGGCTCAGTCCCGTTTTCGGACGGCATAGTTGTGTCTACTAAAAAGGACGCCACGCAGGCTACGCTCGCTTCGCCGCGGGGCTTCGGGATGGGTAGAAGGGCCGCGAGGCGGGCGGCGACGCAGGTCAGTCGGTGCCCGGTGACCGTCGATTGATTTGGAATCGTCGTGCCTTCTGCCGCCGGGCTTCCGACGTCTCGGGGTCGGCCGGTTCTGTAGCTCCTGGGAGGTGTGGCAGTTCCGACGATCGCCAAGTTGCCAGGCGCGCCGGCCATCCGCGCAGGACGGACTACCGGGCGTGGAACCGGCCGAAGACGAGGGGAGGACTCGTGGCTCCGGCATGGTGCCTCCACCCGGTTCGCAAGGTCGGCACGCAGGGGCGGTGGCCAGCCGAGGCGCCTGCGTGAGGGGACAAGGTCCGTTCTTGCACGCCATCGATTCACCAGGGTGAAACCTGGAGTATCGTTTCGGACGGAGGCTCAGCCGCGGCATCGCGCGCCGCCGGCGGAACGACGCATGATTCGCCCATCCCGCGAGCCAACCGAACCGGTGCTCGGCGCCGAGCAGACGTCGGCCGAGGTCCGCCTCGAGCGTCCCGAGCGCTCCCCCGGCAAGCCGATCCGCTGGTACCGGGTGCCGGTCTCCAAGGAGGATCTGAGGCGGCTGAACCAGAGGAGCGACCTGCTCGGGGGACTGCAGACCGTCGGCTTCCTCGGCACGATCTTCGGCACCGGAGCAGTGTTCGTGTGGAGCTGCTTCCACGCCGCCTGGCTCGCCCCGCTCGCGATCCTGGCGCACGGGGCGTGCTGCGCGTTCCTGATCAACGGCTTCCACGAGCTGGTGCACGACTCGGTGTTCCGCACGCGCTGGCTGAACCGGGCGTTCCTCGTGGTGTTCAGCTTTATCGGTTGGTACAACCACGTCGGGTTCTGGGCCAGCCACACCGAGCACCACAAGTTCACGCTACACCCGCCGGACGACCTGGAGGTGGTTCAGCCGGAGCAAGTGGGTTGGCGCAGGCTCGCCAGGATGGCCCTCTTCGACGTGTGGGGGTTCGTGGCCACGGTGCGCGGCATGTGGCGGACGGCCCGGGGTTGCCTGCAAGGGGAGTGGGAGCGGCACCTCTTCGAGGAGGTGAAGCCCGAGATGCGGCCGGCGTTCCACCGGTGGGCGCGGATCGTGCTGGTCGGGCACGCTCTCGTGGTGGGGGCGAGCGTGGCCACAGGCTGGTGGCCGGTCGCGGTCGCCGTCACGACGTGCCGGTTCTTCGCCCCGGTGCTGCAGTTCCTGACGAACGCGACCCAGCACATCGGGCTGATGGACCGATACCCCGACTACCGCGTGTGCTGCCGAACGATCGAGCTGAACCCCGTTCTCCGGTTCCTCTACTGGCACATGAACTACCACACCGAGCACCACATGTATCCCGGGGTGCCGTGCTACAACCTGGCCAAGCTGCACCGCCTCGTGCGGCACGAGCTGCCGCCGACCCCGCGCGGCCTGATCCGGACCTGGGCGGCAATCCGCCCGATCCTCCGTCGGCAAGCCGCCGACCCGGAGTACCGCTACGTCCCACCCCTTCCCGAGAAGGCACCCTGAGGTCGGTTGGACCCTCGCTCGGGAGAAGGCTCTGGCATCGGTGGGCCACATCGCTCGCAGGCCGCGAGTCGCGCGACGGGGCGCGACAGGCCGCAGTCGGAGTCCGGCTCCGAAAGAAGCAGGTCGGACTCGGCTCAGCGGATGCGGACGGTGCGGATGTAGTACCGCACGCTGTACCGATATCCCGGCGAGAGGCTCTCCGTCCCGGCGAAGGGCCTCACCGAGGCGCTGTGCGCCGACGCGGACACGCGGTAGCGGCCCGCCGGCAGCCGCAATGTCCCGCTCTGCCCCGCCGCCAGGGTGAGACTTCGAGCGGCCGGCCCGCTGTACGTCACCGTGATCCGGTACGGGGTGCCGTTGTGGACCTCCAGGGTGGGCGTCTCGTCGCCCCATGCGTCGTAGTAGCCCTGGCTGGGCGGGAGCTCGCCGGCCCTCTCCTTGTAGGCGATGCGGTCGTAGAAGCGGAGCCAGCGCTGGTACTCCGGCGTCGCCTCGTCCTCCGAGCCGGGCTCGAGCCTCCAGACCTGCGACAGCACCTCCAGCCGACCGAGCTTCCTAACCAGCGAAACCGCCGAGCGGAGAAGGAACGCGTCGTTGCCTGAGGAGTCCACGGTTCGGCAGACTACGCCGTCGTGGCCGAGGATCGGAACCGTCTCGCCCGGCTCGAGGACCTCGTCCAGCGTGCTGGACCGGTAGCGGTCGCGGGAGAGGACCGTGGTCTCCAAGACGAGGCCGAGGGTGCACACAGCCGAGCCCGAGGACGTCTTCTTTCCGGGGGATCGCCCCGGCGCGGCGAGCGACGCGGCCACCAACAGCAGCAAGATCGTGCAGAGCAGAGTGCGTCCCATAACCCCTCCTCTTGCCGACGGCGTCGGAATCGGACGCGGTCATCGGCCCGTCCGGCTCGGGATGCCGAGCCCAACCTCCGGCAGGCCGCGGCCAGGGTCGGCTTGAGGCGTCCCTCCCCAGGCCCCAAGGAAGGCGCGGTATCCTGCGGCTCGAAGCGCCGCCGCGGGCACGCAGCCTGTTCGGTGCCGGCGAGCGGGGATGAAGGGGGGAGCAACGCGGAATGCGCGACGAGCCGATTCTGGTGCCGCTGTACAGAGTGGAGTTCGACGCCGCCGAGCTGATGAAGGCCCATCCGCCGGTGTGGCGGAACAAGAACAAGAAGGTCGTGTTCCAGCTCGCCTGCCCGCGCGATCGGCCGGCGAGGGGCACGATCACGGTGACGCGCTGGCCCGACGTGGAGCTGCCCTCCGCGCTCCGACTCGATGCCAGCCCGCGCGTGGTCGCATCGGCTGGGTTGTTCGACTACCAGCCGATCCTGCCTGAGCCGGCGGCCGAGTGGCACCTGAACTTCGCCGCGGGCGAGCTGTTCTGCGCGTACTCCGGCGGTCTGTTCGCCCAGGACGAGATGCAGGTTGCGGAGCATCCCGCCCTCGGTTCCGTTCGCGAGGCCCTTCTGGCGCGGGGCCTCTCCACCACGGTGAACGACGGGGAGCGGTCCACCCCCATCCTGGTGCGCGGAGTGGAGCGCCGCTGTGCGATCGCCACGGACCCGAACCCGAAGGAGGGTCGGCCGAACGGCCTGTACGGCAACCGGTTCGCCGAGGCATCGGTGGAGGCCGTGCGTCGGGCCGTGCGGGTGCTCGATCCACCGACCGTCTCGAACATCCTGGCGATCGAGGCGCCCTCGTACGGCGACGGCGCCTACACGGACGAGGAGATCGCACGGATCCTCCGCACCGCGTACGGAGGGTTTCTGGCCGCCAAGGCGGAATCCAGGGCCGTCGACCCAGATGCTTTGGTGGCGGTGCACACGGGCTTCTGGGGCTGCGGGGCTTACGGCGGCAACCGCACCCTGATGGCGATGCTGCAGCTGCTGGCGGCCCGCATGGCCGGCTTGGACCTCCTCGCGTTCCACGCCGTGGACCAGGCCGGGCTTGAGACGTTCCGTGGGGCCGAGAAGCTGCTTGCCCGAGTCCTGCCCAAGGGCCACGGAGCCGTTCCCACCAGCGCGCTGGTGCGTGCCATCGGGAGCCTCGGCCTCCAGTGGGGGGTCAGCGACGGCAACTGAGCCGCCGCCGACGCCTTCAGTCCTCGCCGACGCCGAGCCACGCCTTCAGGTAGCGCGGATCGATCCGCTGGCCTCGGGTGCGTGCGAGGGTGTTGGTGGTGAGCAACCCGACCGAATAGGTCGTGCCACCCTGCCTCACCAGGATCTCCGGCGGGTCGGTGGCCAGGTCGTTGAACGCCGACTTCGACGAGAACCTGCTGCCGTACGGGCTGTACGGGTTGAACAGCCCCTTGGTGGCGAACCGACTGCCCTTGCCGAACCGGTTCCTCAGGGAGTCGCTCTCGTAGCCGCGGCTGATCTTGCCGAGGAACTCGCCGTCGCTGGCCACCACGTAGGCTCCCAGCCTCTCTAGCTCCTCGAACCCGCTCGCCAGCCGCTTCTGAGCGGCCTCGACGTCCGGAACGGTGAGTTGCCGGGCCAGAGCGAGCGCCGCCAAGCCGACGGCCAGAACCAAGCTTGCCCAAAGAAGCGAGCGTCTCATGGTCGCCTGCTTCTCGCGAGGGACCGGTTTCCGGCCGCGGCTCACCGAGGCATCAGCGCGAAGATCCCCCAACCGAGGAGCGGGCGCGTGAACCGCGCCAGGCGGAGCGGCTCGGTGCGAAGCAGGCCTCGCACCTCCTCGGCCAGCTCGTCGTTTGGGTTCTCGTCCAGCCAGCGCCGCAGGGCGATCCACCGCCGCGCCTCGTACCGGTCCCAGTCGTCGGGGCTGGCCAGAACCATCTCGACGACGTCGTATCCCAGGTCGAGGAACGATTGCAGCAGTTCCGGAAGCGTGAGCCAGTCGGAGGCGGAGCAACCGCAGCCTCGCGCCTCCTCTTCCGTGGGGGGCCGGTGCCAGTACGGCTCGCCGATCAGCAGGATGCCGCCCGGACGGAGGCTTCGACGCAGGAGGGCGATCGTTCCCGCCGCGCCCCCGCCGATCCAAGTCGCGCCGATGCAGGCGGCGACGTCCACCGGGTTTTCCTCCACGAAGCCTGCCGCGTCACCATGCAGGAACTCCACGCGGTCCTCCACGCCCAGCTCCGCCGCCCGGTGGCGCGCCTGCTCGGTGAAGGCCGTGCTCAGGTCGACTCCCCTGCCGGAGATGCCGAAGTCCCTCGCCCACGTGCAGAGCAGCTCGCCGGAGCCGCTGCCGAGGTCCAGCATCCGCATGCCGGGCTGCAAGTCGAGGGACTCGCCCAGCTCGGCGAGCTTCTGCGGGGAGATCGGGTTGTGGATGCGGTGGCGGCTCTCGGCGATCGTGAAGATTCGGGGGATGTCCATGGTTCTCCCTTTGGATGGGTTGGCGCTGATCGGCTCAGCCGGCGTGGAGAGTCGCGCCCGCCTCCAGCAGGCGCTCCGCAAGGTCGAGGGCGTCGCAAGGCCAGTAGCGGGGCGGTCTCGGGTGCCGGACGCCTGGCCTGCCTGCCTCCGGACGGCAGGCGATGACGGCCGCGACCCATCGCTGCGGCACCGCCTCCAGGCCCCACACAGCCCCCGCCAGCGCCCCGCAGATCGCCGCGTTGGTGTCGGTGTCGCCGCCGCGCATCACGGTGTCCACCACCGCCTCCTCCAAGCTCTCGGCGTGCAGCAGCTGCCAGAAGGCGTTCTGCAGCGCAATCAGCACCCACCCCTGTTCGGACACGTAGTCCTCGGGCGGCGTGTCGGCGGCTCGGTCCAGAGCCTTCTGGAGCCTGCGGTCCGCGTCTGCCTCTCTGGCCCAGCGCGCGGCGCGTTGGTGGAGCTCGGCCGGCGGGCAGCCGTGCCGAACCGCGTGCGCGATGGCCGCGGCGTACACGGCGCTCGCCTGTCTGCAGAGCTCGCTGGGGTGGGTGATCGCGGCGTCCTGCCGAGCCCACTCCGCCACCCGCTCGGGCGGCTGGAGTGCGCCGAAGATGCCGAGCGGACTGACGCGCATCAGGGCGCCGTTCGATTCGCTGTGCCGGTTGGGATGTCCCAAGAGCCCGGCGCTGGTCGTCGTGCCGACGTCGAAGGGCCCCGACCGGAGCCACTCGACGTAGGCGGCCCTCACCGACTCGGCTCGGAAGCGACCCTCGGCGACCAGCGTGCGGGCCAAGGCCAGAGCGAGCTCCGAGTCGTCGGTGGGCTGGCCGGCGATGGTGTTCCATGTGCCGCCGTCCTCCAGGTCGCGCACGCCTCCCGGGTAGCGTCGTCGAATCTCCCCCGGCGTGCAGAACTCCACGAGGCTGCCCAGCGCGTCGCCGCAGAGCTGGCCCAAGAGGCAGCCTTGGGCGCGCGACACCATCCCGGCGTCCCTCTCTCCCAGCATTCCATGGTTCTACCCCGATCGGCCGCTTGCCCCGAGGTTGGGCGGAGGGGCCGAACGCTCCATGCTCTCTCGGAGCGCCTTCACGGGACTTCGGATGTCGGCACGGACTCTCTGGACCTCGCTCGGCCTTGGGGGCGGGGCTGAGGCGGCAGACGCGTCGGCGGGTAGGGTGGGACCCCCGCCCGGCCGCGGGTCCGTTGGCTTCGCCCGGCGCCTCGGCCCGGCTGCGCCTCTCGCTGGCCGCCATCGCGCGGCCGGTGCGCTGGCCGGAGGCCTCGTCCCCCGTTCCGGCCTCCGAGAGGTTCCGGAGCAAGACGCGTCTGTTGGCCAGAACGGCATCCGGAGAGCGGGGAATGCGGGAGCGAGCCGAGATCCCGATGGAGGCTCAGGAAGATGGCTGCCGCAGTAGGACTCGAACCTACGACCCGCTGATTAACAGTCAGCGGATGCACCTCCCGAACCCCGATCCTGCAGACTCGCGTCTGCGTTCGTCGAACCTGAGGCGGGACTTTGGACGCTAGACGCGTGTTGCCTATTGTCTCCCATTGTTCAGTGCGGTAGGCTACACTTTAGGCTACACTTGGCCGAACCGGAGGCGAACCCGATGGCGGAGCGGAGATCGAGGGGCGAAGGGGCCGTCTACCAAGAGCGCGGGAGATGGAGGGCGTCCGTGAGCGTGCGCCTTCCGAACGGGAAGCGGAAGCGCCTGGTGGCGATGCGCCGCACGAAGTCGGAGGCTCTCGTGGCTCTGGAGGCCCTGCGCGAGAAGGCCAGGCGCGGGGAGTACGCCGAGGCGGGGTCCGTGAGGCTGGAGGCGTTCCTGCGCCGCTGGATCGAGGACGCCGTGGCGCCGAACCGCGCCGGGAAGACGGTGCGGCTGTACCGCTACGCCATGGAGCGGCTCATCGTCCCCGCGCTGGGCTCGAGGAAGCTGGACGGCCTGCGCCGCTCGGAGGTTCAGGCCTTCCTCAAGGAGCTGGCGGAGAGCGGGCTGGCGAGGAACACGGTGCGGAACGCCAAGGCGGTCCTATCCTCGGCGTACACGGAGGCGGTGAGGCGCGGTCTGGCCGGGTCGAACCCCGCCAAGGGCGTGGAGATCCCGCGGGTCGCGAAGGCGCCCAGGGAGAGGGAGGCCCTGACGCCGGAGCAGGCGGCCCGTCTGCTGGAGGCGGCCGACGGGACGGAGTGGAGCCTGCCCATCGCGTTCATGCTCACCACGGGGGCGCGGGTGGGCGAGGCTCTGGGGGTCCGCTGGGAGGACCTCGACCTCGAGGGCCGACTGGCGCGGATCCGCGTTCAGCTGCAGCGCGTCGGCGGGAGCCTGGAGGTGCGCACGGGCACCAAGACGGGTAAGGGCAGGACCGTGGCCCTGACGGAGGAGCTGGCCAAGGCGCTGGCGTCCCTGAGGCTTCTGCGCCGCGAGGAGGGCGTCTCCGACCCGGACGGGGTGGTGTTCCTGACCGCGGAGGGCCGGAGGATCGACCCGAGGACCCTCAACGGGGCCCTGCGCCGCCTCTGCCGGAAGGCCGGGATCCCGACGGTGTCCGCGCACTCGCTCCGGCACACGGCCGCCACGCTCGCGCTTTCGGAGACGGGCGACCTGCACGCCACCCAGAAGGCGCTCGGACACTCGCAGGTGGCCCTCACGGCGGACCTCTACGGGCACGC
>CALGMO010000043.1 GCA_937961665.1 uncultured Fimbriimonadaceae bacterium
GGCCGCAGCAGCTCCGCCACAGCCGCCACCAGTGCGCCCATCGCCTTGGCGGGGCCCCAGACCCGAAAGTGCGAAGCGTCCCGGTAGGTGTCGGCGGTCAGGCCACCCCCGACAGCCTCCAGCCGTCGGTCGAGACCGCGATCGGGGCCGAGCGCAACGAGGTGCTCCAAGAGGTGTCGAAGACCGTGCCGTTCTCGGCTCTCGGGCCAAGCCCCCGTGCCGATCACCAAGTGGAGCGCGGCGACCGGCGCACCGTCCAGCACGCGAACCTGGACCCTGGCCCCGGACCTGTCTTGCCATCCGTACACGGCGGCGCCGGGTTCCTGAAGCCACGCAGCGAGGAGCGGAACCCAGAGCATCAGTGGAAGTAGCTCGCTCCGTTGATGTCGATCGTCTGACCCGAAAGGTAGTCCGCTTCGCCCGAGAGCAGAAACCGCACGACGTTGGCGCAGTCCTCGGGCGTCGCCATCCGACCGAGCGGGATCGTCTCCAAAATCGAGGGCAGACGCTCCCTCATGCCGGCGCGGGCCATCGCGGTGTCGACCCAGCCCGGGGCGATGCCGAACAGAAGCACCCCCTTGGGAGCGAGCTCCACCGCCAACGAGCGCGTCAGGTTGATCAACGCCGCCTTGGAAGCCGCGTACGCGGCCGCTCCGGCCTCTCCGCGGAAGCCGACCCGGCTGGCGACGTTGACGATCCTTCCCCCGCCCTGCTCCGCGAACCGCCGGGACGCGAGCCTCGACAGAACCATCGGGGCGCGCAGGTTGAGCGCCATGGTGTCCTCCCAAACCCGCATCCAATCGGCGTCCGACGCCTCCAGCAGCGAGCAAGGAACATAGGCCCCCGCGTTGTTCACGAGGGCGTGCAGCTCGCCGTCCCGCACGGCTTCCTCCCAGAGCCTCTCGGCCTCGCCGGGCAACGCCAAGTCGGCGCGGTACACCCCGCACACGGCCGAGCCGAGGCTCCCCGCGATCTCGGCGATCGCCGTGGGGGATCCACGGTGGTGCAGCGCAACCGACCAGCCGTCCGCCGCGAGGCGCATCGCGATGGCGCGCCCGATGCCGCGGCTCGCCCCAGTGATCAGAACCCTTCGCATCGTCAGGATTGTGGCACTCCCGGCCGGGCGTCTCGGCCAATTGGGCTTCCCGCAAGTGTTCGCCCAAGCCGGTTCGCCGCGAACCTTGGCAGGACAACGATGGCTCTACGCAGAATAGGGGGTGGGGGCGCCGTCGGGCATCGACGCGCTCGGCCGCCTACCGCGCAAGGAGGGACACCAAACCAATGGATGCGGAAGCCCTGGCCAGAATCCAATTCGGCCTCACCGCTGCGTTCCACTACATCTTTCCGCCCATCAGCATCGGGTTGGGCGTGATCCTCGTTCTCCTCGAAGCGGCCTATCTGAAGACCAAGGATCGGACCTGGGAGCTCGCGACGAAGTTCTGGGTGAAGATCTTCGCGATCGTCTTCGCCGTTGGAGTCGCCACCGGCATCGTGATGGAGTTCCAGTTCGGCACGAACTGGTCGGTCTACAGCCGTTTCGTCGGCGACATCTTTGGAAGCGCCTTGGCGGCCGAGGGCATCTTCGCCTTCTTCCTCGAGTCCGGCTTCCTAGCGATTCTCGTCTTCGGTTGGAACAGGGTGTCGCCGAAGGTGCACTTCCTCTCCACGATCATGGTGATGCTCGGGTCGCACTTCAGCGCGATCTGGATCATCGTGGCGAACAGCTGGCAGCAGACCCCCAGCGCCTACAAGATCGTCGGCGAGGGCGTGCTGCGGCGCGCGGAGATCACCGACTTTTGGGGCCTCGTGTTCAACCCGTCGTCGATGGACCGACTGGTGCACACCGTGGTCGGCGCCTGGGCTACCGGAGCGTTCTTCGTGCTGAGCGTCAGCGCCTACTACCTGCTCAAGAAGAGGCACACGGACGTCGCCACCGCCTCCCTGCGAGTCGGGATTCCGTTCGCCCTGGTGGCCTCCCTGCTGCAGCCGCTGACCGGCCACAGCAGCGTCGCCGGCGTCGCCAAGAACCAGCCGGCCAAGCTGGCCGCCTTCGAGGGCCACTACGACTCCACCAAGCCGATGGACCTCGTCCTGTTCGGCTGGACCAACCCGGATACCAAGCAGACGACGGCGCTCAAGATTCCAGGAATGGCGAGCTGGCTGCTGTACCAGGACGCGCGCCGGCCGGTGACTGGTCTCGACAAGTTTCCCAAGGAGGACCAGCCTCCCGTCGCCTGGGTGTTCCAGACCTACCACCTGATGGTCGGCTCCGGGATGCTGATGATCCTGCTGGCGGCCCTCGCGGCCTTCCGGTTCCGCACCGGCAAGCTTCCCGACTGCACGCTCCTCCTCAAGGCGCTCGTCGTCTCCGTGGCGCTGCCGCACATCGCCAACCAGATGGGATGGATGTCGGCCGAGCTGGGGCGCCAGCCTTGGATCGTCTACGGGCTGCTCCGCACCTCCCAGGGCCTCTCCAAGGTCGTGTCCGCGCCGATGGTCCTCACGTCGCTGGTTCTGTTCACCGTGATCTATCTGATGCTGTTCGCGCTGTTCCTCTTCCTCCTCGATCGCAAGATCAAGGAGGGACCGACCCTCGAGATGTCCTCGAAGCGAAGCGACAGGGGGCTGATCTGAATGAACTACCCGTTTGATCTTCAGACCGTCTGGTTCCTCTTGGTGGGTGTGCTGCTGACCGGCTACGCCATTCTGGATGGCTTCGATCTCGGCATCGGCACGGTGTACCTCCTCGCCAAAGGCGACAAGAACCGCAGGACGCTCCTCAACGCGATCGGACCCGTCTGGGACGGCAACGAGGTGTGGCTGATCACGGGCGGCGGGGCGCTGTTCGCGGCCTTCCCGCACGTGTACGCCACGGTGTTCAGCGGGTTCTACCTCCCCTTCGTTCTGCTGCTGTTCGGCCTGATCTTCCGCGCGATCGCGATCGAGTTCCGCAGCAAGCTCGAGTCTCCCCGGTGGAGGAACGCCTGGGACGTCAGCTTCAGCGTGGCCTCCGTGCTGATCGCTCTGCTGGCCGGCGTTGCCCTGGGCAACATGATCGTCGGGGTTCCGCTGAACGCGGAGATGGAGTACACGGGCACGTTCTTCACGCTGCTGAACCCCTACTCGCTGCTGGTGGGCGTGACGACCGTCGCGCTGTTCACCATGCACGGCTCCATCTACGCCGTGCTCAAGACGGAGGGCGAGCTGCAGGAGCAGGCGCGGAAGTGGGTGTTCGGTTCGATCATCTTCTTCGCGCTGTGCTACGTGCTCACCACGATGGCGACTCTGCTGTTCTTCCCGCACATGGCGGAGAAGTTCCGGACGCAGCCGATCCTTCTCGCCGTGCCGATGCTGAACGTTCTCGCTCTGTTCAACATCCCGCGCGAGATCTACCGCCGCAACGAGACGATGGCGTTCCTTTCGTCCTGCGTCGCCGTGGCCACGCTGATGGCCCTGTTCGGCATCGGCCTGTATCCGAACCTGGTTCTCTCGAACCCCAACCCCGAGTACAGCCTCACGATCCGGAACGCCTCGTCCTCGGACGCCTCGCTGACGATCATGCTCACCATCGCGATTCTGGGCATGCCGTTCGTCCTCGCCTACACCTCGGCCATCTACTGGGTGTTCCGCGGAAAGGTGAACACCGAGGCGCTCCACTACTGATCCGTCACACCGTCGGGGCCCGTCGGTAGAATGCCGCCATGGGCCCCGACCGTTTCGCTTGGATCACCGGCTTCGTCGACGAGGCGGCCTCCGACGCTAGGGAGCAGATCGCCGTCGCCCGGCGGCTCGGCCTCTCGGCCGTGGACGTCCGCACCGTGGACGGCAAGAACGTCCTCCAACTGACCGACGATGAGGCGAGGGCCTACCGAGAGCTGGCCGAATCGGCGGGCCTCGCGATCCAGTCCGTCAGCTCCCCCGTGAACAAGGTTCCTCTGACGGCGGACAACCGTGGCGAGGAGAACCGAAAGCTCCGGCGAGCGATCGAGCTCTGCGGCGTGTTCGGCACCCGGCGCATCCGCATCTTCTCGCCGACCGCCTTGGATCAGTGCCGGGAGGAGGACTGGCCCGCCGTGCGCGACTGGATGGCCGAGCAGGTCTCCATGGCCAAAGAGGCCGACGTCGTGCTTCTCCACGAGAACGACGCCAGGTTCTACGGGGCCTTTCCCGAGGGCGGCCGGCGGCTGTTCGAGGAGTTCGGATCTGAGCATTTCCGGGCGGCGTTCGACTTCGCGAACACGGTCCTGATCGGCTTCCGGCCCCTTCGGCATTGGTTCCCTTGGCTCCTGCCGCACCTGGATACGCTGCACATCAAGGACGCCGTGGAGAGCGAGGGCCGGGTTGTGCCCGCCAGCGAGGGAGACGGCCAAATGGTCGAGACCCTGCGCTGGCTCGCCACCATGGGATGGGATGGCCCGCTCACCCTGGAGCCGCACCTCGCCGTGGCCGGCAAGTTCGGGGGCTTCACGGGGCCGGAGCTGTTCGAGGCCGCGACGAACACCCTGCGACGCACGATCGCGGAGGCGCTGAAGGGGGATTGATCGCCCACGGCGCTGTGGGCCTCGCCGGAATCATCCATCCAGCTCGGTTCGGACCGTCAGCCTGACCAAGTGGTCGACCAGGTCCTCGATGAACGCGACGAACCGCATTCTCTCACCTCCTGATTGGGTTGGTTTCGCCCAACGTCGGGTGGCGGTTCCGCTGTGAACAGTAAGATTATGGCAGTCTTGCGCCCTAGCCGTTGGGGACCTTCCTGGCGAGGTAGTGCTCGTCGGAGAGCTCCCTCAGGCGCCTTGCGGCCGTCTCCGGCGTGATGTCGCGCTGGGGCTCTCCCAGCATCTCGTAACCCACCATGAACTTCCGAACGGTCGCCGACCGCAGGAGCGGAGGGTAGAGGTGCGCGTGCAGGGTCCAGTGCGCCGAGTCCCCGGGCACGTGCGGCGCGCCGTGCCAACCGAACGAATAGGGGAAGCTCGTCTCGAACAGATTGTCGTAGCGCACCAGCAGCCTCTTGAGGCACAGCGCCAGGTCCTCCCTCTGTCCGGCCTCCAACTCCTCCATTCGTGAGACTGGGAACTTGGGCAGAAGCAGCGTCTCGAACGGCCACACGGCCCAGAAGGGGACCACGCTCAGCCAGAGCTCCGTCTCCAC
Source organism: uncultured Fimbriimonadaceae bacterium (assembly GCA_937961665.1). Lineage (GTDB taxonomy): Bacteria > Armatimonadota > Fimbriimonadia > Fimbriimonadales > Fimbriimonadaceae > UBA8783. The sequence goes on from CALGMO010000043.1 coordinate 5,152, forward strand.
CACGATGCGGGCCCCGTCGGCCTGCTCCCGGGCCGCCACCTCCAGCAGCAGCGGCCGACCGCGCCGTTCGAGCCACTCCCTCTGCCTGGCGTCCTCCCGCGCGGGAATCTCCGGAACGTGCCTGCTGGCCCAAATCTGGCCGTGGGGGTGGGGATTGCTGCAGCCCATCGCGGCGCCCTTGTTCTCGAACACCTGCACCCATGGGTAGGTTCGTCCCAGTTCGGCGCTCTGCTCGGCCCACAGGTCGATCACCCGGCGAATCCCGGCCGTGTCCATCTGCGCGAGCGTAAGGTCGTGGCGCGGCGAGAAGCAGATCACCCGGCATGTGCCCGCCGCAGACTCCCACCGGTACAGCTCGTCGCCTCCGGATTCCTCGGGCGTGTCCGGCAGCAGAGCGGCGAAGTCGTTGGTGAAGGCGAACGTCGACTGGTAGTCGGGGTTCCGCTCGCCGTTGGCGCGGACGTTGCCCGGGCAGAGGTAGCAGTTCGGATCATAGGCCGGACGGGAATCCGGAGCCGTCGACTCCCGCTGGCCCTGCCAAGGCCTCTGCGTTCGGTGGGGCGACACCAGGAGCCACTCGCCGGTCAGAGGGTTGAAGCGCCGATGAGGGAGCTGCTGCAGTTCGGGCACGGCCCATTTTGGCCCAGAGCGCCCCGGCCCGGCCTGCCGGAGGCAGGGGTAACCTGCACCCATGCGCCGGCTCCTTCCGATCGTCGCGGTCCTTACCCTGATGCTAGCGGCCTGCGCGAAGGTGGACCGCAACGTCGGCCGCGTGGTGGGGGTCACCGACGGCGACACCGTGAGGGTGCTCGTGAACGACCCCACGCCGAAGGAGGTTCGCGTGCGGCTCCACGGCATCGACGCGCCCGAGCGCAACCAGGCGTTCGGCACCCGCGCCCGACAGGAGCTTTCCTCCCTCGTCTTCGGCAAGACCGTGCGCCTTCAGAAGGTGGACACGGACCGCTACGGCCGCACCGTGGCGCGGCTCGTCGTCGACGGCAGAGACGTCAACGCCGAGATGGTTCGGCGGGGCTTCGCGTGGTGGTACGAGCGCTACGCTCCGGACGACCCGGTGCTGAAGGCCGCCCAGCGGGAGGCTCGGGCCGGCAAGCTCGGACTCTGGCGCGACGCGAGGCCGGTGCCTCCATGGGAGTTTCGCGCGAGAGAGCGCGAGCGCTGATCCCCGTCCGGCCGGGCCGTGGGTATGCTGAACGCGTGAAGCTCCACGAGTATCAGTCCAAAGCCGTGCTGGCACGGGCCGGTGTTCCTGTGCCGCGGGGAGAGGTTGCCGACAACGCCGAAGACGCCAGACGCATCGCCGCCGAACTCGGCGGAAAGGTGGTCGTCAAGGCGCAGGTCCTGATGGGCGGGCGAGGCAAGGCGGGCGGAGTCAGGCTGTTCGACGACGCCGATTCGGCCGCCGAGTTCACGAGAGAGCTGATCGGCAAGCGGCTGGTCAGCGTCCAGAACCCCCAAGGCATGGTCGTGGAGCGGGTGCTCGTGGCCGAGCAGGTCGACATCGCCGAGGAGTACTACCTCTCGGTTCTGCTGGACCGCGACGTGCAGAAGCTCGTCGTGATGGTCTCTGCGAAGGGCGGCATGGACATCGAGGAGGTCGCCGCCACCGACCCGGACGCCATCGCGCGCCTGCACGTTGACCCCGCCTGGGGACTCTGCGACTATCAGATTCGGCACACCCTCGAGCAGGCGGCGATTCCCAAGCACGCGCGGCAACAGATGGTCTCGATGATCAAGAAGCTCGTGCGGGCCTACATCGATTCCGACGCGGACCTCGTCGAGATCAACCCGTGCGCCTGGACGACCGACGGGAAGCTGGTCGCCGCCGACGCGAAGGTGTCCATCGACGACAACGCGCTCTTCCGGCACCCCGAGTACCAAGGAACCGCCCAAGACTCCGCCGAGGATCCGATCGAGGCGGAGGCGGCCCGGCGCGGCATCGCTTACGTCCGCCTGAAGGGCGACATCGGGATCATCGGCAACGGAGCAGGCCTCGTGATGTGCTCGATCGACGAGGTCGCCGCAGCGGGCGGCCGTCCCGCGAACTTCCTGGACGTGGGCGGCGGAGCCAAAGCCGACCGGGTGAAGACGTGCGTGGAGCTCGTGATGATGGATCCCGGCATCAAGGGGTTGCTCATCAACATCTTCGGCGGAATCACGCGGTGCGACGAGGTGGCCAAGGGCATCCTGGAGGCCCTCGAGGCGCTGAACCTGAGCGTGCCCGTCGTGGCGCGCATCGAGGGCACCGCCGCCGAGGAGGGCCGGAGGATGCTGGAGGGAAGTCCCCTCGTCCCCGCGACCACCATGCGCGAGGCCGCGAAGAAGATCGTCGAGCTGTCCTACCCCAACCCGTAGCCGGGCTCGAGGTGGTAAATTGGAGTCGAGCGCTCCGAGAGCCGGAGCGTTGAAACCAAGGCGCCATGACGACGGGCGAGACTCTCGAGTTCAACACCCATCCAGGCCGAAAGGACCCGATCATCCGCGTCCTCGACGACCTTCAGGCGAAGTGGAGCCTCCACATCCTCTGGGCGATCCACCGGGGAGTGTGCCGGTTCAACGATCTGCTCCGCGTGCTGGTGATCAGCCCGACCCTCCTTCGCGACAGGCTCCGGGATCTCGAGGCTGCGGGCTACGTCCAGCGCCAGGGGCGCACCTACGGCCTAACCCTCAAGGGCTTGGCCGTCGCCCGTGTGTTGGCGCACCTCGAGGCCGCCAGCGAGCTCTGAAAGCCTCGCCCCGCGACGGGTATCCTCCAAGACCCAAATGAGCTTCCCCCAACGGACCATCGGATGCGGCGACCTCCGCCCCGACGCCGCAGGGCGCAAGGTCGTTCTGAACGGCTGGGCCCACCGGGTTCGAGATCTGGGAGGCCTGTTCTTCGTGGACCTTCGCGACCGCTCGGGCATCGTGCAGCTGTTCCTCGACCCGTCGCGCTTCGCGAACCTTCAGGAGATCCGACCGGAGACCTGCCTGGCCGTGACCGGCAGGGTCGAACGACGCTCACCGGACACCGTCAATCCCAAGATCCCCACCGGCGAGGTGGAGGTGCTGGTGGACGAGTACCAGGTCCTCGGGCCCTCTAAGCCGCTTCCCTTCCCGCTGAGCGACGAGGAGCAGATGGCCCAGGTGAACGAGGAGCTCCGCATCAAGCACCGCTACCTGGACCTGAGGCGTCCCTCCATGCTTCGCCGCCTCCAGATCCGCGCCTCGGCCGTGCGGCGCATCCGGGCCTACTTGGACGCCAGAGGCTTCCTGGAGGTCGAGACTCCCATCATCACCAAGAGCACTCCCGAAGGCGCGCGCGACTACCTCGTGCCCTACCGCCTGGATCCCGGCAAGTTCTACGCGCTTCCCCAGAGTCCGCAGCAGTACAAGCAGCTGCTCATGGTGGCCGGCGTCGAGCGGTACTACCAGATCGCCAAGTGCTTCCGGGACGAGAGCCAACGCAGCGATCGCCAGCCTGAGTTCACCCAGCTCGACCTGGAGATGTCGTTCGTCGTCCAAGAGGACGTTCTCCAGCTGATGGAGGACCTGACCCGACAGGTGGTGAACGGCCTGATCGAGGATTTCGGCCTCGATAAGCGCCCGGTGGGCCCGTTCGCCCGCATCTCCTACGACGAGGCGATGCGACTGTACGGGTGCGACAAGCCGGACCTGCGGTTCGGGCTGCCCATCTTCGACGCGACCGAGGCCCTGTCCGCCTGCTCGTTCGGAGTGTTCCGCTCGACCATCGAGGCCGGCGGGCGCATCCGCGGCGTCCGGTATCCGGGCGGGGCGCACCTCAGCCGGAAGGATGTGTCGCAACTGGAGGCGTTCGCCAAGACGTTCGGTGCGAAGGGGCTCGCCACGCTGTCCGTCGTTCCCAGCGACGCGCCGGACGCCGTCCCCGCCGGAGACTTGGCCGTCAAAGGATCCATCGCGAAGTTCTTCACCGCCGAGGAGCTCCAAGCGACGCTCCGGGAGGCCGACGCCGAGCCGGGCGACCTCCTCTGCTTCGTCGCCGACCGCTACGAGGCGGGCAACAACGTCCTATACCGGCTGCGCAACGAGATCGGCGACCGCTGCGGCCTCCGCGACCGCCGGGAGCTGAACTTCTGCTGGGTGCTGGACTTCCCGCTCGTCGAGTGGGACGAGGAGACGGGCCGATGGAGCCCGACGCACCACCCCTTCACCTCTCCCAAGGCGGAGGATCTGCCCTTCTTGGAGTCGGACCCCGCGCGGGTGCGGGCGGACTGCTACGACATCGTCTGCAACGGCGTCGAGTGGGCTTCCGGCTCCATCCGAATCCACCGGCCGGACGTGCAGGCCAGGGTCTTCTCGCTCCTGGGGATCGACGAGGCGACCCAGAGGGAGCGGTTCGGGCATATGCTCGAGGCGTTCCAGTACGGCGCGCCCCCGCACGGCGGCATCGCACCGGGCATCGACCGCCTGATCATGTTCCTCACGGACGACGAGAACATCCGGGAAGTGATCGCCTTCCCGAAGGTCGGCAACGGGTACGACCCGCTCATGGATGCGCCCAGCCCGATCGACGCCCAGCAGTGGGAGGAGATCGGCTTGCGCCTGGCCGATCCCGGCTAAGCCGGCGAAGCGGCGGCGCCGCCGGTCATTGGCTCTGGTGGCAGGTCGAGCAGCTCTCTCCCGTCTCGTCGCTCACCGACGAGGAGGCTTTCTTGCCGTCGTGGCAGGTGCCGCACGCTCGGTGCCACTGCTCGCCCTTCAGGCGCGGGCTGTGGGCGAAGCCCATCCCGAACGTCCGCTCGTGGCACTCCATGCAAGAAACCTTCTCCTGCATCGCGATGTGGTTCGCGTGGCTGAAGACCACCTTCCCCGGGCTGTTGCCGCCGCTCGGGATCGTCAGGTCCTGCGGCAGGTTCTCGTTGGGGTCTCCCAGCGGCTCCACGTGCATGGCGAGCTGCGCGGGTGCGGGCTTCAGCCGCGCCTCGAGTTCCGCGCGGGACGGAGCGGCCCGCACCAGGAGCACCAAGGCGACGAAGAAGCCGGCAACGGCGATCAAGGAACCCTTGGGAAACCATCCGTTCCGCGTCGTCGTGCCGGGTTCCACGTACTCCGACTTGGCGAACACGTCGAACTGGCGGACTGCCAGGCCGAACAGCACCACGCCCAGCGTCACGAACACCAACGTGATCGCCACCTCCGTCCACTTCGGGAAGTACGTCTCGATGTTGCGCATGCCGGTCATGCTGACGTTCACGCGGTTGAGCACGAACCCCGCGACCACCAGCAGCGCGTAGAAGAACAGGTTCCTCTCCCGGATCTTGTCGCCCGACAGCAGCATCAGCAGCAGAGGCAGCAACGCCCCGAATCCGATCTCCGCCCAGAACAGAACCGACTGCTGCGAGAAGGTGAACGCCAGATGGAGCGCGCCCCTCGTGGCTAGATCGGCGAAGCGCCAGGTCACATAGATGCCGAGGATCACCACCGTGGCCCGCGCCAACCCGAGCAGCACGTCGTGCTCCAAGCGCCTGGAGAAGACGCGCGAGCTGATGAACGACTCCACGATGCTCATCGAGAGACCGGCGGCGATCGCGCTGACGAAGAAGAACGCCGGGAGCACCGGCGAGTACCACAGCCCGTGCAGCTTCTCCGGCACGATCAGAAAGAGCGTTCCCAACGACGACTGGTGCAGCGTGGAGAGCAGGACACCGGCGATCACGAGCGGCAGATAGATGGCTCGGATCGCCCGAAGCGGCCAGTGCCAGCCCAGCTTCTCGAACACCAACGGGCTGAACTCCAGAGCCAGAACCGTCGTGTAGAGCGTCACGCACCAGGCCACCTCGAACATGACCGAGTGCGGATTCCACATGATCAGGGGGTGGTAGAGCCGCAGAGGCCGGCCGATGTCGACCACCAGGGCGGCGCTGACCAGCAGGTACCCGAGGAACGCCGTCAGCAGCGACGGGCGGCTCACCGGCTCGTACTTCTTCAGGTTGAGAACGTAGACCGTCGCGGCGATCGTGAAGCCTCCAGCGGCGAGGCCGACGCCCACCAGAACGTCGATCCCCACCCAGAAGCCCCACGGGAAGCCGTCGTGGAGGTTGCTGGCGGCTCCCAACCCGCCGGTGAATCGGATCCACATCGCGTAGGCGCCGACCAGCAGAATCAGCGCCGTCAGCGCCCACCATCTGGGAATCTGGGCGAGCCTCTTCACTTCGACTCCTCCTTCTCATTCTCCGCCTTCTCGGCGGCCTGCTGGGCCCTCTCCTCGGCCAGCTCCATCCTTCGGTGGGTGATCCACCAGAGACCGGCGAGCCCGACGCCGCCGACGGACACCACGCTCGGGAGCTGCCTCAGGACGTTCCAAGTGAGGTGCGGGTAGGTGGTGTCCGTACGGATGGTGGGAAAGCCCAGCTGGGCGAACGGCACTGCCGACAGGTACAGCGCGCAGGTGCCGCCGGCCTCGGTCAGGCCATAGATGTGATCGATGTACCGCCCGGGGTTCTCCGCGATTCGCTTCTTGGCCTCCTCGATCAGCTCCTCACGCTTCCCGTACTTCGCTGCTCCCGTCGGGCATGCGGCGGTGCAGGCGGGCTGCTCTCCTCGCTCCAGCCTCGGGAAGCAGTGGATGCACTTGCGGACCCGCGGCTCGGTGCTGAACCACTCGTACTTCGGGATGGAGAACGGACAGGCCATGATGCAGTAGCGGCACCCGATGCAGCGGGATTCGTCGTAGATCACGGCCTCGAGGCTCGTCTTCTGCAGCGCGGCCACCGGGCAGACCGACACGCACGTCGGATCCACGCAGTGGTTGCACTGCCTCTTGACGTTCACCCCGCCGTGCCGCTCGATGACCGTCCACGTCACCGCGGACAGCTTGTCGGTTGCCCCGGGCGGAAGCCCGTTCTCCTGCTTGCAGGCGAGCGTGCACGCCTCGCAACCGATGCACTTCGTCAGGTCGATCAAGAAAGCCATCGTCGCTGACCCTTCATCCCTACTTTGACAGATTTTCCCGGGTCTTTGGACCTATTCCTCATTCCGATATCGGATTTCCAGCAAGAAGGCGACCGCATCGGATCGCTGCAACCTCGCCGGCTCGCCGAGCGTGAACCCTCACATGGAGCTGGTGCGGTATCGCCCGGGCGAGGTGCTCAAGTGGCTCGAGTTGGGTGCGGGGCAGTTCCGTCGGCAAGCTCGGGTCCGAAGCTCGGAGATCCTCCGCCGACCCGAGGGAGGCGCGGTCTCCCAGAATCTCCGGCAAGCGGCCGAGGCGGCGCTGGACTTCGGCAAGGGAGCGCTCGCCGAGCTTGCGAGGCTGCAGGCGGAGCGGACCGAGTACGTCTTGGGTGAGAACTCGTTCGAGGCGATCCAAGCCGGTCGGCTCCGCTCGATCCGCTACGACGCGGTGACCGAGATCCGCCAGAAGGGCGACGCGTTCCAGATCCATCTGAACAACGGCCGCTCGCTGACGATCCGTCCCCCCGCGCACCTCGTCGTCGGTCGCCTGCGTGTGCCTGTCGGCTGGATCCGCAACGGCATGGAGGTTCCCTACCACGTTCTGCTGGACGAGCTCTCGGCACGCTGTGGGGTAAACATCCAGCCATCGTGAGCGCATGGCTGGGTCCCGAGCCCGCGAACTGGTGGGACGTCGTCGACGAGGCTCTGCGGGAGGACATCGGCACCGGCGACCTCACCGCCGCCTGCTTCGGCGAGGACGAAGAGCTGGAGTGGATCATCGAGGCGCAGGCCGACGGAGTGGCTTGCGGCGTCGGCATCGCCGAGTACATCTTCGGGTCGTACAACTCCGACTCCGACCCCTCGGACGTCAAAGCCATGGTGACGGACGGCTCCGAGGTCCGGAGAGGGACGGTCGTTCTGAAGGGCCAGGGTCTCGCCCGCCGAGTCCTGTCGCTCGAGCGCACTGCCTTGAACTTCCTGATGCTTCTCAGCGGAGTGGCGACCCTCACGCGCCAGTACGTCGACCGGGTGAGGGACACCTCGGCGCGCATCGTCGACACCCGCAAGACCCTCCCGGGCCTTCGCTCGCTGCAGAAGTACGCCGTGCGCTGCGGCGGAGGCTTCAACCACCGCATGGGTCTGTACGACGCGGCCATGATCAAGGACAACCACATCAAGGCCTGCGGGGACATCGCCGAGGCGGTCCGGCGGGTGAGGGCTGTGTCGTCGCACCTAGCGAGGATCGAGGTCGAGTGCGAGGATCTGGAGCAGGTCCGTCAAGCCGTCCAAGCGGGAGCGGACGTGATCCTGCTGGACAACATGGACCCGTTCATGATGCGCGAGGCCGTCCGACGCTACGGCAGGCAGGTGGCGTTCGAGGCCAGCGGAGGCATCAGCCTCGAGACGGTTCACGGCGTCGCCCAGACCGGGGTGTCCTACATCTCCGTCGGTGCGCTCACCCACTCCGCCCCGGCTCTCCCCTACCACTTGGAGGTTCTATGAGGTCGCCGCTCGAGACGGGTCCGTGGGTCGCACTGGATGAGGTCGGCTCCACGCAGGCGTACGCCAAGCAGGTTCTGCTGTCCGACGCCCCCGCCGGCGTGGTCTTCGCCCACCACCAAACCCAGGGCCATGGCAGGTTCGGGCGCGTCTGGCACAGCGAGCGGGGAGCCTCGCTCACGTTCAGCCTCGTCTTCGGAGCCTACGCGGACCACCCCAAGCCCTGGCTGATCGGCATGGCGGTGGCCGTCGCCGCAGCCGGCGCCCTGCACACCCAGATCCGGTGGCCGAACGACCTGACCATCGAGCGGCGAAAGGTCGGTGGCATTCTCACCGAGATGGCGCGCGACCGAAGCCGTCGCAACGTGCCCATCGTCGGGATCGGAGTGAACCTGACGCAGAGGGAGTTCCCCGAGGAGATCCGCGACACGGCGACCAGTCTGGCCCTGCACCGCATGGGCCCTTTCGATCCGGAAGCGCTCGCGCGCAGGATCCTCGCCCGCCTCGAGGACCTTCCCGAGCCGGACGATTGGCGCGACCTGGAGCCGATCTGGGAGATGTTCGACGACACCCCCGGCAAGCCCTACCGGCTGCCCGACGGAACGTTCGGCACGGCCATCGGCGTCGGGCCCGACGGAAGCCTGCTCTGCTCCGTGGACGGCCTGACGCGAACCGTGCTCGCGGCTGAGGCGCTCTTCGGCCCTTCCTAGCCCCGCGCCCACTCCTCGTGGTTCATGGTGCGCGGGTGATGGAATACCGCGCGGAGCCCCTCCGGCGTGTTCCACTTCGTCTGCATGCCCGCCCACAGCATGAACCACACGAACCGGCTCTGCCTCCCGAGCACGTCCGGAGTCGGCAGCTGACCGACCTCTCCGATGCCGATCGGCCGGCCGTCCGCGAGGGCGAGCAGGTCGTCGTGAAACTCGTCCGGGAAGCTGCCGCCGTAGATGTCGGTCGCCAGCGCGTCCACGACGTCCCCGCCCGGATACATCTCGGCGTACGGTCGAACGCCTGGGCGGGGAGCGTTCGGGTTGTACACCCACAGCAGGTTGTCCAGCCCATAGTCGTGGGTGAGCTTGTCGAACAGCATCCGGTACACCCTGGCGGATCCATCCGGCCCCGGGCGCCCTCCCCACCAGAACCAAGCCCCGTTCGACTCGTGGTAGGGCCGCCAAAGGACCGTCACCCCCTCGTCGCGCAGGCGGACCAGCAGCCGCGCGACGACATCCACCTGCTCTTCCCACCTTCGATGGAGCCGGGTTCCGGGCGTCGTCAGCTCCGCCCATTCCGCGTCGGAGAGCTTCGATTGCACTCCCTCCTTGAACGTGACCGGCTCGTCCATGGTGGGTGGCACGGCGTGCCACATCAGCGTCACCAGCGTGCCCCTTCGGTGCTGGCGGATCGCCTCCGCGACGATCGCGTCTCGGAACTGGATGCCGTCCTGATCGTCGGCGGAGAACCCGAAGTCCTGCCCCCACACCGCGGGCTCCGCGCCGGCCAGACGCGCGGTCTCCTCGGTGTGCGCGGACAGCGAACCCGGGTAGTTGTGCTGTCCGGAGACAATGCGCGCGTCACTGAGACTCTGCAGCCTCTGGAGAAGTTCGCGCGCCCCATCGCCCGCCTTGGGATTGGCCGTCCTCACCATAGTGGCCAAGCTACCCGATTCGGCTAAGATCGACCATGGTCGCGCTTCTGACGGCCCTCGCCGCTTCGGCCCAGCCCGCCATCGAGTGGGTCGAGCCGCCCTCGAAGGCCGGAGTGCCCTTCGTAGGGCGCCTGGTCCGCACGGCACCCCCCGACGGCTCCAGCCAGGTTCATCCGACCGTGAGGTTCACGGTCAAGGATCCGAAGGGTCGATCGTGGCCGGTCCTGCCGTTCGTCTACCAAGAGTTCCGGAGGTCCGCGGACAACGACGACAAGGAGGTCTTGGAACCTGTCGGGGAGCCGCAGTGGCGGCTGCGCTTCACCCCGCTCGAGCCCGGATCCTATTCCTTCGCCGTCGAGGGCTCGACCCAACCCGTCGCCGTCGCCCGAGTCGCCAAGGGTGCCTCCGGCGGCTTCCTCCAACCGAACCCTAGGAATCCGCGCTGGCTCCAAGACGGGTCCGGCAAGCCGTTTCTGGCCGTCGGATGGAACCTCTGTTGGCACGGCGCGAGGGGCACCCGCGACTACGACGATTGGCTCCCTCGGCTCGCCGAGGCCGGAGTCAACTTCGTGCGGATCTGGAGCTGCCCGTGGGCCTTCAGCGTGGAGTGCAACCCCGGCACCCTTGGCAAGTACGACCAGCGCGGCCTCTGGGCCTTGGAGCGCGTGCTCGCCCAGGCCAACCGGCTCGGCATCCACGTGATGCTCTGCTTGGACTACCACGGCGTGCTGAACATCGAGAAGGACTACTGGGGGTCGAACGACTTCTGGACCCAGAACCCTTACAACCGCGCCAACGGGGGGCCCTGCGCCGAGCCGAAGGAGTTCTTCTCCAGCCCCGAGGCCAAGAGCGCCTACCGGGACCGGCTGCGCTATCTGGTTGCCCGCTTCTCCGCTTTCCCGAACCTGGCGGTGTGGGAGTTCTGGAACGAGATCGACAACAACCTCCGGTGGCTGGACGCCGCCGCGGTGGTTGCGTGGCACGCCGAGATGGGCTCTTTCCTTCGGAGCATCGACCCCTACGGGCACATCGTGAGCACCAGCACCTCGTGGAGCCCTTGGCCCGATCTGTGGCGCGTGCCCGCGATCGGCCTCCAGCAGGTCCACAGCTACGGCCAGTCGTCGCCGGGAACGGCGTTCGCCAGGCTCTCCCGCGACCGCTTCGAGCTGCATCGCAAGCCGCTTCTCATCGGCGAGTACGGCGTGGACTTCCGCGGTCCGAGCGAGGAGAAGGACCCCCACCGCCGGGGGTTGCGCCAAGCCGTCTGGGGCACCGCGCTGAGCGGATGCGCGGGAACGGCCAAGCCGTGGTGGTGGGAGACGCTGCACGCCCGCAACGCCTACGGACTCTGGAGCTCCCTGAAGACGTTCCTCACCAACTCGGGAGTCGCTTCGGCGGAATGGAACCCGCTGACGATCGAACACGCGGGAGAATCTCCCAAGCTCGGGCCGGCTTCGCCCTCGGCGCGCCCGATCTCGATTCGGTTCTTCCCCGCCGACCAGTGGAGCGTCGACCGAGGCGAGACCGTCGCGCTCGGAGGAGCGTCGAGCGCAGCCATCGCCTCGAGGTCGTTCTCGCGCTTCCTCCACGGAACGTCCAAGGCGGAGGTGCGCCACCCGATCCGGCTGCAGGCCCACTTGGCCGAAGGCGCTCAGATCGCCATCCATGTGGACAGCGTCTCGAACGGCGCCGTGCTGGTGGTCAAGGCGCATGGCAGCCAGGTCCTCCGGCGCGAGCTGCCCAACAAGGACGGCGCGTGGCTGGTCAACAAGGAGTACGACGAGACCTTCCGGGCTCCCCTCCCGGCCGGCGACAGCGTTCTCATCGAGTTGGAGAACCCCGGGGACGACTGGGTGAACATCGAGTGGATCGAGCTGTCCGGCGTCCGTCCCGCCGAGGCCGGGCCCGAGGGGCCTCCGATCTTCGCCACGGGAGTCGGCGCAGCGGACAGGGCCCTGGTCTGGATCCTCGACCAGCGGTACGACTGGCCCAGCGGCGCGACGGAACCGTCGCCCAGCCCATGCGTCGGCGCCAAGGTCACGCTCAGGAACCTGAAGGACGGAGGCTACGAGGCGCGTTGGTTCGACACCAAGCGGGGAGCCTTCTTCGCATCCACCAAGGCCGAATCGAAGGGCGGACGAATGGAGCTGGCGGTTCCCGAGTTTCGCGAGGACGTGGCTGTCCGCATCGAGCGCCGAAGCAGGAGTTCCAACACCGGCGGAAGAACCAACAGGTGATGGACCGAGCGAACCCCCGTTGCATCGTCGTTGGAGCCGGCGGCATCTCCGGCGCGTGGTTCCCGCCTCTCCTGGAGGAACAGGTCGAGATCGCGGCGATCGTGGACCTGCGCAAGGAGGCCGCGGAGGAACGGGCCAAGCAGTACGGCTTGGACTGCCTCTGCACCGACGACCTGGACTTGGCGCTCCGGTCCACGACGCCCGACTTCGCGGTGGACCTCACGGTGCCTGAGGCGCACGCCGACGTCACCGTGGCCTGCCTGCAGGGCGGCGCGCACGTGATCGGCGAGAAGCCCATGGCCGCCAGCATGGAGCAGGCTCGGCGCATGGTTGCGGCCTCCGAGCGCACCGGGAAGATGTACATGGTGAGCCAGTCGCGCCGGTGGGACCGCAAGCACGACTCCATCCGCAGGACCCTGGCCAGCGACGCCATCGGCGAACTGACCACGGTGTGCTGCGACTTCTTCATCGGCGCGCACTTCGGCGGCTTCCGCGACGAGATGGAGAGCCCGCTCATTTTGGACATGGCCATCCATCACTTCGACCTGGTTCGCTTCCTCACCGGCCTCGACGCGGAGTGGGTCTACTGCCACGAGTTCAACCCCAAAGGATCTTGGTACCGCGGCGACGTCGCCGCTGTATGCGTCTTCGGCATGGCCGGAGGCGCCGTGTTCAGCTACCGCGGCAGCTGGTGCTCCGAGGGCTTCCACACCAGCTGGAACGGCGATTGGAGAATCGTGGGAACGCGCGGCACGCTGCTCTATCAGGGCGATGCCGATCCGAGGGCGCAGCGCGTGGCGGGCGACGAGGGCTTCCACCGCCCCCTCGAGGAGGTCGCGCCGGTGCCCTCCGACCTTGAGAAGACCGGGATGCACGGCGCGCTGCTCGAGATGCTACGCTTCCTGCGCGAGGGCGTCCGTCCACAAACCGAGTGCCACGACAACATCCGAAGCCTGGCGATGGTGTTCGCGGCCTTGGAGAGCTCGAAGGTCGACGGTCCGGTTCGGGTGAGGATCTAGGGAGCGCCTGTCCTCTCCGTTGACTGCGCCTCCTCGGCTTGGACGAGCGCGGAGGCCAGTCCCCGAGCCAAAAGCCGGTCGAAGTCTTCGGCGGACATCGGTTTGCCGAGCGCATAGCCTTGGGCCACCCGGCAGCCTGCCCTGCGAAGGGCTCGCAGCTGCCCTGCCGTCTCCACGCCCTCCACCACGGTGCGCACGCCGAACCGGTCCAGCAGCTCCAAGAGCCCTCGAAGAAGCTCCACGAACCGTTCTCCAGACTCCAGCTGGCGAGCGAAGCACCGGTCGACTTTCACGCCGTCCGCCGGCAGCGTCAGCAGGTGCGCCAGCGTCGAGTGCCCGATCCCAAGGTCGTCCAGCACGACCCTGCACCCTGCCTCCCGCAGCTTCGAGAGAACGCGCACGGCCTCCTCGAACGGCTCCAGCGACTCCGTCTCCGTCACTTCGATGTCGAGAGCGGATGCCGGGAAGTCCGCCCGCTCCAGCTCCCGCAGCAGTCGGTCTGCGAAGCCGTGCGAGAGCAGCTCCCTGGGGCTGACGTTCACGGCCAGCCGGAAGCCGGGCCGAGCGTCCAACCACGGCCGAGCCTGCTCCACCGCCTGCCTGAGGATCGAGAAGCCGATCGGCACGATCAGCCCCGTGCGCTGGGCGATGGGGATGAAGTCCGCCCCTTGGAGAAGACCGAGAGCGGGATGGCGCCAGCGCGCGAGAGCCTCTGCACCAACCACTTCGAAGGGCTGGAGCGAGACCATCGGCTGAAAGTGCGGCACGATCTGTCCCTCGCCCAGGGCGTTCCGAAGCTCGGCCTCGAGAGCCATTTCCCGAGCCGCCCGCTCCGAGAACTCCGCCCGACGGTAGCCAGACCGACCGGTGGTCTTGGCCAGGTACATCGCCTCGTCCGCCCGAGCGACCAGATCCGTGGCGGACGCCTGTCCCCCGCCCCAAACCGCACCGCCCACGCTGGAGCTGCAGACGATCTCCAGCCCGGCGGGGTGGAACGGCTCCTCGAAAGCCCTCAGGATCTTCGCGGCGACCACGTCCACGTCGGACGGCTCGCGGATCCGCGACAGCAGGATCACGAACTCGTCGCCACCCAAGCGGGCCACCGTGTCCGAGCGCCTGACCGTGGCTCGGAGCCGAGTGGCGACCTCGCGGAGCAGCTCGTCTCCCACGTGGTGCCCGTACCGGTCGTTCACCTGTTTGAACAGGTCCAGATCCACGAACAGGACCCCGACGGTCTCGCCGTAGCGCTCCGCGTTCTGCAGCGTGTGCTCCAGCCGGTCCCGGAACATGCCCAAGTTGGGAAGGCCCGTCAGGGGGTCGGTGTAGGCCATCCTTTCCAGCTCGTCCTGCAGACGCTTCAGCCGAGTGATGTCGGTGAGGATGACCTGGTACCGGGCGCCGTCCGGCAACTCACCCTCCTCTCGAACCCAGTCGAGCACCACCCAGCGATGATCGTATTCCGACCGGTTGTAGGCGCCGATCAGCATCGAGTGGGGAGCATCCGGATCGCAGCGAGGCGGCAGACGGTCGTCGAGAAGCGGAGCCCTCTCCTCGTCCACGGCTCTCAGAGCCTCGCCCAATCCGCAACCGAGGATGCGCTCCAAGGGCAATCCCAGGATCCGGCCGACCGCATCGTTGGCCCGCACGATCAGGCCGTCGTCGTCCAGGTACAGCACCCCCTGGCTCATCGTTTCGAACAGCCTCCGATAGCGGCGCTCGGATAGCTCGAGGGCCTCGGCAGCCTCGCGCTCCCGCGTGACGTCGGTGAGGATCAGATCGACCCGCAGGGGCTCGCCCGCCAGCGACCGGAACTCGCGGCCGCGCGCGTGCACCCAGAACAGTCGACCGTCCGGACGCCGAAGCCGCACGACGGCCGCGGCCTGCCCGGTGACCCGCAACTCTTCGAGGAAGCCTTCGGACCCTTCCTTCAGCGCCGAAACGAGCCATTCCGGCTGTAGGGAGAGCAGCTCCCCATCGGCCCCCAGCAGCGAGAGCGCGGACCGGTTGGCGTGCAGCACCCGCCCGAAGTCAGGGGAGAACGAGACGACGGCGTCGCCCATCGACTCCAAGATGCTCGAGATCCGTTCCTGGCTGGCGCGCAGAGCCTCCTCTTGCCGCAGCTGGTCGGTCACGTCCTGGATCGATCCCGTCAGCGCCGAAACCAGCCCCCTCGCATCGAACCGGGGGCCGCCGCGGATCACGGCGGTTCTTTCCTCCCCGGAGGCCGTCACGAAGCCGAACGCCGACTCGAAGGGAGTCCCCTTGGCTACGGCCTCCGCGATCTTCATCTCCACCGCGCGCGCATCCGTGGACTTCATGCGCGAGAGCAACCGCGACAGGCCCGGGGAGTCGCCGCCCGTCATAGGCCCCAGTACCCGCTCGGCGCCGGCGGACCAGGTGAGCTTCTCGTCCTCCAGGGAGTACTCCCAGTAGCCCAGGTGAGAAAGCTCCGCCGCGCGCGCGAGCCGCTGTTCGCTCTCCCTCAGTCTGCGCTCGCTGACCGCCCGCCCCGCGCTCGCAGCGGCGAGCGTCTGCGACACGAGCCCCACCAGACCGAGCACCAGCGCCAAAGCCGCTTGGTCGAGCCAGTCCGCGGCCGGAGACGACTCGCGGATCGCTGCGGAGACACCCACGGCGCTGGCGAGCAGCAGCATGCCGAGAAAGCCCAGGGACACACCCGCCCCGCCCGTCCGGGACGCCAGCGCCACGCCGACGGGCAGCAACAGCGTGATCGCCGAGACCGCGAGCGCAGGCGACTCCTGGGCCGTTCGCGCCGCCCCGAGCAGAACCACGGCGGACACGGCCAGCATTCCGGCGACCATCCGAGTCTCGCGGCCCAGCCCGACGCGCCTCCGAGCCATCGCCAAGGGCACGACCGACAGCACCCCGAGCGACGTCCGGACGGCGCCCAGGACGAGCTCCTCCCACGGCAGGCCCCAGCACCCGACCAGCGAGAGGAGCGTCGCTGGAGCCGCCACACGAAGCGCCACCGACACCACCTCTCCGGCGTTCAGGAACGGCCTCCACAGCTCCGAGTGCCGGGACAGCATCCACCGACCCACCCAAGCGGCGAGGACCGTGGCCGTGCCGACCGAGAGCGCGGACCCGATCGGAGCGCCGGCCCAAGCCTGCCCAGCCACGACCGCGACCCAGGCCGCCGGCACACGAGCGGACAGGGCGGGACAGAGAAACACCAGCGCGAGGCCGAGCGTCGGGTCGAACACGAGGTCGCCCGCTCGGCGAGAGGCGAAGGCCGAGGCACAGATCAACGACAGGCCGATCAGGTTCAGAACAACCCGGGCCGTTCCTCCGCGTCCATTTTTCTCCCGCTCTCGTTTCGAACCCAAAGCCAGAGGCTCCATGAGGCCGTCCCTCTGTGAAGGGACGATCCTTCACCCCAGTGTGCACTCACGCATCCAAATTCCGCAGGCGACGGTCCGATTCGCCCGACCGGAGCAGCACGGCGGCCTCGGGCCGCACGTCGTCCCCCAGATCGTCCGCGGGCCGCCACAGGTCCAGCAATTTGGGCACGGCAGCAGACGAGGTCAGCCGCCTCCAGTCCTCGCTGGCGAGCGCATCCAGAAGCCGGGCCTCGGTCTCCGCGTCGCCTGCCAGAGCGACGGTCTTCTCCCGGTAGGAATAATCTCCGTCGAAGCCGAGCAGGAGCAGTCGGTCCGAGCCTGCGTCCTCACCCACCTGCGCGAAGACCGACCGCACCACGAACGGGGCGACCGTGAGGTCTCCGAACGCCCGCTTGATCGGCTGGCTGAGCGTCGCGGCCACCCTCTCCACGGTCACGTCGCTCTCGCTCCGCGCGAAACCCTCCCTGTGAGCGAACTCAACCGCCGCGGACCGAATCGCCTCCACGTCCGACTGTTGGCCGATCGCCGCCATGGCCAAGCGGTCGTAGATCTCGAAGATCTTGCGCGCGTTCCTTCGCCAAGCAACGATCGCGACGCCGTCCGCCACGCTCGCACAGATCACCGGAAGGCCCTGCGCCAGCTTGTTCTCGACGTACTGGACGCGGTGACCGATGCTCTCCTGCCAGTCGAACGGAGTGACCATGAATCTATCTTACGCGCGGCGCAGTCAACGGTTCTTGGAAGGACGGTAGGCCGGCTCCCGCAGAAGCCACAGCTCCATCAGCCGACCGACTTTTCCGAGCGATTCCGGCGAGCACTGATCGGGCGTGTCGCGGACCGTGTGCCACGGCTCGTAAGTGAAATCGATGAGGTCGATCGTCGGCACTCCCGCCTCGATCAGCGGAACGTGGTCGTCGATGACCCACTCCCCGAGCTGCTTTGGAAGCGTCCTCGCCAGACCTGCCCTTGCCGCCAGGGCGTAGAGCTCGTTCACCAGCTCCGGCGCGGAGGAGTAGGAGTAGCGCTCGATCGGCACGCGGAGGTCCTTGTCGCCGATCATGTCGAGCAGGATCCCATAGTCCGGGCGGAGCGACGGCAGGTTCTTGGCGAAGTGCCTCGCCCCCAGCAGCATCTCGTCGATTCCAGGACCCAAGTCCTCGCCGTCGGTGAGCAGGTACAGCACTCCCACGTCCTTGAGCCGACCTTTGAGTACCCGTGCCAGCTCCAACACCACCGCGACTCCGCTCGCACCGTCGTTCGCCCCGAGAACGGGCTTGCGGCGGTTGGCCGGATCGGGGTCTTGGTCGGCGAACGGCCGGGAATCCCAGTGCGCTAGAACGACGACCCGCACCTTGGCGTCCTTCCAGTTCTGCTCGGCCAGAATGTTCGCCATCCGGTACGTCCGTCCGTCCACGGACCAACGGTGCTCGAACGGCTGGAACCGAACGTTCTCGCAGGATCGCCGAAGCTCCTCCACCAGCCATTCCGCGCACTTGGTGTGGGCCGGGGTGCCGGGAACCCTCGGTCCGAACTCGACCTGCTTCAGCAGGGCCGCCCAAGCCTTCTGCTGGTCGAAGCGGGTCTCCGGCAGAACCTGCGCAGAGCCGAGGCCGGATGGGGCGATCAGCGCTCCAGCCAGCGCGGCTCGGAGGATCCAACCGGCTTTCCTCGCACCACGTCCTCGACGGTCACGCTCGGCACCGTGCGCACGATCCTGGACTTGTCCCATATCTTGAAGTATCCCAGACCGCCGCGACCGAGCGAGGAGGGCATCGCGATCTCGTAGGTCTTGTCGTCCTCCAGCTTGCCGCCGCCGGCCTGCACCCCGATGATGCGGGATCCGGGATCCTTTTCCGGATCGATCGTCGCCTCGAACCCGGAAAGGTAGAGGAAGCTCGGGTTGGGCTTGGGGTACAGCGAGGCCGCCCGCTCCAGAGCTTGGCGAACCTGGAACCCCTTCAGAGCGACCACCACGACCTCGTCCGAGGGGTAAAGAAGGGCGGTGGCCAGGTTGTCCTTCTGCAAGGGGCTGCGCAAAAGGCCCTCGGCTACGAAGGCGTGCGGAGTTCCGGCGGCCGAGGCGAGCGCATCCGCCACCGACTGTCCGACCCGCGAAAGGTCGCCCGGCGCCTCGGCCCAAGCGGTCAGGGCCGCCAGCGCCGCGACCGACGCCAGACACCTGAACCATCTCTTCATCGCGCTCTGCACGCTCCCATGGATTGGACTCCTACCCGAGGCGAAGGTTTCGGGCATGACCGCCGAGGTCGCAGAATTCGTGCCGAATGGCCCTACGTCTTCAGCGAGGCGCCCAACACTGCCTGCAGCGCCTCCTTGGCGTCCGACACGAAGCGAATCTCGATGGCTTGGAGCAACGAGTTCGGAAGCCTGTGCACTTCGGACCGGTTGGCCTCCGGAACCACGGCCGCTCTCAGGCCCGCGCGTTGCACGGCGAGGAGCTTCTCGCGCAACCCTCCCACCGGCAGGACCCTTCCCCGGAGCGTCACCTCTCCGGTGAGCGCCACCCGGCCATCGACAGGCTTGCCCGTCCAAGCCGACGCGAGCGCCGCGACGATCGCCAAGCCCGCGCTCGGACCGTCCTTCGGAATCGCTCCCTCGGGCGCGTGCACGTGCACGTCCTGGCCCAGCGGCGTCGGCACGCCGAGCTCCCCTCGGATCGACCGAACGTAGGTCAGCGCAGTCAGGGCGCTCTCCCTCATGATGGCCCCGAGGTTGCCGGTGAGGACTAGCTCCCAGGCGGGCCCCGATGGTTCGACGAGCGACACCTCGATCGGCAAGACCGCGCCTCCCAACTCCGAGACCACGAGAGCGTTGGCGACCCCCACCAGATCCCTGTCCGCACGGTGGCGCTCCGGCTCGGTCTGCTCCCCGCATCCGGCCCGAACCGCCGCCTCGTCGACGCGGAACGGCCCGCGACCCTCGAGCTTGTACAGCGCGGCGAGCCGACAGAGGGCCGCAAGGCGCCGCGAGAGCGCCCGCACCCCCGGTTCCGGCGCGAACTCGAGAACCGCCGACCGAAGGCCCTCGTCGGTCCAGACGATGTCCTCTGGCTCCAATCCGGAGGCGCCCATCACCTTCGGGATCAGGTGGGAGCGCGCCATCTCCATGCGCTCCTCGGGCGTGTAGCTCTGGAACTCCACCGGCTCCAGCCGGTCCCAGAGCGCCCTCGGCACACGCTCGAGGGTGTTCGCCGTGGCGATGAAGAACGCCCGACTCAGGTCCAAGGGCAAGTCCAGATAGAGGTCGCGAAAAGCCCTGTTCTGCGAGGGATCCAGAACCTCCAGCAACGCCCCGGCCGGGTCGCCGCGGCCGTCCGAACCGATCTTGTCGATCTCGTCCAGCAGAACCACCGGGTTGCAGACGCCGGCCTGCCGGATGCCCTGCACGATGCGGCCCGGCATCGAGCCGACGTACGTTCTTCGGTGCCCGCGGATCTCGGCGTCATCCCGCACCCCGCCGAGCGAGACCGAGACGAAGGGGCGGCCGAGAGCCTCGGCGACCGCCTGCGCGAGGCTCGTCTTCCCCACTCCGGGCGGCCCGACGAAGCAGAGCACCGGGCCGGGCGCGTCCGGGCGCAGCGAGAGGACGGCCAGCTGCTCCATCACCCTTCGCTTCACCTGCCCGAGGCCGAAGTGGCGCTCGTCCAGCACGCGGCGCACCCTCTCTGGGTCCAGCTGCCGCTCGGCGAAGCGTCTCCAGGGGGTATCCCGAAGCCACTCCAAGTACGCCAGCACCGAGGCTCCCTCGGGAGAGAACGGGCCGCTGTGCTCCAGGCGGGCGATCTCGGCCTGAGCCCTTCGGCGCACCTGGTCGGGCAATTCGGGATTCTCGAACGCCTCCCTCAGCTCCTCAATGGGGTCCTTCGCTCCCTGAATCTCGCGGATCTGCTCCTGGATAGCCCGCAGCTGCTCCCGCAGCAGAGCCTCCCTCTGGTGCTCCGCGACCTCGCGCTGGACCGCCTGCCGGATCCGCGTGCGACACTCCAGAACGCTCTGCTCCCGAGCGATGAGCCGCAGCAACGCCTCCAGACGCTCCTCAACACCGTCCGCTTCGAGAACGCTCTGCTTTTCCGGCGCACGGAGCGGCAGGTGATGGGCCACGACCCATCCGAGCTTGACCGGGCTCTCCTGAACCGCAGCGGCGGCCACGGACTCGGGTGGAATCCGGCGCCCCTCGTCGGCCAGGCGGGAGAACCCCTCTAGGACCTCTCGGGCTAGGGCCTCGGCGCGGGCTTCGTCGAACGTGGGCTCAGGGTACTGCTCGAAGGCGGACCAGAAGCAGCCGCTCCTCCGCCCAACGCGCACCACCCGCCCGCGGCCCAGACCCCTCAACGCCACCCGGTAGCTGCCGTCCGGCAAACGCGTCGCGCTGAGAATCTCGCACAGCGTGCCCACCCTGCAAAGATCGTTCGGAGCAGGCTCCTCCACCTGGGGGTCTCTCTGCAGGACGCACGCGACGCGCCGCGACGTCCCCAACGCGGCCTCCAGACCGAGCTTGGACTGCGGCCTGACGACGTGCAGGGCGTTGATCAGCCCCGGGAAGTACACGGCGTCGCGCAACGGAACGACATGCACCCTGCACCGTTCCGTCGCTGGGATGCCCTCTCGGCCCGCTCCGACGACGGCCACAAACTGCTAGATACCTCCGACTGCGCCGGCCGGCGCGCCGGATCGCGAAAAACCCGCAACCTTGCTGTGGGACCGCCCCGCCAAAATGGGGAAACGGACGGGGCCAGCCCCGCCCGTCTCCTGATCCGCCGCCCGCGCCTACTTCGACTCCGCGGCCTTGCGACCCTGCTCGGCGTTCCGCTCGATGAACGACTTCCACTGCTCCGGGACGTCCGTGTCCACGAAGATCGCGCTCACCGGGCACTCAGGCTCGCACAGCCCGCAGTCGATGCACTCGTCGGGGTTGATCACCAGCATCTCGCCAACGTCGTAGATGCAGTCCACCGGGCAGACGGCCTGGCAGGCGGTGTCCTTCACTCCGATGCACGGTTCCGTGATGACGTACGGCACTAGCCTTCACCTCGCATGGAAGCCATTTTGAACCTGCGCGAGGAACGACGGCAACGGGTCCCGGCTCAGAGCGCCGCCGGGCCCCTCTCTCCCGTCCGGATGCGGACGGCCGCATCCACCGGGATGACGAACACCTTGCCGTCTCCCACCTCGCCAGTGCGGGCCGCCTGCACGATCGCGTCCACCACCTCCTCGGCGCGCTCCTCCGGAACCACGATCTCGAGCTTCAGCTTCGGCACGAGGTTCACCGTGTAGGTCGAGCCTCGGTACGTGTGGGTGACCCCCCGTTGCTGGCCCATGCCCCTGACCTCCGTGACCGTCATCCCGCCCACGGACAGCTCCCGCAGAGCCGCCTCGACCTCCTCCAGCCTCTGCGGCCGGATCATCGCTTCGATCTTCACCATGTCCGCTCTCTCCTCGTCACAGGTTGTAGCCCGACTCGCCGTGAAGAGCGAGATCCAGGCCGGTGTCCTCCGCCTCCGCCTCGGCGCGCAGTCCGCCCGCGAGCGCGCCCACGACCTTTAGGATTCCCAGAGTGAGGAGGAAGGAGTACACCCCGACGGTTACCACGCCGATCGCCTGCGTGAGAATCAGACTGGCCCGCCCCTTCGCCAGAGCATCGTTGACCGCGGGGTTGGCGAGCGGCGACGCGAACACTCCCGTGAGCACCGCCCCCAAGGCTCCACCGACTCCGTGAACCCCCACCACGTCCAAGGCGTCGTCGTAGCCCAGCCGGTTCTTCCAGGTCACTGCGATGCAGCACGCCACTCCCGCCAGAAAACCGATCGCGAGGCCTCCGCTGGCCGTGACGAAGCCCGCCGCCGGGGTGACGCCGACCAGGCCGGCCACGAGACCCGAGGCCGCACCGAGGGCCGTCGGCTTGCCCGTTCGCACCTTCTCACAGACCAGCCAGCCGAGCATCCCGGGGGCCGCTCCGATCTGGGTCGCCGTGAATGCGACCATCGAGATGCCGTCGATGGCGAGGGCGGACCCGGCGTTGAACCCGATCCACCCGATCCACAGCAGGCCTGCGCCGAGCAGCGTCATGGTCAGGTTGTTCGGCAGGATCGGCTCGCCGTGCGACAGAGCGCGCCGCCTCCCCAGGGCGACGCTCGCCGCGAGGGCGGCCACGCCGCTGGCCAAGTGCACCACCGTCCCGCCGGCGAAGTCCAGCGTACCGAGCTTGAACAGCCACCCGTCCGAGTTCCACACCCATCCCGCGACCGGCGAATAGACCAAGAGCAGCCACAGGGTCACGAACACCACGTAGGCTCCGAACTTCATCCGCTCCGCCACCGCGCCGGAGATCAGCGCAGGAGTGATCACGGCGAACATCATCTGGAACAGGAAGAACAGGAGCGAGGGAATCGTCTGCGAGCCGTACGGCGCCGACCCGGACAGGTTCTGACCGAGCACGTGCTCGAAGCCCCCGAGCCACCCGTTCGACTTGCCGAACGCGAGCGTGAAGCCCAGCCCCAGCCAGACGATGGACCCGATCCCCATCAACATGAAGCTGTGGAGCATCGTGCTGAGCACGTTCTGGCGCCGAACCATACCGGCGTAGAACAGAGCGAGCGCCGGGGTCATCAGGAGAACCAGGATCGTCGACACAGCGATCCAAGCCGTGTCCGCCTTGTCGATGCCTCCCTGAGCCAGTGCCGGAGAGCAGAGAGTCAGACCCGCAAGAGCCAATCCGAAACGAAACGCAGCCAAACCGAACCTCCTTCTGGGAAACTCGCCGCCGCGTCCTCGCGGGCCGCCCAACCTCGGGCTTGGATCCACTATACGACCGGAATCCAGCCCGCTCGGGACCCTATGCGGAGAAACCGTTCAGATACCGCTTGACGAACCACTGGGCCGCCTCGTCGGCGGCCACCGACTCCAGCGAGTGGCGCGGATGCAGGCTCAGCAGGCCGAACACGAAGGCTTGAGCCATCCGCGCGATCGGCTCCTGACGCAGCTTCCCCCGCTCCACGCCCCTCACGAGCACCGAGCCCAGCGGCTCGATGACAGCGGCCAAGTAGAGCTGGAGCAGCCTCTCCTGGCCCTTGGGGCTGACCGCGCGCCGGGCGTCCCTCAGAAGCACCGTGAGGTCCACCGCTTCCGCGTCCAAAAGCACCGCCGCGATCGCCGTCAGCGACTCTCGCGTGCCGGTCTTGCCGATCAGGGACTCCCGGATCTTCAGGCTGAGGCCGACCATCGCCCGCTCGGCCCAGGCGAGGTACAGACCCTCCTTGTCGCCGAAATGGTGGTAAAGGGTAGGGGCCTGCACCCCCGCCGCCTTCGTGAGATCGGCCACCGAGACGTCCCGGAACGAGCCGTCCCGGAACAGACTGGCCGCGGCCTCGAGCAGCCGCTCCCTCCCGGATGCCTCCGACTGGGCCGAAAGACCGGCCATCGTCTGCTCCTTCTCCTGAGGGTCTTGGTCCATTGGGTCCATCTTGTTGCCCCGCCGTTTCGGTCAGCTTAGACTATGGCAAAATCGGACGTACACTCCAAGGAGGAGACAGACATC
>CALGMO010000044.1 GCA_937961665.1 uncultured Fimbriimonadaceae bacterium
AGGCCTGCAGAGCCGACAAGACCGTTCTCTACTCGACCCACGCGATGCACGAGGCCCAGCGGCTGTGCCGGCGCGCGATCGTGATCCACGGCGGCAGGCTGGTGGCGGAGGGCCCGGTCGAGGAGCTGATCCGGGCGACCGGGGCTCCGGACCTCGAGCGGGCCTTCCTCCGCCTGATCGGCGACGGCGAGGCTCAGGCCAGCCGGTAGCGCAGAAAGACCTCGGAGCCGACCGACTGGCAGGACACCAGCTCCGCCGAGCGCAGCCGCTCGAAGGGCAGGGGGTCGCCGGAGGCCAGCGTCGGACCCGACCCCAGCTTGAGCTTCGGGGCGATTGTCAGGAACAGCTCGTCGACCAGGCCCTCGGCGATCAGAGCGGCGTTGAGGGGAGGCCCGCCCTCGACCATCAGGCGCAGCACGCCGAACTCGCTGCGCAGCAGCTCCAGCGCCTCCGCCCAGCCGTGGAACGGCCGAACTTGGACGCCTTCGGGCGCCTGCACGGCGTTCGAGGCGGCGAACACCACGGGGACGCCGTCGCACGAGCGCAGAAACGCGTAGTCGTACGGCACCCAGCCCGAGGAGGTGACCGTGGCCCGCACCCTCGTGGCGGGGCACCAGCCGGGAGGCGCGCCCCGAAGCGTCCCCGCCCCGATCAGCGTGCCGTCGCACTGCCGCTCGAGACGGCGCATGGCCCGGTGGTCCACCTCGGACCCTAGCTCTCCCATCTCCTTTCCGTCGTCTCGAACCACGATCTTGCCGTCGATCGTCGCGACCATGTTGATGGCCACGTAAGGGCGGCGGTCCGGCGGTTGCGGCAGGACGACGTCTTCGTAGGGCTCCTTCATCGCAGCAGTTCCTGGACGGCTCTGGCCAGCACCCGGTACGGTTGCTCGGCGTATCGTTCGCCGCCTATGAAGAACGTCGGCACGTTGAACACGCCTTTGGAGTACGCCTCATCGTCGAACGGAACGATCCGGTGCGCGTACCGGCGCTCCCGAACGGCCTCCAGCATCGCGTTCGGATCGAGCATCGGCTCCGCCAGCCGTGCCAGCACCTCGGGGTTGTCGATCTCGAGCCCCTCCTCCCAGTAGGCGCAGTACAGGCGCTCGACGAACTCGTCCCCCACGCCCAGCTCCTTGGCGTGCTCCGTCGCCTCCAGCGCGTTGTGGCTCCGCATCCGCTTCGGGCGTTCCACCTTCGGCAGCTCCAGGTCCATGGCCGCCAGCGCGAGGTCCAGCCGGGACGGGGTGGGAGGGCGCCGCGGGTCGGTCTCCTTCGCCGGACCCGGCTCGGGCCAGGGGAGGTTCTCCGGCATCAGCTCGTAGCCGAGCCACTCGATCTCGACGCCGAACTCCCGCTGGAGCCTCCTCGCCTGGAACAGCCCGATGTAGCACCACGGGCAGATGTAGTCGTGCGCCACGGGTATGGTGATCGCCATGCGCCCATTTTGGCCGACGCTCCTGGCAATCCTGAGCCTCTGCGGGTGCCGGCGCTACAGTCTGACGGGCAGGTGGATCGGGCCTCTGCCGATCGCCGGAGGGGACCACTGCCGCATCCGGCTGTTCCCCACGCAGCGCTTCGACTTCGTGTGCGACGGCGACCTCCAGGCCGGCGGCCAAGGCACCTGGCGACAGAGGGACCGAACCCTGGAGCTGCGGTTCGATTGGATCCACCATCGCGGCCAGGTGCTTCGGGACAAGCCCACCGACCTCTCGTACGACTTCGACCTGCGCATGAACGTGCTGACGCTGCGTCCGCGCGTGGGGGAGGCGGTCGTGTGGGAGCGGCGCATGGACTCCCAAAAGTGAGGCTGGCCCACAGGCTGCCAGCCCAAGCTTCACCGGCCCGTTCCCTGCAACTCTCCCTTCCGGTCGGGCACCGGCTCCCTACGATGGAGGGGTTGTTTCATTCTACGCCACCATCGGGCCGATGGCTCGGGCAGACCGGGCCTCGTTGCCAACCAGGCCGTCGAACGGCTACCCTTAGGCATCCATGTTCCGACGGCTGATGCAACAGGTGGACCGGCTCCTGGGTCGGGGGGTCATCGACGAGGAGTTCTTCGAGGGGCTGGAGGAGGCGCTCATCGAGGCCGACACGCACGTGTCCGTAGCCCAGAAGATCCTGCAGGAGCTCCGCAAGGCCGTCCGCGACGAGCGGCTCGAGGAGCCGGAGGCGATCAAGGCGCGGCTGCAGTCGATCATCGCCGACGGCTTCCGCAGCCAGCAGCCGGAGGGCCTGGCCGTGGAGGCCGAGGGGCCGACCGTCTACCTGTTCGTCGGCGTGAACGGCGTCGGCAAGACCACGACCATCGCCAAGGTGGCCGCCATGCTGAAGCGCAAGGGCTTCTCCGTGATCCTCGCCGCCGGCGACACCTTCCGCGCAGCCGCGATCGAGCAGCTGGAGGTCTGGGCTCAGCGGATCGGCGTGGACATCGTCCGCAGCCAGCCCGGTGCCGACTCCGGCGCCGTGATCTTCGACGCCATCCAGGCGGCCAAGGCCAGGGGCATCCAGTTCGTTCTGGCCGACACCGCCGGCCGCCAGCACAGCAAGGCCAACCTGATGGCCGAGCTGCAGAAGGTCGTGCGCGTGATCCAGAAGGCCCTCGGCCACAAGCCAACCGAGGTGCTGCTGGTGCTGGACGCCAACACCGGCCAGAACGCGCTGCGGCAGGCCGAGGAGTTCATCAAGCACGCCGGAGTCACCGGTCTCGTTCTGACCAAGCTTGACGGCACGGCCCGCGGCGGCGCGCTGATCGGCGTCTACGAGCGCTTCAGGGTCCCCATCAAGCTCATCGGCGTCGGCGAGAAGCTCGAGGATCTGAAGGACTTCAAGCCGGAAGAGTTCGCCAAGTCGCTGTTCGACTGAGCATGCTGCCCACGGCGACCTGGAGCTGGGACCGGCTGCTGGGCAGAATCCGGGGCGCCCTTCCGGACCTGCCGAGCGTGCTCGGGGCGACGCGGCTCCACGGCGGGATGATCCACCACGTGTTCGAGCTGACGCTGTCCGGCGGACCGGGGCGCGCGGTGCTCAAGGTCTCGGAGCAGCCCGGCGACCCGTTCGGCAGGGAGTTCCGCGAGCTCGACCTGCTCTGGAGCCGCCGCCTGCTGCCCTGCCCGCGTCCGTGGGCTGTCGCTCCGGGGGGCGACGAGGGCCCGGCCTTCCTTCTGATGGAGCGCCTTCCCGGATCGCACTGGGGCGCGGCGCCGATGTCGAGACGGGAGACCCGCGACGTGGAGGTGCGGCTAGCCGAACTGCTGCTCCGCCTGCACGGCGAGTTCGCCGAGGGCTTCGCGAGGTACGGCGAGGCTCCCAGGGAGTCGTGGCTGGACATCTTCGTCCCGATGCTGGAAGAGAACCTCCGCCTGGCAGAGCCGAGTCTGCCCGCCGCATGGGTCGCGGTCGCCGACCGGGCGATCGCGGAAATGCCCCGCCTGTGGAGTCTGGGGCAGCCGGCGAGGCCCAGGCTCGTGCACGGCGACGTGTGGTCCGGAAACGTGCTCGTGGATCGCGGCCCTGAGGGCTGGACCGTCACGGGCCTGGTCGACCCGGCCCTGCACTACGCGGACGAGGAGTACGAGATCGCGTACCTGGAGTGCTTCCACACGGTCGGCGAGCCGTTCCTGTCGGCGTACCGCGCCGCCATGCCGGAACGGGAGGGCTACCGCGAGCGCCGCCTGTTCTACTGGCTCAACACCATGCTGATCCACGTGCGCCTGTTCGGCGACGAGGAGTACCTGCTCCGGACCGGCAGGATCCTGGCCGCTCTGGAGCGGCTCTGAGGCCTCAGGCGACAGGCATCTTGGGGTCCACCGCCCGGGACCACCCGATCATGCCGCCCCGAAGGTTCCGGGCGCGGTCGAACCCGTTCTGAATCAGGAAGCGCGTGCAGGCCCCGCTCCGGGCTCCGGACCGGCAGACCAGCACGATGTCGCGGTCCTTCGGCAACTCGGCCAGGCGCTCCGGCAAGCTGTCCATCGGGATGCAGAGCGCTTCGGGCAACTTCGACACGGCGGTCTCGTCGGGCTCCCTCACGTCCACGACCACGGGCTTGTCCTCGCCGCGCAGCCTCTCGGCTAGCTCGCGCGGGTCGACCTCGGGCACTCTTCGGAAGAACATCGGCGAACAGATTGTGCACCGCGGGCGCGCTTTGGATTCCCGCGGCCCAGCCCTTTCGGACCATAATCCGCCGTTGGCCCGCCAGGACCTCGATTCCCAAGTCGCGAAGGCTCTGCAGCACCGGATCGTTCTGATCGCGGGAGAGGAGGAGTTCCCCCGCCGACGGTTCCTCAAGGCGCTGCTGGAGCGCGTCGCGCCGGAGGGCGACGACTACGACCTCGTCGTGACCGACGCTGGAGAAACGTCGGGTCAGGACTGGCTGGCGGCCCTCGCCACCATGCCGTTCCTCTCCGAGCGGAGGACCGTCGTGGTGCGCAACCTGTTGCGCCAAAGGTCCGTCGAAGCGGCCTTCGGTCCCAAGGGTCTCACGGCCGGCAGCGTGCCGGAGCATGGGCTGCTGATCCTGGTCGCCGACGAGGCCAAGGCCTCCGGCGGCAGAGAGCGGGCGGGCGACGACTCGGACGAGGAGCCCTCCGGCAAGCGGCGAGAGGGCGCGTCCGCCTGGGAGAAGGCCGTCCAGGCCGCGGGCGGCTTCGTGTTCGCGGTGAAGAGCGACCCCAAGGCGGCCAGGGCCGCCCTCAAGGCCGAGTGCGACGCGATCGGCCTGGGCATCGAGCCCGCGGCCCTCGACCTGCTCGTCGAGATGACCGGAGCCAGCCTGAGCCGGGCGCTGGAGGAGCTGCCGAAGCTGGCGCTGTTCGCGCGGCCCGGCCAGCCGATCGGAACGCGGGACGTCCAGGACCTCGTGGTGGCCTCCAGCGAGTGGGAGGTCTTCCGGTTCGTGGACGCCGTTCTGGACGGCAACCCCACGGCGGCCCTGAACCAGATGCGCAAGCTCGCGGGTGGCTCGGCCAAAGTCGAGTCCGAGGCCATCCGCAGCCTGCTGCCGGTGCTCCGGTACCAGTTCCGCCTGCTGTGGCAGGCCCGCACCTGCCTGGACCGCGGGGCGACCGCGAGCTCGATTCCCGAGGACGTCCGCCGCACCTTCCCCGCCAAGCCGAACCTCGCTTCCCTCGGCGATTGGCAGCGGCAGAAGGCGTTCCGCCAAGCGTCCAAGCTCTCGCGCGGCCAGCTGGCGGAGTGCTTCGAGGCTCTCGCCTGGGCCGACGGCGCCCTGAAGGGCCAGACCGCGTCGGTCTCGGGCGTCGAGACCCTCGAGATCCTCACCCTGAGGCTGATCCAGATCGTCGGCGAGCGCGCCCCGTCGCGCCGCTGAAAGGCCAAACCTCAAGCGAAGGATGAGGTTCCGGATCGTCGGAGCCTAAAGAACCGGCCCGGAATCCCGATACAAATGCTGATGAGCCCGCATGCGCCCCGCGGCGCCGGGCCTCTCGGGGCAAGCCTGTGTCGGAGATCCTCTCTCAAGCCGAAATCGAAGCGCTCCTGAGCTCGCTGACCGGCGAGGAGACCACGGCCGCGCCGGCAGCCCCCGAACCCGCGGCCAAGTCCCCTGCGGCGCCCCCGATCTTCGCGCCCGCCACGATTCCGGGCTCCAAGGGGACGGTCGCCTACGAGATCTACGACTTCCGCAGGCCGGACAAGTTCAGCAAGGACCAGCTCCGGACCCTGCAGATGCTCCACGAGACGTTCGCCAGGCTCGCCGGGTCGGGCCTGTCGGCGTTCCTCCGCACTCCGGTGAACATCGACCTAATCTCGCTGGAGCAGGTGCCCTACGAGGAGTACCTGCGCAGCATCAACCAGTCGGTGTTCACCATCCTGTCGCTCCCCCCGCTCTCGGGCCAGGCCGTTCTGGAGATCGAGTTCGGTCTGGTGTTCACCATGATCGACCGCGTGCTCGGCGGACCCGGCAAGTCCCTGAACCGGAACGTGCTGACCGACATCGAGCGCCCGCTCGTCCGGCAGATGATCGAGCGGATGTTCGCCAGCCTGAAGAGCGCCTGGGAGGGGGTGGTGATCGTCAACCCCGGTATCGAGGGCATGGAGACGAGCGCGCAGTTCGTGCAGATCGCCCCGCCGAGCGACATCGTGGTGACGATCCTGTTCGAGGTCAAGATCGGCTCGCAGCGCGGGGCCATGAGCCTGTGCATCCCCTACCTGGTCCTCAAGCCGATCACCACCAAGCTCAGCGCCCAGAAGTGGTTCGCCAACAGCAGCCGCAAGCAGAGCCCCTCGCAGAAGCGGGTGCTGGCGTTCCAGATCAACCACACCGCGGTCGACTGCACCGTGGAGCTCGGCCGCGCCAAGACCACCATCGGAAGCTTCCTCTCGCTCAAGGTCGGCGACGTGGTGCGCCTCGAGCGGGAGACCGACGAGGACCTGACGCTGCTGGTGGGCGACGTGCCCAAGTTCCAAGGCAAGCCTGCCCTGCAAGGCAAGAAGCTCGTGTTCACCGTCTCGCAACCCATCGAACCCTGACTCCCCTTCCGAAGCCATGTCGAACATCCCGGTCGAAACCGTCACCAAGTTCACCGCCCTCCAGAACCAGATCTGGCAGACCGCCTCGCTGACCGTGAGCGAGGCCGCCAACATGGCGGTGAACTTCTCCAGCCCGCTCGTCGTGCCCACCAAGGTCAGCGACCTGTACGGGGAGATCGGCTCGCCCATGCTGGTGATCCAGTTCGCGCTGGCCAGTCTGCCGGAGAACTCCACCGTGATCCTGATCAACCAGGAGACGGTGTCCGGCCTGGCCTCTCTGATCAAGGGCGAGACGATCGCGGAGATCGACGACAGCCTGATCGCCGAGCTCCGCCCGATGTTCGAGGGGCTGGTGCAGGGCATCTGCATGGCGATCGGCAACTCGAAGAGCGAGGCGGTCGTCGCGTCCGGACTGTCGATCCGGCACCAGATCTTCAGCTTCCCGCCCAACATGCTCAAGGCGGACGAGCTGCTCCGGATCCAGGTGGCGGTCACGGCGGAGGGCGAGAGCGGGACCGCGATCTGGCTGGTGGACAGCGAGACGGCCCACCACATCCTCGGCATCGAGATGCCCCACGAGGAGCCCGAGGCGCCGGCCTTCGGCACCCTGCAGGCCGCGATGCCCGCCGCCCAGACCGGAGCCCCCGCGACCAAGGCCTCGGACCCCGGCAGCCTGGAGCTCCTGCTGGACATCCCGCTGGAGATCAGCGTGGAGCTGGGCCGCGTCAAGATGCTCGTCAAGGACGTCGTGGAGCTCGGAACCGGCTCGATCATCGAGATCGACAAGGCGGCCGGCGAGCCGGTGGACGTGCTGGTCAACGGGCGTCTGGTGGCGCGGGGCGAGGTGGTGGTGATCGAGGACAACTTCGGCGTCCGAATCACCGAGATCCTCACCCCCCAGGAGCGGCTGACCAAGCTGGGCGAGGTGGCGTGATGCGGCGCGCCTGGACGGCCTGCTTCGGGGCGCTCGCCGCCTCGGCCCTCACCCAGGAGACCTTCCTCGGCACGAAGGCCGAGCCCTCGGCCGCTCCCGCGTCGCCTGCACCCGCCCTCGGGGTGATGCCGGTGCTACAGATGGCGGTGGCGCTGGCGATCGTGATCCTGGTCGTCAAGTACGCCCTTCCGTGGGGGATCCGAACGTTCGGGAAACGAATGGTCACCCCCGTGGACAGCCCGATCCGAGTGCAGGAGACCGCGGCCTGCGGCGCCAGCACGCTCCA
This sequence comes from uncultured Fimbriimonadaceae bacterium, assembly GCA_937961665.1. Taxonomy (GTDB): domain Bacteria; phylum Armatimonadota; class Fimbriimonadia; order Fimbriimonadales; family Fimbriimonadaceae; genus UBA8783. The sequence continues at coordinate 7,712 of CALGMO010000044.1, forward strand.
CGTGGTGACCGTGCGGGGGAGGACGCTGCTCGTGGCCTCGGGACCGCAGGGGGCCAACCTGATCGCCGACCTCACGGAAGCCCCGCCCCAGCCGAAGACGTTCCTCGATCTGGTGGAGGAGGCCGAGCCGGCCAAAGCGCAGCCGCCCGTGCACGCGGCGATCGAGACCGAGGACGCCGAACCGGAGCCCGAGCGGCTGGCCGAGGTCCTGGAGAGGCTGGAGAGGCTGGCGGGATGAGCAGGCTCGGCTCGCGGCACCTGCGCTGGATCGCTCTGGCGGGCCTCGCGGCGCTGGCCGGAGCGGCCGCCGCGCAGACGACGGGCCTCCCGAAGATCAGCATCGGCGTGGAGCAGGCTCAGGGCGACGAGGTGGCGGTCTCCCTCCAGATCCTCGCCCTGCTCACCGTCCTCAGCCTCGCGCCCGCCATCCTCATCCTCACGACGGCGTTCACGCGCATCGTGATCATCTTCAGCTTCGTTCGGACGGCGCTCGGCACGCCCGCGATCCCGCCGAACCAGGTGCTGGTCGGCCTCAGCCTGTTCCTCACGTTCTTCGTGATGGGGCCGACCTACCGGCAGATCCAGCAGGACGCCCTGCAACCCTATCTGGCCAAGGAGATCCCGCTCGACCAGGCCGTCGCCCGCGCCGAGGGGCCGATCCGGGCCTTCATGCTGAAGAACACCTACGAGAAGGACCTGATCCTGTTCGTGAACCTGAGCGGGCAGAAGAACCCGACCCGCGACAGCGTGCCGCTGACCACGCTGATCCCGGCCTTCGTGATCAGCGAGCTGAAGACGGCGTTCCTCGTCGGCTTCTACATCTTCGTTCCGTTCCTGATCATCGACCTGATCGTGGCCAGCGCGCTGATGAGCATGGGCATGATGATGCTCCCGCCGACCGTCGTGTCGCTGCCCGCCAAGCTCTTGGTGTTCGTGCTCGCCGACGGGTGGAGCACGCTGGTGGCCGCGATCCTTTCGGGGTACCGCTGAGATGGATCCGACTCTGGTGATGGACCTGTGCCGAAGGGGGATGGAGGTCGCGCTTCTGGTCTCCCTGCCCATCCTCGCCGTCGCGCTGTTCCTCGGCCTGCTGATCAGCGTGTTCCAAGCGGTGACCCAGGTTCAGGAGATGACCCTGACGTTCGTGCCGAAGCTCATCGGCATGGCGATCGTCGTGGCGCTGATGGGCGGCTGGATGCTGTCCACGCTGGTCGGCTTCGTGCACCTGTGCTTCGAGCAGGCGGCGAGGGTCGGCGGATGAGGCTGGACGGGCCGTTCCTGTTCGCGTTCTTCCTGGTGTTCGTGCGCTGCTCGGCGATGCTGGCCGCCGCGCCGGTGTTCGGCGGATCGGGGCTGCCGGTCCGCGTGCGCGTGTTCCTCTCGGCGGCGATCGCCGGGACGCTGGCCGTGGCCCTGCGGCCTCAAGCCGGGGAGGTGCCGCCGGACCTGACCCGGGCGGTGCTCGCCATCGCGAACGAGGCGGTGATCGGGCTGGTGATCGGCGCAATGGTGTCGATGTGCCTGTCCGTCGCGCAGATGGCGGGCAGCGTGATGGACCTTCAGATGGGCCTCAGCATGGGGCACATCATGAACCCCGCCACGGGCACCAGCAACACCCTGCTCGCCGAGTACAAGCACCTGCTGGCGACCGTCGTGTTCCTGTGCGCCAACGGCCACCACCTGATGCTGGCCGCCCTGGCCAGGAGCTTCCAGGTCGCGCCATCCTGGGGATGGCACCACATGGAGGCCCTTCAGACGGGTGGCGTGGCGCTCCTGGCTCATCTGG
>CALGMO010000045.1 GCA_937961665.1 uncultured Fimbriimonadaceae bacterium
CGGACGCGAAGCGGGTTGCGCATCGTCATAGAGTGCCCGCAGGCGCTGCGCTCGTGATCGGGAGCCACGACGACGACCTGTCCGAACTCCTGGGCGACCTCGGCGAGGCTCCAAAGGCCATCCGCCCGGATGCCGTCGTCGGTCGTGATGAGGATGCGCATGGGATGGGTAGAGTTTGGCACACGGATCGGGGAGGCTTCCGGAAGGTGAGGGTCTGGGTCGCGATCGCTGGCGGTGCCGTTGGGTTCGCGCTCGTTCTCATCCTCCATGCGCTGTACGGCCCGGCCGCCCTGGCGTTGGCGCTGGCCGGCATGGCGTCGGCCGGCTCGATCTGGCAGTGGTGGTCCGTGCCGGAGCTCGGGCCTTCGGCCCGTCTGGCGGCCGGCGCGTTGCACGCCGTCGGCTTCGCGCTGCTTTGGGCGGCGGGAGCCGCGGAGGCCGGGCTGCCGGCAGGCTTCAAGCCGGGGCTCGTTCTCGGGTGCCTCGTCGCAGGAGCGATCTTGGCGAGGGTGGGTCGGAGCCGTCCGGCGTGGAGTCGGGCCTGCGCCGCGGCCGGAGCAACCCTGTGCGCTTGGCTGATCGCCGCCTTCAGCGGGAGCCAGGGCGCTCCCGGCTCCTACCCGAGCTGGCTGGAGCTTCTGCTGGGCCTCGACCCCGCCTCGGCCGAGGCTCTCTCAACCCTGTCGAGGAAGGTCGTGCACTTTCTGTTCTACGGAACGTTCGCGCTGCTGACGCTCCGGGCTCTCCCCGGCAGGCTCTCGCCGAGGACGGTCGGAATCGCTCTGCTGAGCGTGGCCCTCTACTCGTGTGCAGACGAGACGCGCCAGACGGCAACCCAAGTGCGCTCGGGCTCCGGTTGGGACGTTCTTCTGGATCTGGGCGGAGCCTCGGCCTTCGCGACGCTCTCTGCGGTCTGGCGAAGGGGAGACAACGGGTAGTCTTCGGCGCAGGACCATGGTGAAACTGCTCTGCATCCTTCGGGCGCCGGCGCTCGGGCTGCTGTTGTTCTGCCCCGCGCTCTCGCACGCCGATCCCGTGGACGCCGTCGTCCCCGCGATGCCTCTGGAGAAGGCGGTCCGGCTGCTGTCGCAGGCGGTGGGCAAGAGGCTCGAGGTCTCGCGGGAGCTCGCGGGCGAGGTGGTCGTGGTGAGCGCGTCGAAGGTGGAGCCGGACGAGCTGCTGGCGCGCGTCGCGTCCGCCCTCGGCGCCTCCTGGAGGGACGACGGATCGAAGCTGACGCTCGTGCTGACCGACGCCCAGCGCAAGGAGCAGCGGGACGCCGAGCTGGCTTGGCGCCAGAAGGCCGCCGAGGAGGCGATTCGAAAGCTCTCGGAGCCGCTCGCCAAGCATCCGACCTTCGACGCCCAGGCCATCGAGGAGGCACGCAAGGGCCCGGGCGGCGGGCCGAGGATGGCCGGAGGCGGTCTTTCGCCGCTGGCCATGGCGCAGCTCGGGAGGAACCTCATCGCGGGCAACCCGGCCAGTCCCACGGGCAGGGCCGTGGCCCGGCTGGCGCGGCTGATCGGGCCGAAGACCCTGGCGATGCTGGGCGACGGCGAGCGGCTGGTGTTCAGCACGCGCCCCAACGCGATGCAGCGCCAGTTTCCCAGCGGATCGCTGCCGATCCTGAACCAACTGGTCGCCGAACAGGCCAAGTGGGCAGACGCCAACGACGCCGCGAACGACGAGGGCGGCATGGAGCGCCTGCTGGGCGCTCTGTTCGGGGGCACGCGGGGCGCGGTGGCGGGTTCTCCGAGCAAAGCCCTTCTGTCGATCCAGAGGCAGAGACTCACCGACGGGTACGAGTTTCGGCTGACGCTGTTCGATCAGGATGGCAAGGAGGTCTTCTCGGACGGGCTCACCATGCTGCTGGAGTCCAGTCCGCTCAACCTCCTTGACTCGCTCGGCTCCGCGACGGCGACCGGGCAGGAGATTCGCCTCAGCCCGCTGTCGGCCAAGCTTCTCGGCGTCCTGCGGGGCATCTCGGCGGTCGCGCTGGGCGGCGCGCCTTCGGCCGCGATCGACGACGAGCTGGCCTCGGTGCTTCGGCGGCCGGACGAGCACGAGCCGCTGTCGTTCTTCCACGGCGAGGCCCTCGCGGCGGCGGCGCAGGCCTACGGCCGCAACCTGGTCGCCTGCGTTCCGGATGCGGCGTTCTCCGCCAGCCTCTTCCTGCTGCCGGGGCAGAAGCTCACGGTGGAGTCGTTCCTCAAGTCGCTCCAGGACCTGCGGCTGATGTCGTTCGAGTCGGACGACCGCTGGATCGTGGCTCGGCCCACGCGGCCTTGGTACCAGCGGATGCAGCGCCAGGATCGGCGCGCTCTGGCGGGCCTCATCGCCTCGGTTCGGTCGGACGGCACCCTGCGGCTGGCGGATCTGGCGGCGTACGCGCTCAACAACCCTCCCGTGCTCGAAAGCCCGGTCGCACAGCTCTACGCCACGCTGAGCGTGCCGGGGCTCATCGCCAATCCGTCGGCGATGCAGTGGGACCTGCTTCGCTTCTTCGGGTCCATGACGGCCTCGCAGCGCCAGTCGGCCCTGAATGGCGCGGAGATCCCTCTGCGTCTGCTGACGCCCAACCAGAGGGCGATGGTGTGGCGCATGGCCTACCTCCCCGGCTTCCTGGGCCTGGGCGGTCTCCGGCTGCAGGCTCCCCAGAGCGGCAACCCGCTCGCGGCGCTCCGAGCGGAACCGACCGAGCTGCTGCCCAACGGCATTCCCAACGACGCGCTCTTGAGGGTGACCGTCCAGCGCACCCAGGTAGTGGTGAACGGCGGCGCGAGCACAGGAGGCCTCCGTCTGTTCTCGGCGCTCGGGGCCGAGGAGCTGGGTGCGATGCAGCAGCTTCGCGAGGACCCGGCGCTGGGGGCCATGGTGGGCTCGTTCCTTCCGAACTGGGAGACTTTCCGCGTCGCGGTGAAGCTCCAGTGGCAGTTCGTCTTCCAGCTGACGCCGCAGGTTTCGCTCACCGGCGTGCTGGAGGACGTCGATGTGCCCGAGGGCGCACCCGCGGTGCCGTTCGACCGGCTGCCGCAGGCGTTCCGCGAGAGGGTCCAGCGCGCCCGCGAGCAGATGAAGCAAGGTGCGGCGCAGCTGGGCTCCATCCTGGGCGGCGGGCAGGCTCCTCCCCGGCCATGATCGCTGGGCTTTGAACCTCGTTCCCCCTTGGGGGAGCGGAGGGACCCGCAACGGACGGGATGCCCGGGTCGGGGGCGACGCCATGGCCCCGGACTCGGTCCGCAGGCACGGGCCACCTCCCGGGAGGACTCGGACGGGCCGCCGGGCGGAGATCAGGCTCTCTCGGGCCGGCCTACCAGGTACTCCTCCATGCGGAGGCAGTTCGACGCCTCAGGGTTGCGGAACACGCGCAGCGCCCTCACCAGAGCCTTGGCCGTGTCGATCGACGTGACGCATGCGATGCCCGTTTCGATGCACGCACGGCGAATGCGCGCGCCCTCCGCCTCTGCCTTCGCGTCGGCGCTCGGGGTGTTGACCATCAGGCTGACCTGGCCCTCGCGGATGAAGTCCAGGAGATTGGGCTGGCCCTCGTGGATCTTCATGACCCAGTGGCTAGGGATGCCGGCCTCCCTCAGGGCGTCGTGGGTTCCGCCCGTGGCCGCGATCCGATAGCCTTGGGCGATCATCTCGCGCGCGATCTCGATGGCGGCGGGCTTGTCGGGATCCTGGACGCTCAGAAGCACGTAGCCGTCCCCCTTGAACGCGATCCCACTGCCGACCATCGCCTTGTACAGCGCGGCCTCGAAGGTGAAGTCGGTGCCGAGGATCTCGCCGGTGGACTTCATCTCCGGGCCCAGGCTGGGCTCCACCTTGGCCAGCTTCTGGAAGCTGAACACGGGCGCCTTGACGGCGTAGAGGATCGGGTCGGGCACCACGGCGCGGCCGTCGGCGAACTCCTCCTCCGGCAGGATCCGGCCGCGGCAGGCTGGCGGGCACGGGCTTTCGGCGAAGCGGTCCTCCTCCGCAGGGTCGATCACCCACAGGCCGCTGCGGTAGCCGAGGTCCGCGAGCTTGGCGCCCATGATGCACCGCGTGGCGAGGTCGACCATCGGGATTCCGGTGACCTTGCTCAGGTACGGCACCGTGCGCGAGGCGCGGGGGTTGACCTCGAGGACGTAGGCCTTGCCGTCTCGGATCACGAACTGGATGTTCATGACGCCCCGCACGCCGAGGGCTCGTGCGATCTTGCAGGCGGCGAGCACCATCTGCCGCTGGACGTCCTGCGAGAGGCTGACGGCGGGATAGACGGCCATCGAGTCGCCGCTGTGAACGCCCGCCCGCTCGATGTGCTCCATGATGCCGGGGACCAGGGTGTCCACGCCGTCCGAGACGACGTCGACCTCGGCCTCCGTTCCCAGGATGTACTGGTCCACCAGCACCGGCTGGCCGGGGTTGGCGTCCTCGGCCTCCCGGTAGAAGAGGCGGAGCTGGTCCTCGGTGTACACGATCTCCATCGCCCGGCCGCCGAGCACGAAGCTGGGGCGGACGAGCACGGGATAGCCCACCTCGCGTGCGACGCGGATCGCCTCCTCCAGGCTGCGTACGGCCCGACCGGCGGGCTTGGGGACTCCCAGGTCGGAGAGCAGCCTCTCGAAGAGGTCCCTGTCCTCGGCCTGATCGATCGCTCTGGGTGGAGTGCCGAGCACCGGCAGCCCGGCCTTCTCGAGCTTGGAGGCGAGGTTGATCGCCGTCTGGCCCCCGAACTGCACCACGGCTCCGACCGGGTTCTCGTGGGCGGCCACGTCCAGCACGTCCTCCAGGGTCACCGGCTCGAAGTACAGGCCGTCGCTGGTGTCGAAGTCGGTGGAGACCGTCTCGGGGTTGTTGTTGATCAGGATGGCCCGGTAGCCCATCTTCTGGAGGGCCCACACGCAATGCACACAGGAGTAGTCGAACTCGATCCCTTGGCCGATGCGGATCGGTCCGGAGCCGAGCACGAACACCGTCGGGCGGGCGTCTGCGGGACGGAGCTTGGCGTCGTCCTCCTGCTCGAACGTTCCATAGTAGTACGGCGTGGCGGACTCGAACTCGCCGGCGCAGGTGTCCACCATCTTGAACACCGGCATCACCTTCTGCCGTTCGACCTCCAACGCGGCCCGGGTGCCGTACCGTTGCGCGGCGAGCCGCTCCAGCTTTCCGTCCAGCACCGCGCCGGACCCTCCGCCGAGCGGAAGCGCCGGTTGGTCGGCGTGCTCCTCCACCTCGCGGACGAACTGCTCGAGCGTGTCGCTCGCCTCCAGCGCCGCGACGAACGCCTCGTGGTCGGCACCTAGCCGGTGCTGGGCGCGGATCGCCTTCTGCACCAGCTCGAGGTCGCTCGGCGGCACCTGCAGCATGCTCAGGATCGTGGGCGAGGGGAAGCCCATCAGGAACGCCTCGTGGACGAGTCTGCCGAGATCCTCGGAAGCGCCCTCGCTCTCCGCCGCCAGCTGCAGCCTGCGCTCGATGGCGAGGAGTTTCGCGATTGCGCGGAGGAACCACGGGTCCACGCGGCTCAGGTCGCGCACGCGCTCCACCGACCATCCGCGCCGGAGTCCCTCCGCCAGGGCCCACAGGCGTTCGTCCGTCGGGTGCGAGATGGCGTGGGCCAGCTCTTCGTCGGTCAGGGACGCCATGCCGGGGTGGCGCAGGTCCCGGTGCTTGATCTCCAGACCCCGGAGCGCCTTCATCAGCGCCGACTCGAAGGTGCGGTCGATCGCCATCACCTCTCCGGTCGCCTTCATCTGCGTGAACAGCGTGCGGTCGCCGGAGGCGAACTTGTCGAACGGCCAGCGGGGGATCTTGACGACGCAGTAGTCGAGAGCCGGCTCGAAGCAGGCCTTGGTCGTGCCCGTCACCTGGTTGTCGATCTCGTCGAGAGTCTTGCCGATGGCGATCTTGGCGGCGACCCGGGCGATCGGGTACCCGGTGGCCTTGGAGGCCAGGGCGGAGGAGCGGCTCACCCTGGGGTTGACCTCGATGATGTAGTAGTCGAATCCGTCCGGGTTGACGGCGAGCTGCACGTTGCAGCCGCCCTCGATGCCCAGCGCGCGGATGATCTTCAGCGACGCCGTGCGCAGCATGTGGTACTCGATGTCGCTGAGCGTCTGGCTGGGGGCGACCACGATCGAGTCCCCGGTGTGGACCCCCATCGGGTCGAGGTTCTCCATGTTGCAGACGGTGATGCAGTTGCCGGCGCTGTCGCGCATCACCTCGTACTCGATCTCCTTCCAGCCGAGCAGGCTCCGCTCGACCATGATCTGGCTGCGCATGGAGAGCGCCAGACCCTTCAGGCCGATCTCCCAAAGCTCCTCCGGCGAGTTCGCGATGCCGCCTCCGGTTCCGCCGAGCGTGTAGGCGGGCCGGATGATGCAGGGGTAGGGAGCGATCTCGAGAAGCTCCTTCAGCTCCTTGCGGGTGGTGACGATCCAGCTCTCGGGAACCGGCTCCTTGATCTCGCGCATGAGCTGGCGGAAGCTCTCGCGGTCCTCCGCCTTGCGGATGGAGTCGAGGGGGGTGCCGAGCAGGCGGACGCCGTGCTCCTGCAGGATGCCGCGGTCGGCCAGCGCCGTCGCCAGGTTCAGCCCGGTCTGGCCTCCAAGCGTGGGCAGAAGGGCGTCGGGCTTCTCCCGGCGGATGACGCGCTCGCAGAACTCGACGGTCAGCGGCTCGATGTACAGCGCATCGGCCATGCCCTGGTCGGTCATGATCGTCGCCGGGTTGCTGTTGATCAGCACGACCTCGCAGCCCTCCTCACGGAGGCTCTTGCAGGCCTGCGTGCCGGCATAGTCGAACTCCGCGGCCTGACCGATCACGATCGGGCCGCTGCCGATGACCAGAACCTTCACCGCCGGAACTCCCCCATCCGCTCGACGAACTCGACGAAGTAGGGGCGGCTGTCCCAAGGCCCCGGAGCCGCTTCGGGGTGGTACTGGATGGAGGAGGCCATGGCTTCGGGTATCTCGATGCCTTCGACGGTGCCGTCGTTGACGTTGACCTGCGTGACGATCGCGCCGGTGCCGGCCAACGAATCGGGGTCGACGGCGTAGCCGTGGTTCTGGGAGGTGATCGTGACCGTTCCGCGCCGAAGGTCCTTCACCGGATGGTTGCTCCCCCGGTGCCCGAACTTCAGCTTGAACGTGCGCCCGCCGATCGCCTGGCAGAGCAGCTGGTTGCCGAGGCAGATGCCGAAGATCGGGCGCTGGCCCAGCAGACGGCGCACGGTTTCGACGATCGGCCCGAGCCTCGCGGGGTCCCCCGGACCGGGCGAGAGAAGGATCCCGTCCGGATCGTGGGACAGCAGCTCGTCCGCGGTCACCGTGGCGGGAAACACCAGGCTGCGGCACCCCACGGCTGCGAACCGTCGCAGGATGTTGTACTTGAGTCCGCAGTCGATGACGGCCAGGCGGCGGGGGAAGCTGCCGTCGTCCTCCTCCAGGGCCTCCTTGCCGGAGCGGCCCCAGGCGTAAGGCTGCGGGGTCGTGACCGAGTAGACGAAGTCCGTCTCACCGTAGTCCTTCGTCCGGCGGAGGACGTCGAGGGCCTCGTCCGGAGATCCGGTCGTGATGGCCCCCATGGTGACGCCGGCGGACCGGATGCGCTTCGTGATCGCGCGCGTGTCGACGCCCTGGATGGCGACCAGTCCGCGCTCCCTCAGGAACGGGTGGAGGGACTTTCGGCTGCGCCAGTTGGACGGCGACTCGCAGGCGTCGCGGACGATCAGCCCCGTCGGCTTCAGGGAGTCCGACTCGAAGTCGTCGTCGTTGATGCCGTAGTTGCCGATCAGCGGGTAAGTGAGGAGTACGATCTGCCCGGCGTAGCTGGGGTCCGTGAGGATCTCCTGGTACCCCGTCATGCCGGTGTTGAAGACGACCTCGCCGGTCGTCAGGCCCTCGGCGCCGAGGGACTCGCCCTCGTACACCGTGCCGTCGCTCAGCACCAAGTAGGCTTTCACAGCGGTGGTCGACGTCCGGGAGAGGCGGCGGCGGTTCGTCCCAGAGGTCCGCGAGAATATACCCGGAAGGCCGACCGCGCGGTAAGAACCCGTGGAACTATCGGGTACACGGATCGCTCCTCGGGACCGATCCTTTGGATATGGGTGGGCCCAGTGCGGGGGTGCAGCAGGTCTGGGCTCTCTTCGACCTCGCCACGATTCCGATCGAGGGCACGTTCGAGGAGCAGCTCCAGCCGTTCGTGGCGGCGTGCGCCGCGTTGTTCCGCGCTTCCGGTGCGAGCCTGTTTCTGGCGGAGCGACCGGGGCGATCCTACCGGCTCGTCGCCAAGCACGGCGACCAGGTGAAGGCGCCGATCGGCACGACGATCCGTGCTGGCGAGGGGATCGCGGGGGCGTGCATCCAAGCCCGCACGCCGATGCTGGTGAAGGATCCTTCGGACGACGTGCGCCTGCGCGGTGTGTCGGCGCGTCCCGAGATCGGCTCTGCGATGGTGGTGCCGATCGTCGTGGCCTCGGACGAGTGCCTCGGCGTGTTGAACCTCAGCCGCGGCAGGGACGAGCCGGAGTTCGGCGACGACGACCTTTTCGCAGCCTGGTCGGTGGTCCGCTACCTCGGGCTAGCCCTGCGGAACCTCACGCTGCTCGCGGAGCGCAACCAGGCCCTCCGCGAGGCCGAGCGGATGCGAGCGGAGATCCAGGCCGTCCTCTCCTCCCTGGCCGTGGGAGTGGTCAGCATCGATCCCGACGGCCGGGTGGGCGCGGCCAACCCCGAGGCCTTGAGCCTGCTGGGAGGCCTGGACCTCCGACCCGAGGAAGAGCTGGGTCGGGAGATCCTGCAGCTGGCTGAGGAGGTGCGCGCCTCCGGACGGCGCCAGCGCGTGTGCCGCCGGGGGCCGCAGGAGCAGGTTCTGCTGCTGCACGGCTCGCAGCTCCCGGACGGCGGCGTGGTGGTCGCGATCGAAGACATCACCGAGAGCGAGCGGTCCGCCCGCGAGATGGCTCGAATCCGGCGGCTCGCCGAGATGGGGCAGATGGCGGCCGCGATCGCCCACGAGATCCGCAACCCGCTGACGGGCATCTGCGGCGCTTCGCAGATGCTGCTGGAGCACGGCGGGCAGGTGGCCGAGCTCGCGCAGATCATCCACGACGAAGGGGAACGGCTGAACCGCCTCTGCACGGACTTCCTCAACTTCGCCAAGCCGCTGCAGCTCCACCGGCAGAGGTGCGACCTGAGGAACCTCGTGCACGGCGTCGTGACCATTCAGCAGGCGCGGGCCGAGCAGGCCGGGGTTCGGCTGGTCGCGATCTCCCCCGACGACCCCGTGGAGGCCGAGGTCGACTCGGCGAGGCTGTCGCAGGTTCTGCACAACCTCGTTGTGAACGCGATCCAGGCCTGCGAGCCGGGCGGGATCGTCGAGGTGGTCCTCGAATCGGATCGATTGACCGTCCGCGACACGGGAAGGGGGATGAGCGCCGAAACGCTGTCGATGCTGTTCACGCCGTTCTTCACGACCAAGCCGAAGGGCAACGGCCTGGGCCTCAGCACGGCCAAGAAGATCATGGACGCGCACGGCGGATCGATCGACGTGAGGTCCGAGCTCGGACGGGGAACCTCGTTCACGATTCAGTGGAGCGGAGGTGCCGCGGCATGAGCAAGGGCCGTCTGCTGGTGGTGGACGACGAGCCGACCATCCGGCGCATCCTCGAGGTGGCGTTCACGAAGGAGGGCTATCACGTCGGGACCGCGGAGGACGCTCTGGCCGCGCTGCGGCTGCTGGAGTCGGGGCAGTGGAACTGCGTCCTCACGGACGTCACCATGCCCGGCATGACCGGCTTCGAGCTCTTCGAGGAGGTTCGGGCGCGGTGGCCGGAGACCGAGGTCGTGATCATGACGGCCTACGGCACGATCCCGCAGGCCGTGGAGGCGATCCGCAAGGGCGCGTTCGAGTACGTCCCCAAACCGTTCGACCTCGATTCCCTCAAGCGCATCATCCAGGCCGCCTGCGGCGGCGATCGGAAGAGCGAGAAGCGGTCCAAGGCGTCCAAGGCGGAGCGACCGCCGTTCATCGCGGAGTCGCCCGCGATGAAGGCGATCCTCGAGGAAATCGAGACGGTGGCCGAGTCCCGCGCCACCGTGCTGGTGACGGGCGAGAGCGGGGTGGGCAAAGAGGTCGTGGCGAAGACCATCCACGCCCTCTCCGGCCGCGCGTCCAAGAGGTTCGTGGCGGTGTCCTGCGCGGCCCTGCCCGAGACGCTGCTCGAGAGCGAGCTGTTCGGCTATGAGAAGGGCGCGTTCACCGGCGCTCAGGCCAGCAAGCCGGGCCGATTCGAGCTGGCGGACGGCGGCACGCTGTTTCTGGACGAGATCGGCGACGTGCCGCCCGTTATCCAGGTCAAGCTGCTCCGCGTTCTGCAGGAGCGGGAGATCGAGCGTCTGGGGGGCAGAGAGCCGGTGCGGGTGGACGTCCGCCTGATCGCCGCGACCAACCGCGATCTGCAGGAGGCCGTCGACCAAGGTTCCTTCCGGTTGGACCTCCTGTTCCGACTCAAAGTCGTGGAGATCCACGTGCCGCCCTTGAGGGAACGCAAGGAGGACATCCTTCCGCTGGCCCGACACTTCCTGAGCAAGTGCGCCCGGGAGAACGAGCGGCAGCCGCTGGAGATCCCCGACGGAACCGCCGAGCTGTTGCTGGGCTACGCGTGGCCGGGCAACGTGCGCGAGCTCGAGAACGCGATGGAGCGAGCGGTGGTGCTCGCCAAGCGCGACCAGAGGCTGCTCGTTCCCGGGCTGCTGCCGCCCTCGCTGCGGCCGGCCGCCTGAGCGCCGCCTAGGTCCCTTCCTGCCAAGCGTTCAGGTACTCGACCTGCTCCGGGGTGAGCTCGTCGATCGTCACGCCCATTGAGCGCAGCTTGAGCGAGGCGATCGCCTTGTCGATCTCCTCGGGCACGCGGTAGACGCGCTTCTCCATCCGGCTGGCGTTGCGGACCATGTGCTCGGCCGACAGCGCCTGGTTGGCGAAGCTCATGTCCATCACCGACGCCGGGTGGCCCTCCGCCGCTGCGAGGTTGATCAGCCGCCCCTCGGCCAGGAGGTACACGCGCCGCCCGTTGTTCAGCGAGTACTCCTCCACGAACGGCCGAGCGCTGCGGTGGCTCTTCGACGCCCTCTCGAGCGAGGGGATGTCGATCTCCGCGTTGAAGTGCCCCGAGTTGCACAGGATCGCCCCGTCCTTCAGCAGGTCGAAGTGCCGCCCGTCGATCACGTTCTTGTTGCCCGTCACGGTGATGAAGACGTCGCCCAGTGGGGCGGCCTGCGCCATCGGCATCACCTGGAACCCGTCCATGACGGCCTCGATCGCCTTGGTGGGGTCCACCTCGGTGACGATGACGTGCGCCCCGAGGCCCTTGGCGCGCATCGCCACGCCTCGCCCGCACCAGCCGTACCCGGCGACGACCACCGTGCGGCCCGCGAGGAGGACGTTCGTGGCCCGCAGGATGCCGTCCATGGTGCTCTGTCCGGTTCCGTAGCGGTTGTCGAACAGGTGCTTCGTGTCGGCGTCGTTCACCGCGATGATCGGATACTCCAGCACGCCCTCCCGGGCCATGGCGCGCAGGCGGATGACGCCGGTCGTGGTCTCTTCGGTGCCGCCGAGGATTCCGGGGATCAGCTCCCGCCGCTCGCTGTGGATCACGCCCACCGTGTCGGCGCCGTCGTCCATGGTCAGCGTCGGGCGGATGTCGAGCGCCTGGTGGATGTGGCGGTAGTAGGTCTCGTGGTCCTCGCCCTTGATGCAGTAGGTGCGGACGCCGAAGTGCCGGGCCAGCGCGGCCGCCACGTCGTCCTGGGTGCTCAGGGGGTTGCTGGCGCAGACGGCCACCTCGGCCCCGCCTGCCTGCAGGGTTCGCAGCAGGTTGGCGGTCTCGGTGGTCACGTGCAGACAGGCCGTGATCCTCTGCCCCGCCAGCGGCCTCTCCCTCTCGAACCGCTCGCGGATCTGCCGCAGGACGGGCATCTCGCGCTCGGCCCACTCGATCCGGTCGAGACCGGCGTCGGCGAGGGAAATGTCGGCGATGTGGCAGTCGGCGCTCATGGACGGACAGTGTACCTTCGGGCGGGCTCAGCCCCGGTTGAAATCCAGGCCGGCTAGGAAGGCCCGCAGGGCCCGCGCGCGGGCGGGACCGAGGTCGGTGCGGGCCGGGTCGCCCAGCACCTCGGCCCAAGCGCGGTCCGCCTCGTGGATCGCCGCGCCCCGCAGCCGCCCGGACGACAGGCCCCAGCGCAGCCACGCCAAGGCCCGGAGCGCGTCGGCCGGTTGCAGGGATCGGCAGCGCTGGATGTAGGCCGCCAGCTCCTCGAGGCGCCGATCGAGCTCCTCGGCGGGGGTCTGGAGCCTGGCCTCCCGCTCCTGCTCCAGCAGGAACTCCCTCGCTCCGCGCCACTCGGCTTGCCCGCCGCGCGTTGTGCTGACCTGCACGAAGGCCCCGGTCGCTCGCGATGATTCGCCGAAGAGGCCCCGCACGACGAGCCCGCGCTGCGCGAGCGCGGTCAGAACGCCGCGAAGCCGCTTGGCGTGCGCCAGTCCGATCAGGTGCGCCATGACCGACAGCCGGAGGCCGGTGCCGCAGTTCGGCGGGCTGCTGGCCAGGTAGCCCCACGGCTCGGCATGGGCGAACCGCAGGCGCCGGGAGAGCACCGCCAGGATTCGTTCGAGCGCGGCCTTGGCGTCCTCGACCGCGTGCCCCGGCAACAGAACCTGGATGCGCAGATGATCCTCCTCGTTGACGAGGATGGAGGCCGTGCGGGCGTCGTTGACCAGAACGAGGCGGCCGGGCTCGCGCCACGGGAAGTGCGGGGAGGCGAGCCTGGTGCGCACCAAGGCGTCGAACTCAACGAGAGTGAGCGAACCGAGAGGCCGAAACGTCGTCTCGGGGGAATCCGAAGGGGTGCAGGCGGCCTCTCGGACCAGCCGGGCCACCTCGAGCAGCTCGGTCGGCCGGGCGGCGGAGGGGAAGCGGAATCCGGCCAGGTTGCGCATGGCCCTGGCCCGTGAGCTCACCACGCAGTCCGCGTCGAAGCCGTCCGCCGCCAGCCACGCCGGCAAGGGGAGGCCGGCGACGGACGTGCCCGCACCGGGTCCGGCTCCGAGCGACGGGCGACGCATGGCCCAGTTTACTTTCCCGGCCGCCGGCTAACCGGAGAACGGGAATTCGGTGACGCGGAGCTTGGCGCAACCATAGGGGACCAGCTCGACGGTCTCTGAGGGGCCGACCTCGAACGATCCCGTAGGCACCGGACCAGAAGAGCCGTCGACGAGCCCCCAGCCGGGCACCGCCGCGGCCTCCACCCTCGCCACCACGGGCGCGTTCTCCGGCGAGAAGAACGGGGCCGCCAGATCGCGCTCCTCGAAGGCCGCCTCGATCCGCTCGCCGTCCGTTCGGAGGGCGTAGTTCCACGGCGTCGTCGGAAGGACCTCATAGTCCGGCAATGGCTCTTGGCCACGCACCACGTTCCATCGCTCTCCGATGCGCAGGGAGTAGACCAGCGGACCGCGAAGAACCGAGACTCCGCCGGAGGGTCGCCTCTCCAGGCGCGGGCGCATCGGAAGTCGGACCACGATGGTGTCTCCGGGGCGCCACTCCCGGTCCACGAGGTGGAACGCCCCAGCAGGGACCGGCTCTCCGTCGACGGTCGGGCTGTCGGCCCAGGCCGGGATCCGGATCCACAGCGGGAACCGGTGCGTCGAGGCGCCGGCATAGCGCAGGGTGATCGAATCGCGGAACGGATAATCGGTGTCCGCCTCCAGCCGGACCGTCTTGCCGCGCACGGTCGCCTCGACGGCGGAGGGGCCGAGGGCCACAAAGGCCAATCCGTCGTCGTCCGACCTCATCCACAGGCTGGCCACGAACTTCGGCCAGCCTTGGTGGTAGTTCGCCGTGCAGCACCCGAAGTTGGGCTCCAGCCCGAACAGGTTGGAGTCCGGCTCGTTGTTCACCCAGGCGCGGGGATGCAGGTCGCACAGCACCTGGTTCGCCTGCTGGTCGTACTGGTGCGCCCGCATCCATGGATCGAAGGTAGCCGGAAGGGCGTTGTAGGCGAGGCTCTCCAGGCGGTCTCCAAACAGCGGATCGCCGAACGTTGCGATCAGCTTCTCCAGCGAGAACATGTACTCGACGACGGCGCACAGCTCGGTGCCTTGGGTGGGTTGCAGCCCGGCAAGGTGCTCGTCGCCGGTGAACAGGCCTGTGGCTTGGCCGTGGTAGCGATCGAGCATCTCCAGCGCCTGCCAGGCGGCGGTTCGGGCGAACTCCCAGCCCGTGATCTCCCACTCGACCGCCGGCGCCTTCACACCCATGGCGTTGTTGACGACGTGCGTGAAGTGGCTGAACCGGAACGTCTCCTTGGCAGGCTTGGCCGTGGCCGGGAACCACTGGAACCAGTGCGTCCACGAGAGGCCCTGCCGGTGCGTCTCGGCCAGAGCACGCCGAAGGCCCTCCGCCCCGGTTCGCCGAAGCAGCCACTGGATGGACAGGGCCATATCGGCCCACCGGGCGATCGCCCAGGCGTGG
Source organism: uncultured Fimbriimonadaceae bacterium (assembly GCA_937961665.1). Taxonomy (GTDB): domain Bacteria; phylum Armatimonadota; class Fimbriimonadia; order Fimbriimonadales; family Fimbriimonadaceae; genus UBA8783. The sequence goes on from CALGMO010000045.1 coordinate 14,519, forward strand.
AAGGGCCGGGACGGCGCCTCCCTCTCCAGATAGGCGAAGAAGCGGGAGAGAAACGGCTCCACGCGCGGGTCTCCGGTGGCCTCGGCCCACTGCGTCAAAGCCTTGGCCATGATCGCCATCGGCCACCAGTCGTCCAGCTTGTCGGGACCGAACCGCCCGTCGGCGGATTGGCTCTTCAGGGTCCAGTCGATCCACCTCTCGGCGCGAGCGAGGAGCTCGCCGTCCTGAAGAAGGACCGCCAGGGGCACGAGGCCGTCGACGTAGTAGGGGCCGCGCTCCCAGCCTTCGCCGTCGCCACCGAGCCAGGCCGAGTTCGGGCCGACGTCGGGCCAGTGCCGCTCGAGCAACCCGGTCTGGCCGTCCGCTTGGATTCTCAGCTGGCGCAGGAGCCATCCTGCAGGCCGGACGGAGCCGAGGGGCAACGGCGAGAACGAGCGGTCGGGAGATGCGTCAGGATTCCACACGGCGGAACCAGTTTATCGGTTGCCCGGGCGGAAGGGAAGATGTAACCTGTAACACGATGAAGCGCAGCGAGATCAACCAGCTCGTCCGATCCGCATCGGCGTGCTTCGAGAAGCACGGGTGGACCTTGCCGCCGAACCCGCGCTGGGACGTCACCGACTTCGGCTTGCGGGATTGGAGGCGCTTCGGCCTGGTGCTCGTGAACCTCGCCGAGGAGCCCGAGTACTGCGAGAAGCTGATGTACGCGCAGAGGGGCATGGAGACTCCCACGCACTGCCACCGCGCCAAGAAGGAGGATATCATCTGCCGGTGGGGCCGCCTGGCGTTGCAGCTGTGGCCCGGGTTGCCCACGGAGCAGGGGTCGCCGTTCCAGCTGAAGGTGAACGGGGAATGGCGGACGTTCCAGCCGGGCGAGCAGATCGTGCTGGAGGCGGGGCACCGCATCACGCTGACTCAGGGCGTCTACCACAGGTTCTGGCCGGAGTCTGACGAATGCATCATCGGCGAGGTCTCGACGGCGAACGACGACGAGCACGACAATTTCTTCGCCGACCCGGAGGTGGGGCGGTTTCCCGGCGTCGAGGAGGACGAGCCGCCGCTGGTGCGCCTCGTGAGCGACCGCTAGCGCGGCTCAGGCCTGCTCGATCAGCTCGATCGCTTCCTTGGGGCTGATCGACGTGAAGATCACGGCCATGATGCCGGGGAAGTAGCGATCCATCATCAGCACGTTCGGGTAGATCAGCCGCTTGATGAGCGGAGACGACAGCCGGTCGTCCTCCACGTCGATGCTCGTCTTGTACCGGACCTCTCCGTCCTCGAAGTCCATTTCGAAGTTGCCGATGATCAGGCCGCAGTTCGCCCGGGTGAGGAACTCGGCCATGGCGGCCCGCTTGGCCGGCGGCACCCTCGACGGGCAGATCGAGTAGAAGACGAACTGCTCCAGCTCCTCGCTGACCTGGGCCAGGCAGGTCCATTCGCCGTTCTCACCCGCGAACAGCATCTTGAGGACCGGCTTGTCGCCCACCTGCTCGTACTGCCACTCGTCCTCGATCAGGAACCTCTCGACGGCATCGAGGAGCTTGCCCATCGCGGCTTTAGGCTACCCCATGTGGCGCGGGAAGCCGAGTTCGACGGAGCCTGCCTCGGGCCATAATGCGCCATGGACGCCCGCTTTTCCGGCCCGACTTGGGCGGCGAGCTGGATCGGCTTCGATCCCCACCCGTCGCGCGACCTCGGGTTCTTCGCCTATCGCAACCGCCTCCGGTTGGACTCGGTTCCGGATCGCTTCCCCGTGCGCGTCTCGGCCGACCAGAGGTACAAGCTGTACGTCAACGGGGAGCTCGTGGCTTTCGGGCCGCAGCGGGGCGACGAGCTGCACTGGTTCTACGAGACGATCGACCTCGCCCCGCACCTGAGGCCGGGCGACAACTGGATCGCGGCGCTGGTTTGGAACTTCGGCCGGCACGCGCCGCAGGCCCAGCACACCGCCCGCCTCGGCTTCGTGTTCGAGAGCCTGGTCCTTGCGGAGCAGCTGAACACCCCGGGCGCATGGCAGGTGGCCGCTCTGCCCGGCTTGGACTTCGAGATGATGCAGTCCTCGCCCAGCTACCACTACATCGACGTCGGCCCGGGCGAAGTGGTGGACGGGCGCATGCACGCCTTCGGGTGGGAGACCGGTTCCGAGGTCCAGGAACTCGACTGGAGGAAGCCGATCGTGGTCAGCGGCGCGGAGGATCGAGGGAACAACAGCGGCGGGACGCCGTGGAACCTCGTGCCCCGCTCGATCCCCTTGATGGACTACCTCCGGCGGGAGACTCCGCCCGTGGTCCGGCGCGGTTTCGTCGGGGACTGCCCCGAGGCGAACCTGCCGCCCGACAAGGGGCCTCTGCCGATCCCGCTGACCCTCCACCCCGGCACCAAGGTGGTTCTGGACTACCAGGAGCTGCTCTGCGCCTACCCCCGCCTGCGGGTGAGAGGCAGGCCCGGGGACAAGGTCTGGATCACCTACGCCGAGTCCCTTTGGAACATCCAGCAGGAGGGCCAGTGGTGGGGCCAAGCCGGCAAGCCGCACCGCGACGTGGTGGAGGGCAAGCAGATGCAGGGCTATCAGGACTGCATCGTCCTGGGCGAAGGCGAGGTGGAGTTCGAGCCGGCATGGTGGAGGACCTTCCGCTATCTCTCGCTCGAGGTGGACGGCAGCTCTTCGGCCGAGGTGTCGCTGCTGGACGCCTACGAGACCGGCTACCCGTATTCGGTCGATTCCTCCTTCGAGGCGGACCATCCCGACGTCCGGCGGGTGTGGGACCTCTGCGTGCGAACGGCCAAGCGCTGCGCGGGCGAGACCTACTTCGACTGCCCCTACTACGAGCAGCTGCAGTACATCGGCGACACGCGCATCCAGGCGCTGATCCACAGCTACCTCTCCCGAGCTCGCGCGCTGCAGCGGAACGCCGTGGAGACGCTCGGATGGTCGCTGATGGAGAACGGCCTCACCCAGAGCCGCTATCCCAGCCGTCAGACGCAGGTCATTCCCCCCTTCAGCCTCTGGTGGGTGGTCATGCTGTACGACCAGATGCTGCACGACCGGATGCCGGACCGCCGATGGCTCGACGCCGTGCCGCGCCTGCTGGACGCCTACGAGCGGCTGGCCGAGGATCCGGACCACGCGTTCTGGATGTTCGGGGACTGGGTTCCGAAGTGGGGATGGGGCACGCCGCCGGGCGGCATCCTGCATCCGATGCACCAGATGCTCCTCCATCTCGCCAGGGCGGCTCACCAGCGATTGAGCGACGGGGCGTCCGGCGGGGACGTCTCCCGGCCGCTCCCGCAGTTCGAGAGTGTGCCGGAGCCGCCCAAGGACACGGAACACGCCTGCGCCCTCTACGGGGCTCTGCGCCGCATGGCCGGCCTGCCGACGCCCCCTTGGCCCGAGGCGGAGCTCGCGGCGCCGGACGT
>CALGMO010000046.1 GCA_937961665.1 uncultured Fimbriimonadaceae bacterium
CCACTCCGACACGCTCTGGCATCTGGACCGCTGGGAGCGCGCTCCCGAGGTGACCCGCGTGTTCCCGATCGATCAGCCGAGGATCCTCGCCGCCAACGCGTTCGGCGGCTTGGTGTACATCGTCGTCCCTGACCGAGGAGCACCCGCTGGCACCAAGGTGACCATTCGCGGAGCGGTGGAGGCGCCGCTGTTCGTGAAGGGCAAGACCTCGGTGGAAGACTGGCGGGAGCGCATCCGCAGGCTGCCGGCCCCGTGGGCCGAGCTGCAGGCCGACAACATGATCGTCACGGTGCACGCGTCGGCGGTCCGCAACCTGGAGGACCCGGACGCCGTGTGCCAAGTCTACGACGACGCGTCGGACGCCCAAGCGGATCTCGCGGGCATCCCGAGGCAACGGCGCGTGCCGGAGAGGTTCGTCGTGGACCAGCAGATTTCGGCGGGCTGGATGCACTCCGGCTACCCGATCATGGCGTACACCGTCGGGGTCTCCGAACTCTCCGTCGACAGCAGGCGCCTGCGAGAGGCGCCCCGCGGAGAGACCTGGGGGCACTGGCACGAGCTCGGCCACAACCACCAGTCCGACCTCTGGACCTTCGAGGGCACCGTGGAGGTCACCAACAACGTGTTCACCCTCTACACCATGGAGCGGGTCTCGGGCAAGAAGTGGTGGCAGGACACGCACCCGGCCATGGCGCGCGAAGAGACGGCGAGGCGCCTGAGGACCTACCGGCAGGCCGGCGCTCCGTTCGAGCGGTGGAAGTCCGACCCGTTCCTCGCGCTCACCATGTACGTGCAGGTTGTGGACGAGTTCGGGTGGGATGCCATCCGGAACGCGATCGCGTCTTACCACAGGATGTCGCCCTCCGAGAGACCGCGCACGGACGATCAGAAGCGCGATGCGTGGATGCGCGCTCTGAGCCGGGCCACGGGCAGGAACATGGGACCGTTCTTCCGGGCCTGGGGCGTGCCGGTGTCCGACGACGCGGTGCGGGGGATGGCCGGTCTGCCTGCGTGGCTTCCCGAGGAGCTGAAGAGTGCGGCATTGAACCAGTGAGCGCCCTGCAGGGTCCAGCCTGGTCCCAGCCAACGTGGCTGGCAACTCTCGCTCGGTTCTGACAAGGGGCTGTGGGTCGGTGGCACCTAACCTTGGCTCCTAGGGCAAGGGTGCAGGCTGCACGCCGACAGCCACCGCATCTCGGCAGACTGGGTCCAGCCGGCGGAAAGTGATCCTCGTCTGCGTGGACGAGCTCAGGGGAGACTGCCTGGGCATGGCCGGCACCGAGCGCGGAGATCGGGATCGGACCCAGGTGCGCCGCGGGCGAGGACAGAACCTCTCGGCATCCGCCGCCCACCGGGCACGTGGCGGAGTTGCCGACCACCTCCTCGACGGTCAGGCGGGCCGCGACGACGAACGCCGCCGCGAACAGCGTCCCCGCCTCTGTGTCACGAGGCATGAGAACCATCACCGGTGCGCCACGCCCGACACAGACAGGTTGCAGACTTCCCGGCCGTCGAGCACCACCGGAACCCGGCGTGACAACAGGCCTGGCAGCAGCCAAGCCTGCAACGGAACGCTGATCCGCATGGACCTTGGACCTTGCAGCGTCACCGACGTCCCTGCCGGAAGGCGAACCCGCGCAAGACTCGCCCCGTCTCCCCGCAAGACGAATTCCGCTGTCCTGCTGGACCCGGGCGGGACAGCGCCGAGCCAAACCGCCGTCGGCTCGACGCTGATCTCCGACGACAGGTCGACCACCGCGGAGCGCACGTACTCGAACCGTACTGCTGGCGTCCGACCCTGGATGTTGCACTCGACCGCCGCCGCACCCTCCATGGCGATCGCAAGGTGGCGCCCGCGCTGGTGGAAGGAGGCGACGCGCTCAACCACCCCGTCGAACGCGAGCTTCCCGCTCCACACCGCTCGAAACGGCTCGCCCTCCACGGTCCGGCGCACCTTAGCCGCGAACGGAAGATCGGATGGATCGAACGCCGGCAGCACGCGGCCGAGGATTCGGACGCTGCCAACGGGCTCCAAGGCGACTGCACCGTCAGAACCTGACGGATCGGACCCTCCACGATCTGCCTGAAGGCGAACCGCACCCTACGGGATTCGCCCTGCTGGAGGTCGAATCGGCCCTCGGGCTCGAGAGCCTCGATGCAACCGCAGAATCCGCCGATCGCCAGCGCCGTGATGGGCTTGGAAGGGACGTTCCAAACCGTAGCCTCTACGGCTTTCGCGCCTGCCGCGATTTCTCCGAGCTGGATCGGGGCGGGATCGATCACCGCGGGTCCGTGCTGCTGCTAAGCGTATCCTGCTACGGCCACCAACCAGACCGGGATCGAACGAACGAGCTCCATCTGACGGCCCGCTCCCTGGAACGACGAGCCAAGCCGCGATTCCAGCCAAGACGACACCCGCGATCGCAAGCAGGGGCACCAGCGGACCCTGAGAGCCTGGGCGCTTCACGATGCGGTCCTCCCCAGCGACGTAGTCGGCCAGGCGCGTTCCCGGTGGGAATTCGATCCGGAATAGGTTCTCCGAGGGAGAGTCCAGCGGGCTCGCCTCGAACTCCATCTTCAGCTCATACCTCTGCTCCGAGCCCGTTAATGTTCCAAGCCTCCAAGCGCAGCCAACCGGGAATCATGGTGCCCTACCGGTTCCAGCGTCATCATCAGGTCGCCGCCTCTGACCCCGGCAACGGGATACACGCAGTCGGCCAGTACCAGGGCGATCGATACGCCTTGAGGCGAGAGAACCGCCCTCGACACGAACAGCTCTTTTCGGTCGGCGGGGGCCTTCTCCAGCTTGAGAACGACGTCGTCTCCGCCGTGATGCGCCGCGTAACGAAGTCCGGGCCGCCGCATGACCTCGGGCATGGGCCGCTTGAACACATGCGAGACCGTCAGAAGATCCGACAGCCGTACGTAGAAGCAGCCCTCGCTCCGGTGCCGCAGATGGTCCTCCAGGCGCGTTCCGATATCCTTCACCGGATCGTGGGAGACACTCCCGCACCTGAAGACGGCGCCACTTCTGGCGCGGTCCTCCAAGAGCGTCATCCAGACTCGCCCATCGAAGGTGTAGGTCTCCTTGGTCCCCCGCTCGCCCAGCTGGCAAGTGATGCGATAGCGGGTCCCGTCCGTGATCACTTCCGCGGACCCAGTCTGCCCCAACGCTTCATGACCCGACCAAGTGCGCAGCGAGAGCCGCTGGGCCACCCGGCACGGGATGGCGTCCGCTCGCCTTGCTTGCTCGCGCCATGCAACCATCAGAGAATCGACGCTTTGGGACACACCCACCGGGATGGGCATCCAAGCAAGGGCCAGAGCGATCAAACGCCCCAGAAGCCGCTCAGTCCTGGCAGGCCGACTGATAGCCATCGCGTCGCAAAGCGAGGAGCGAGCAGTTCGCCCCAAAGAAGTACTCGAACTCTCCGCACTTCATACCCTCCGTGCGCCACATGTCGCCGGGCCCACCGACGATGCAGGGGCGAAGCTTGGTGTTGTTCTTTACGAACTTCCACGATCCGAACTCGAGAGATCCGATCCGAACCGCTCCGTCCATGCACGACCCGTTCCTGCAGGTGAAGTACTGCTACGCGGGAGCGCACTTCTGGTCTGGGAACTCCGCATCGGCCGGGCACACGGTCAGTGCCGGCTGGCTATAGATTGCCGTACCGACCAAGGCAGTCACAACAAGGGCCGCGAAGACGATCCGCCGCGCTGACTTTTGCAGCTTCCCCGCTCTCCCTCCCTGTGGCGCTGGCCTCACTCCTCCGCCGAGGAGTCGCAATCGCCGTCGGGGCCGGACGTGCTGGCCGAAACGCTGACCGCGAGCATCGCCCCAGAGACCATGACGAAAAACGCCACGACAGCCGCGAAGATCCTTTTCGGTTTCATCGCCTATTGCCTCCCTTTCTGCATGATGGCCGTGCTCTAGGTGCTCCGTCACCCCCTGGAAAAACTGGCAATTTTACTAGGTCTTTTGCTTGCAGACAGCAGCCTTGCGTATGGAACGGCTGGCCGCAAAGGCTTCCTCTCCCACTCCGCTGACTGTTCGGGCGCAGCCTCTCCCGGTTGGCAGGCGAGCACTGGAGTCCGGTTCCGACGCCTAAAGCCCTGCAAGCGCTGCTCGGCTGCAAGCCGCCTCTGCCATCAGAAGCGCTCGGCCGATGCTGCGAGCCCCCGTCTCGCGCAGGGAGGTTCTCCCGTACGCTCCCAGCCAGAGCCCGTTGAAGCAACCTCCTTCGGCATCCGAACCCTCCACCAAGGCCTCCCCGGGGGCCTCGAACCGACGCCTGAAACCCGTGCGACGGTGCTCCACGGTCGATCGGACTCGGTGGGGGATTGCCATCCAACAACACCCGGGCAACGACGGCTACAGTCGGGCACACGCTCCAGACCTCACGTCCGAACCGCAGCTCTTACGAAGGGACCCGACTTGGGAGCTCCGGGCCTCTCAGCCCCATCCTCGCCCAACCACCGCGCCGCTATCCAGCGGACTTCCGGAAGGACAGCTCAGATGCTGATGTACCGGTATCCCGGCGTCTGCCGAGACCAGAGTCGCTCATAGGGCTCGGCTCGGTCGCCGCCGGGCCGCACGGGAGTGAACTCGAAGCTGTGCTCGCCGGACAGCGATTCGCTCAGGGATCGGGAGAACACAAAGCCCCTCCCGGCAACCGCCACGTAGGCGCCCTCGGGCAGGTTCGGTCGGCCGTCGGCGATGTCCGGCACCGGAACGATGACCGACACGGATCCCCTCCGAACGCCTCGCAGATCCCTCAGGGCGTCGATGAACTTCTGAGCGGTGGACGAGGCCTGTGGCTCGGTCCAAGTGACGATCCGGAGCGGCACCGACGATTCGAACATGGTCAGCAGATCGAAGTCGGCGGAGGACAGCGAGCCGTCCACGATGAGAATCTCCCGGGCCGCGAGGTTGGTGATGTCGCTCCAGAGTTCGCGAGCCCTGCCCCTCTGGCCCTTCTCGAATCGAGCCGGCTGCGAGAGGGTGTCGGCCATCGCCGGCAGAGCGGCGGCGCAGAACGCTCCGAGCTGCTGGACCTTGGCGCGGGCTTGGTTCCCCAAGTCGTCCAGCAGGTACTGCTGACGCCGGACCTCGTCCTCGCTCATGCCCTTCAGGATCGCGACGCTCAGGTGCGTGCGGACGGACTCCACGGACTCCTCCTTGCACCTTTCGATGGCGTCCCTGAGCGCCTTCAGAACCGGCTTCTTCAGCTTGGCAACGTAGGGATCGACCTCTTCCAGGACGTGCTTGAGAATCGCGGCCCTCAGGTCTTCGGGGGAACGCGAGAGCCTGATCGGGCCGATCGCTCGGGCCGACACGTAGGCCGCGATCGCCCCGGCCAGGGCGAAAGGCCAATGGGGTCCGGGAATCATCAGCCCCAAGACTCCCAGGCCGAGTCCAGTACCGATGGCGACCTTCTCGGCATAGTGGAGGCCTCCTTGACCCTCGGCCTGAACCTCGGAGGACGGCAAGGCGCGAGCCGTGGGACCGGAGCTCGAGACGATGTCCAGCCTCTCCGGAGCCGAGAGCGACAGATCGATGGCGTCGCGCAGGTCCATGCCGAGAGCCTCCGCCGCGGAGCGAACCGCTCCCTTCTCCTGCTCCCAGTACTGCTGGAGGAGCTGGAGGACGACCGTCTCGTTGAGGACGCGCGATACGGCCTTCGAGGCGCCGGTCTTCAGCTCCTCCGCAGGCAGAGCGAGGATCTCCTGGCGCAGCCTCTCCTTGAGCGCCTGACTCAGATGCGACGGGCAAGTCTCCGTCACTCGGTCCAGGATTCGGCCGTACCACACGTCCGCGCGCTCCGTGGCAGTCTGCAACAGCCGCCCGTACTGCTGGAGCTGGTTCTCCACCGCGAGGGTCTCCGAGGCGAGCTCGTCGGCGAAGGAGAGGAGCACCGCTCTGGCATCGCCGGCGGCGGCCTCCGAACTCAGGCGATCGGGGTCCGAGAGAATCAGTTGCTCCAGAGCCGAGATCAGTTCGGCGAGGCCCCCGTCCTCAGGCAGCGAGCCGGCCACGTATCCGAGTTCCTCGCCGAGGCCCTGAGCCGCCAGAGCCATTCTCGCGCTCACGGGCACGATCCTCGCGAAGTTCACGTTCGGATACAGGCGCCCGATCTCGGTCCGCACCTCGTCGAACTCGCGCTCCTCCATGTGCTCGCACTTGTTCACCACCCCGAGGATCAGCTTCCCCCTGCGGGTGAGCTCCTCCATCGCGGCGACGATGTCCGCGCGCCCGATCGAGGCGGCGTCGAAGACCCACATCGCTGAGTCCAGCTGGCTCACGAAGCGCTCGGCTCTGGCCTGGTTCAGCTCCGATCCGCCCAAGCCGGGCGTGTCCCAGAACTCCACCCGCTCCAGGACCCTGCTCGGGCAGCCGAACTCCAAACGCTCGAGGCGCTCAAGCCAGCGCGTGTCCGACCGTTTCTGGTCCGCCAGGCGAATCAGATCCTCGATCGATGCATCTTCCACCTCTCCGTTCGAGTAGACAACCCGCCCCGTCCTCGTGGGAGAATGGAAATAGCGCGACACGGCGGCCGTCGCCTCCAGCTCGTCCACCAAAGCCACCTCGTCTCCGACGAGCGCGTTGATGAGGGAGGACTTCCCCGAACGGAACTGGCCCACCACGCCAACCTTGAAGGGCTCTCGGAGCCGATCGATGATCCGGCCCAGCTCGGGGCTGAACCGCGCTCCGGCGGAGGACACGCCCTCGGCTTCCTCGAGCCATGGCAGAAAGTCGTTCAGCATGCGGGCCAGTTCGGCCTTCCGTCCCTCCAGCAGAAATCGATCATCCGTCTGGTTCATGAGCTTTTCCTCCAACGGTGCCGATTCAGGGCCTTCAACGTGAGCTCGACCCACAGGGGTGGCGGCTCCGGGGAAGCGAGGAACTCCCGGAGGCGTCGGAGCCGGTCCAGGATCTCCTCTTCCTGGCCGTACCTTCTGGCGTGGGCCTCGATATCCCCACCCGCCAGGTCCTGCAGCCGGACGATCTCCCCCTTGAAGGCGCCCTCAATCTCGTCGATTGCTTCCCCCATCTTCGGCAGAAGCGCCTGCCGAATGCGCTCTCGGCCTTCCTGAACCTTGTTCGCCCTGCGCGCCAAGCCGCCGAAGAGCATGTCGAGGGCTTCGAAGATGCCGCCAAGGATCGGAACGGACGAGAGAAAGTCCCAGACTTGGTTCGCCGTACCCTTGGAGAGGTGCGGAAGGGCGACGCCGAGGGCTACCGGGTCGATCTTGAGCTGGATCGCACCCAGGCTCGGAAAGGCGAGCTGCTCGGCAACCCCGCCGTCGGTGGCGAACTCCACCTTCACGTAGGCGGACGCCCGGTTGGCCAACTTGGCGAAGATCGCCTCCACCGCCTCGCAGGTTCGCTGCTGTTCGGCCCTCAAGCGATTCTGGTAGGCTTGGACATCCACCACCGACCTTGGGTCCGACAACGACTCGTAGGTCAGAAGCTCGAGGTCCTTCGAGACCCTAGCCTGCAGCTCGGCGAGGCAGCCGTCGAGGTTGGCTCGCACAGTCTCGGTGGCCTCGGCGACGCTCGATCTTAGGCACTCCCTCAGATTGGTCAGGAGCGCCAGGTTGCTGTGCAGCTCCTCAGCCAAGGTCGAGGCCATGCGTCGGCAGTCGGCCTGCTCGGTTCGGAGCCGGTTGTAGGCCGCTTCGATGCGAACCTCCCGCTGCTTCTTCTGGAGCCTTTCCTCCAAGACTCGCCGCAGCTGCGGAAAACCGCTCGCTTGGAGAAGGTCGTCGTAGTTCAAGCCTATCGGGGACCCCGCGAGCTTCATCACGGCCGCCTTCTGCTCTCCCAGCAGGCTGTTCAAAGGGATCCTGTTGACGGCGACCTCGGCGGCGAGGGCGGAAAGGAAGACCGTCTCGTGGACGAAGGGGCTGTAGAGCTCCACGGCCCTGTCGCGCACCGCCTCCTTCTTGGTCACCTCGTCCCAGCGGTTGACCACCAGCACCGACCGCTTCGCAAAGCGCCGGAACTCGTGCAGCTGCTCCCGGATGCCGGCGTCGTTGAGGTTCGTCGCGCTGACCACCCAGATCACCGCGTCCGCTCGGCGGAACTGCCACGTGAGCCGATTCAGGTGACCCTTCTTCTCTCGGATGCCGTTCAGGCCCATGGTGTCCACGAGCCGGATGCCCTTTAGAACGGCCCGGCTCGCCGGCACCTGCCACTCGATCTCGATGATGGGGGAGACATAGGGGTTCGCGGTGTTCAGGCTGGCGACCGTCTTCTGCTCCTCCTCCGCAATCAGCCGCTCCACGTCCCGCGGCGTCAGGCGGAAGACGCCCAAGTCCCCTTCCCACTCCTTGGGATTCCCGAAACGGCCAACCAGGGCCGGTGTGGCGGAGAACAGGCGAGGCTCCACCAGCACCCGCGCGTGCTCCGACGGCCGGTCGACGGCGATGTAGCGGTTGAAGCACCACGTCTTGGGATACCGGCCCGTCGGAGCGATGACTTGACCCAAGAGGGCGTTGATCAGGGTGGACTTGCCGAACTTGACCGAGCCGACGATGAAGACCTCGAAAGGCTTGCCCGGGTTCTCCAACGCCTCGTCGGTGCTTGTGGCGAAGAAGGGGAGCCGTTCGCGGAGGGAGACCGCCTCCACCGTCTGCACCAGCTCCTTCCGCCGGTCCTGCACCCAGCGCCAGGTCAGCTCGCCGTTCGCGCCGAAGAGAATGGAGCCCAGCTGACCGGCCCCGTCCTGAACCACGTTCTCCAAGATGCTCGCCACTTAGCCGACTCCTGTCGGGGGTCGCCGCCCGGTTGGCAGATCAGCGCACGCCGAGAAACTGAAGGACGATCAGCAGCAGAGCGATGAAGATTCCTGCCACGGCCCCCATCAGGTACTTCTCCAGACGATCGGTCCGCTCGACGAGCATCTGGTCCAAGCGACTCGCTGAGGTCTGGATCGACTGACGGCTGACCTCGGCCAATGCCGTCAACGAGCTTTCCAGCCGGGTTACCGTGTTGAGGCTCGCCGTCTCGATCTCCTTCCGCAGCGGAGATAGTTCGGCCTGCAAGGTGCCCCTCGCTTCCACAAGTCGCTGATTCGTGGTCTCGGCCAACTCGCCCAAGCTCTCCGATTGCTGCTCGAACCCATCGTCGATCTCGTCCGAGATGGCGCGGAAGTGCTGGTCGATGCTCTCCGTGGTGACTCGGTGCAGCTCGACCATCTTCGCCAGAACCTTTCCGGCCAGGAGGTCGATGAACTGCACCTGGTCCGCCATCAGCTGCTGACGAAACGCCTGGAGAGTCGGCTCCAGCATCTGGTGGACGCCGTCCCGAGCCTGCTCCAAGACCCTTGCGAACTCCGTCGACTTCCCCTGCACCGCCGAGAGAGACTGGACGACGCCCGCATCCAAGTCGTGCACGATCTTGTTGCAGGACTCCTCCAAGCGGGACGTCGTTCGCGAAACGGCCTCCTCGTAGATGGCGCGAACGTAAGCCTGAAACTCCTTGAACAGAGCGTCCTGGACTTCCGCATCCTGATTCGGATCCTTGCCTAGGGCCATCGAATCACAGTCCTCCCGTACTGACTCGTCCAGCTGAAGCAGCCGCACGAACCGAATGCGCGGCATCTTACCTACCTTCTTTCGGTGCCTTGCAACCCTGAACCTTAGAACCAAAGCCGCGATCGTGACCCTTGCGCAGTGGAACGTGGCGCAGGGCAGCTCTCGGACGCCGCACTGAGTGCGTCCAAGCCGCAGGTCGGCAGGGCCTGCATCCGGAAGCCCGGCGGCCCTTTGGGAGCGGTTTCAAGCGGTCCGTCGGTGAAACGCTCCCGATTGGCGAAGGAACCGTCGCCGAACACCCCATACTGGAGGTAAGGACCGTTTCGATCGAGGAAAACCATGGCCCGCGTCTCGCCAACTCTCTTGTCACTCGCTCTGCTGTGCGCTCTGCCGTCGCTGGCGGCGGCCGACCAGCCCGACCCGCGGGAGAGAACCTGCATCGACCGGATCGCCGGGATGCTGGTCCGGGTCGGTGAGGACAAGCTGGCTTCGCGACTGAAGCGGGACTTCTCCAAAGGCCGAGTCCAGTTCGGAAAGCTGGACCCAGGCGAGACGGCCGCCGCCGGCAAGGACTTCCTCGACCGACTCACGCGCAAGCCGAACGTGATGACCCTGAACAGGGAGAAGGCCTTTCAGCAGGTCGCCGACTACCGCTCCGCATCGGGCGTCAACCCTCTGCTCCTCGGGTGGGCCGCCACCATCGCCCACGAGTACGTGCACATGGACCAGGTGAACCCGACGGAAACGGCCAAGCACGAGACGCCGGCCTGGCTGGAGTCGGCGGACGCGATGCGCCGATGGCTGGGCGTGTTCCACCGCGACTTCGAGCGCGCGCGAGGCATGAAGGAGCCGGAGCGGTCGCGGCTCCTCGCCGAACTGGAGACCTACGTGGGCGAGCTGTCGCTCCTTTGCGGAGCCATGGCCGCCGACGTCCGGAAGCTGATCGAGCATCGCAACGCGCTCGGAGTCCGGTCTCCCAAGGTGGACCCGAGCAAGAACTACGGTTTTGCTCAGACCAAGCCCCACGCCGACAACCTTCTGAGGAACATCCGGGCCCTCCGCCGAACCACCGCGAAGCCCGGAACCGGCCAGCCCCCCGCAACGCCGGCCAAAGGTAGGTTCGTTTGGCGCCGACAGAGCGCAGGCTACGCCATGATCTATCCGGATGCGGTCGCGAAGTACAAGGCGGAGAACGGCTTCTTCTCCACGGGGGCCGAGGGGATCGTTCAGTTCGGGTACCGGGTTGGGAACGAGCAGGCCAAGTTCGCGCTGACGTGGAACCCGGTGCCAGACACGCTGACTCCCGGCCAATCCATCCGGATGACGGTGAAGGTCTCGGACATCGGCTGCACGGCGGAGAACGTCGGCGCCGGAGGCGGCGGCTGCGAGGTCTGGATCCAGCGGAGCCCCGACGGCCCTTGGGAAGGCTGGTTCATCAACCAACCGGGCGTGGAGACCAAGGGCAGGCAAGCCCCCCAGTCTCGCGACTACGTGTTCGCTGTTCCCGAGGCCAAGCCGGGGATGAGGCTGATCGTCAAGACGACGGTCTTCGACACGCTCATCGGCAGCGAGTTCGTGGTCGTGTACGGGTGCGAGTAGGGGTGTTCGGGCGTCTTCGCACCTCTCCGGGCCGACGACCCTCCTGCTCCGCTCCGCGCTCCCTGTTCCCTCTCTCCGTGGTTCCCGTCGCACCGGCTGCGCGCCCGTCGGGCGGATTCCGCGCGGCGAACCGCTGAGCCGCGCTCGGCAGGGGCTGAACGGCCGCGCTGATCGAGGCCATCAGCCCGCTCCAGTCTTCTCCCCGCCGAGTGATTCTCTCCGACGCGAGCGCTTGCGCCACGAGTCCGGCTTGGGCAAAGAGCGGGCCTCCGGAATCGCGCCCGAAGAGCAGCCCGTCGGCGATGGCGCACGCATCCGCTACGAGCCCGCCGCTCGCGGCAGAGCACGCCGCCCGAGCCTCCGGGTCGCTCCGCACGTCGGCACACAGGCGATGCACCAGGGTCACCGTCTTTCCAGACCCCGGAACCCCCTCCAGCCGCACGATGGCTTCGTTCCGCAGGATGCGCTACGGGTCGGACGAGAGGAGCGGGGGAAGATACCGCTCGCTGCTTTCGAGCCATCGCCGAAAGATCTCGGAGCCGCCCAAGGCCACCGGCGGAACAACGAACACGCGGCGCCGGCGATCGTCGCCCCAATCCTCCCACGACCCTGCCGTTCGAACGCGATGCCCGACCTCGTCGTGCTTCGCGACGCGCACCGCGATCCACGTCCGGGCGCCGTCGTCGAGCCAACCCTCGGTCAGGAGCATTCGGTCGGCATCCGAAACCTCGGCCTCCCACCACGAGTCCGTGCGCTGGAGCTGTCGCCACTGCCCTCCCGACGGCGCATCGGGGGTCAGCTCGGCGAGCCTGCGCCACACCGGCTGGACCCGATCCCTCCCGTCCGGATCCAGCAAGTGGTTGCGGAGCGACTCCGCTAGCGCGACCAGCGCCATTCCAACCTCAACACCCGCATCGGACCGCCTAACGAGGCCTCCGTCCCGTCATCCATCTTTGGAGCGCGAGCCGGCGGATTTCCGAATCTCCCGAAGGATCCCATCCCTGTCGGCCTGGACGCGCCTCCGGACGTGGGCCTCGAACAACCTGAGTTGCTCGAGGCACTGATCCCACACGCCGAGCACGGCGCTCTTCTTTCCCTCTGCCTCCTCGGCCTGAGCGTCCATGGCTCTCTGCATCGATGCCTCCAGGTCGGACGGCAGCCTACCGATGATGTCCAACGAGGCGCGCCATCCAGCCTCGAACCGGACGAGCTCTTCACGGAGCATGGCGATGGTCCGCACCAGACGATCCTCGAACGGCCGCAAGGTCTCCTTCCAGGACTGGTCCAGACTGGAGGTTACGTTGGTCCTCAAGTTTCTTTCCAGGCCGGCCAATGCCGCCTCTCGGCGATGCTGAATTCGTTCTGCGGCCCGGAGAGCCGACTCCTCAAGATTGCTCTCCTCCACCTCCCGAAGCGCGGCGTCCACGTGTTGGGCGATCCTCTTCTCCCGATTCTGGGTCTCTTGGAACGAGGCCAGGAGCTTGGCGGATAGGGTCGAGGGCTCGTGCTCGAGGCTGTCGGCGGTCTGGGTCAGCCTGTCCTCCAAGGCCGTCAGCGTCTTCTGGATCTGCTCCTCGCAGCTCTTCGGTCTCTGAGGCACCTTGTGCAGCCCATCCCAAGGATCCTTCATCCCTTGGAGTCGTCTCTCCAGCGACCGCAACCGCTCCTAGAGCCTGTTCAGGGCGGTCTGAAGGCGGTCCAACCGTGAATCCACCCCCGACGCAAGGTCCTCCAGCTTCTCAAGCCGCTCGGTCAGTCTGTCCAGAGGTTGGTCCATGACTACGAGGAGCACACTGAATCGTCCCCCTAATGAGGCACCCTTCGTCGTTGGTCCTTTGGTTGGCCTGAACCGAGGATGCCCCTCTGGCGAGCCGGGACCTCCAGCCCCTGGTCTTTCCCTTCCATGCGCGCGACAGGCCCTCGCGGACCGGCTCTCGGAAGCTAGGATCGCTCGCCTGCTCAGGAGCAGAGTGCCGCGATCCTCGCCCGCTCCGTGCGACACGACCGTCAAGGACCCTCGAGCGCCGTTTGCGCTTGGAAGGCGTTCCCGGCCCGCGGGCCTCACCGGCATGGAGCCGTTGATGAGGAACGCCTCGCGCATCCGTTCCCTGCCCTGGGTGCTTCACCCACCGCCCGTGCCGGGGAAGGCCGCGCGCCCCCGCCGCAAGCTCTGGTCCCTTCCCTGCTGTTGGCGTTCCGGTCCCGGTCCGGGTGATGTTCCCGCTGGAGCCACCACCGCCTCCCGACCTGGGCTATGTCCCGGTCCGAGCGGATGTCGGAAGTTGGGCCTCCGGCAAGCTCCGGACCGTCTCCAGTCGCTGCCGACTTCGGGTCCCTGCCCGGGTGATGTGCCTGCTGGAGCCACCACCGTCGCCCTACCCGGCCTACGTCCTGGTCCAAGCTGATGTCCGAGGTTGAGCCTCCGGGAAGCTCCGGACCGTCTCCACTCGCTGCCACGTTCGCGTCCCGGTCCGGGTGATGTGCCCGCTGGAGGCACCGCCGCCGCCCGACCCGGCCTACGTCCTGGTCCGAGCTGACGTCCGAGGTTGAGCCTCCGGGAAGCTCCGGATCGTTCCCTGCCCCTGAGGTACCCTTGTTCGTCGAGGGGCCGGCGTAGCTCAGCGGTAGAGCGGCTGTTTTGTAAACAGCGGGTCGCGGGTTCGAATCCTGTCGCCGGCTCCAGAGTTCAGGTTCAAAATGGGGCTCTGCAGGCCCGCCGAGGGCCCCGATTCGGCCAGCCGGTAGCTTATCCGGTAGCTTATGGAATTTGTTTGAGCCTAACTTCCGCCCTTGCCGAGCTCGATGAGAGAGGCGGTGGCTGCCCGCTCCGCGGCGAGCCCAGAGCCCTCCAGCCGGCTCACAGGGCCCCCCTCCGTCCTCCCTGTTGCGGACGCGGCTCACGCCAGAGCACTTCGCCAGAGGGCCGAGCGCTCCGGGAGAAAGGGGCCAGAAGCCTGACGGACGGAAGGCGGCTATCCCTAAGAACGCCGCACTGTCGGCAACCTCGCTTAGGTGCGGGGGGCGAGGTTCGCCCTCCAAGCGGCTGGCTCCGCGGGAAAGACGGGCTGAGCGCCGGTGCGCCCGCCGATGACCGACGAGGCCGCCCGCCGGCCGAAAAGGGCGGGCGCACCAGAAGAACGGAGAGGAGGGGAACGCCATGGCGAGTTGGAAAAACCCGGACGCGGCGGCGCGCTCCGCGCCCTCTCCTCAACGAACGTCCGCATCGGAGGTCTATAATCCCATCCACCGTCCGCGGGCGGGGGAGCCGAGGTCGCAACCAACATGGATGTCTTCCAGCTGAGGAAAGCTCTCGTCGACGACTACGCCGCGTACACCCGCAGCTTCATCAAGATCCGCGACCCAAGAATCGAGGAGCTGGTCTCGGAGACTCTGGATCGGGAACGGTTCTGGCCTGAGCCGCTGATCCAGCTGAACCCGGCGTACCAGCCGGGCGGCGGCGTGGACGAACTGGTCGAGCAGGGGCTGCTGCACCCGCGCTGCTCCGAGGTGTTCCGCTTCGGCAAGCAGGGGGACGACCCGCGGTCCGGAACTCCGGCGCGGCTGTACGAGCACCAGCGCCGTGCGATCGAGCTCGCGCGGCAGGGCAAGTCCTACGTGCTGACCAGCGGCACCGGCTCGGGCAAGAGCCTCACGTACATAGTGCCGATCGTCGACCACGTGCTGCGCAGCGGATCGGGTGGGGGCATCCAGGCGATCATCGTGTATCCGATGAACGCTCTGGCCAACAGCCAGCACGAGGAGCTGGGCAAGTTCCTCTGCCTCGGCTTCCCCGAGGGACGGCAGCCGGTGCGGTTCGCCCGCTACACCGGGCAGGAGAGGGAGGAGGAGCGCAAGGCGATCCGCGAGAACCCTCCCGACATTCTGCTGACCAACTACGTGATGCTCGAACTCCTGCTCACGCGGGCCGAGGATCAGGACATCGTGCGCAGGGCCCAGGGACTGAGCTTCCTCGTGTTCGACGAGCTGCACACGTACCGCGGCCGCCAGGGCGCCGACGTGGCGATGCTGATCCGGAGGTGCCGGGAGGCGCTCCGCTGCCCGAACGCCCTGTGCGTCGGCACCTCGGCAACCATGAGCACCGGTGGAACGACCGAAGAGCAGCGGGACGCCGTGGCGCAGGTCGCGCAGAAGCTGTTCGGCGTCCCGTTCTCCAAGGACCAGGTCGTCCACGAAGCGCTGCGCCGGACGACCCGCAGGTTGGACTTCTCCGACCCCGCGGTGGTGGAGGCGCTCCGCCGGGCAGTCAGCCTGTCGGAGGAGCCGCCGACGGACCCTGGGCAGATGCTCGCGCATCCTCTCGCCTCTTGGATCGAGGACGCCTTCGGGTTGCGAGCCGAGGAGGGAACGGGAACTTTGGTTCGGCGCGCCCCGCGGAGGCTGATCGGAGACCCGGTGGAGGGCGAGCCCAGCGCTGCGGACGAGCTGGCCGCTCTGACGGGCGAGGATCCAGGCAGATGCGCCGACGCCCTGCGCAGGTTCCTTCTCCAAGGCTCTCGGCTGACGGTGCCGGGGGAGCGGTTCCCGATCTTCGCCTTCCGCCTGCACCAGTTCTTCACGCGGGGCGACACCGTGTGGGCGTCGCTCGAGCCGCCCGACGTGCGGCACCTCGAGATCGCCAAAACCTCCACCAAGCCGGGCGAGCCCGACAAGGTCCTCTTCCCTCTTCGGTTCTGCCGGCACTGCGGACAGGAGTACTACCGGGTGGTTCGCCGAAAGGAAGGGCAGTGGCATTCCTACGCGCCACGGGAGGACGTCGGCACTCCCGATGAGGACGGCGAGGATGGATACCTGCACCTCTCTGTCGAGGAGCCGTTCCCCGCGGAGAAGGATCCCGACTACCTCGACAGCTTGCCTGCGCACTTCCTGGAGGAGGTCTCGCCGGGACGAAGGAAGGTCAAGCAGAGCCTCAAGAAGCAGGCTCCCCGGCGCGTCTTCGTCCGCCCGGACGGCACGGAGGGGCCGGACGGGCTCGCCGCGACCTTCGTTCCCAAGAAACTGCACCGGTGTCTGAACCGCGCTTGCCGCGCGACATATGCGACGTCCGTACGTTCGGAGACGATCAAGCTGGGCACGCTCGGCGTCGACGGCCGGAGCACCGCCACCACCATCCTCGCCCTGAAGGCGCTGGCCGAGCTGCGAGGCGCGAAGGACCTGGACGCCAGCGCGCGCAAGCTGCTCAGCTTCACGGACAACCGGCAGGACGCCTCGCTGCAGGCGGGCCACTTCAACGACTTCGTTCAGGTGGCGCTCCTGCGCTCGGCGCTCTGGGATGCGCTCTCCCAGGCCGGGCCAGAAGGACTGAGGCACCACGTCCTACCCGCCCGGGTGTTCGACAGCCTGAGCCTCCCGTTCGAAGAGTACGCTGCCGAGCCGAACGTGCACGCGAGCCGCCGGACCAGCGTGGAGAACGTGCTGAAGGACGTCCTCGAGTATCTGCTGTACCGCGACCTCAAGCACGGCTGGCGGATCTCCACCCAGAATCTGGAGGAGACCGGCCTCCTGCGGTTCGATTACGACGGCCTAACCGGTCCAGGCAGCCTCTTGGAAAACGGCCAGATCTGGGTCGAAGGCGTGCCGAGGGACGGCGCCGGCGGCCGCGTTCTCCCCTGTCCGCCGTGCCTGCGCTCGGCAGACCCGTCGGCGCGCGAGGAGGTTCTGCGCACGCTTCTTGACCTTATGCGGCGGGGGCTGGCCATCAAGCTGGAGGCGTTGGACCAGCAGCGGCAGCCTGAGCTGGTCCGCAGGGTCCAGTCGGATCTCCTGCCCGACTCCATGTGGTACTTGGAGGACGAGCGGTCGATGGACCGATCGACGGTGCTGTTCCCGCGTCCCTCCAAAGAGAAAGAGCCGGGACTCTTCGTGTCCTCGTTCAGCCGTTTCGGAACGTACCTCGCTGCCCGGCTGGGCATCCCGAGCAGCGTCGCCGGCCGACAGGACGAGATCGGCGCGGCGATCCGGTTCTTGCTCGAGGCGCTGCTGCACCACGGCATCGTCGGCAGAGTTCGTGGAGGAAGGGACGGCTCGGATCCGGGGTATCAGCTCATCCCCAGCTCGATGGTCTGGCTGGCGGGGGACGGCGCCGCCGGGGCCTCCGACCGAACCCGGCTGATCGCTCTGGAGACGGAGGCGCCGGAGCCGAACGCCTACTTCGCCGATCTGTACAGGCGGTTCATCGGCATGGTCCGGACGTTCCGCTCGTCCTCCGGCAACTCCGCGCAGGCTGTTCCGTTGGAGGCCAGGGAGCATACGGCCCAGGTGGACGGCGACAGCCGCAAGGAGCGCGAGCAGCGGTTCCGGGAGGGGTCCCTGCCGCTGCTGTTCTGCTCCCCCACGATGGAGCTGGGCGTGGACATCGCCGACCTCAACGTGGTCAATCTGAGGAACATCCCGCCCACGCCCGCGAACTACGCCCAGCGCAGCGGGCGGGCCGGCAGGGGCGGCCAGCCCGCGATGGTCTACACCTACTGCGCCGGCCGCAGCCCCCACGACCAGTTCTTCTTCCGCCATCCCACCCGGATGGTCGCGGGTTCGGTGGCCCCGCCGAGGGTCGACCTGCTCAACCAGGACCTGCTCAAGGCCCATGTTCACGCGATCTGGCTCGAGCTCTCGGGGCTGGATCTCGGCAAGACCCTCTGCGACGTGATCGATGCCGACGAGACCGACCCGAAGCTCGCCCTCCCGCTGAAGGATCACGTGCGGGCGGCGCTGCGGGACGAACGCCTCCGCAGGAAGGCGGCCGACCAGGCCAGACGCGTGCTCGCCGCCATCGAGCCGGAGCTGAAGCAGACGTCTTGGTACGACGACCAGTGGGTGGACCAGACCCTGCAGCAGCTGGAAGTGAGCTTCGAAGCCGCGTGCGAGCGGTGGAGGGACCTGTACCGAGCGGCCGTGCGACAGCGGGACCTGCACTTCCGCCTGAGCAACGACCGCAGCCGATCGCAGCAGGAGCGCGAGCAGTCCAAGGCGCTGCGCGCGCAGGCCGAGCGCCAGCTGGACCTGCTCACCGATCCCAGCCAGATCGCCGAGTCGGACTTCTACGTGTACCGCTACCTGGCGACCGAGGGCTTCCTGCCGGGCTACAACTTCCCGCGCCTGCCTGTCTCGGCCTACGTGCCCCAGCGGAGGCGCGGGCGCTCCTCTGGAAACGACAGCTTCCTCTCGCGGCCGCGCTTCCTCGCGATCTCGGAGTTCGGGCCGGGCGCGCTCGTGTACCACGAGGGTGCGCGGTACAAGGTGCACAAGGTGAACCTGGTGCGCCACTCCAACTCCTCCGAACAGGATCGGGAGCTGCCCACCGAGGCAATGAAGCGCTGCGGCAGGTGCGGCTACGCGCACCAGGTCGACCCGGCCGCTCTGGTGAACGTCTGCGAGCGGTGCGGCGAGCCGCTGGACGCGAAATCGAGGATCGACAACCTTGTGCGGATGCGGAGCGTGGTGCTGCGCCTGCGGGACCGGATCACTTGCGACGAGGAGGAGCGGCAACGGCTGGGCTACCGCATCGAAACGGCCTACCGCTTCCCCACCCTCGGCGGCAAGCCCTCCCATCGCGACGCGGAGGTCCAGGTGCAGGACACCACGATCCTCAGGCTGTCCTACGCCGACTCCACCGACCTCTTCCGAATCAACGTCGGCTGGAGCAAGCGGCAGGTCGGCAAGCCCGTCGGCTTCCAGCTGGATGTGGAGAAGGGCGTCTGGGTGGAGTCGGAGAAGGAGCCGAAGGAGGCCATCGCCAAGGGCGCCCGGCTCAGGCAGGTCGTGCCGTATGTGATGGACACGAAAAACGCGCTGGTGATGCGCTTCGAGCCGGTGCCCTCCGAGGAGGCGCTGGCGGGTCTCGGATCGGCGCTGTGGCAGGCCATGCTCCAGCGGTTCCAGCTGGAGCCGCGTGAGCTGGCCTACGAGCCCATGCCTTCCGCCGACGACCGTCGGGAGCTTCTGTTCTACGAGGCCTCGGAGGGAGGGGCCGGGGTGCTCCGGCAGCTCGTCGAGGACCCGAAGGTCGTGCCCGAGCTCGCGCGGATCGCGCTGGAGCTGTGCCACTTCGACCCCACGACTCTGGTCGACCTAGCGGCCAACCGGTGCGGCAAAGCGTGCTACGAGTGTCTTCTGGACTATGGCAACCAGAGGGACCACGCCATCCTGGATCGGCACGTGATCAAAACGCACCTCCAGCGCCTCAGCCTCGGAACCGCCCTGCCGTCCGGGGGAGCCGGCTCCAGGTCCGCCAGATTGCAGTCCTTGCTCGACCAGTGCGACAGCCAACTGGAGCGACAGTGGCTGGAGCTCGTGGACAAGAAGGGCCTGCGGCTTCCGGACGAGGCGCAGCGTTACTTGCCGACCTGTCAGACCCGGCCGGACTTCTTCTACCGCGAGCCCGCCACGGCCGTGTACATCGACGGCCCGCCGCACGACGAGGCATCGACGCAGGCCGCCGACCGGGAGGTGGAAGACCGACTGCTGGATAGCGGCTACGTCGTGGTCCGCTTCCACCACGCGGCGGACTGGGACGCGATCTTCGCCAAGCACCCCGACGTGTTCGGAAAACCAAAGTCATGAGACAGAGCCTGCCCCAATCTGGAACGCTGATCCGCGCCCGAGGCCGCGAGTGGGTCGTGCTGCCGGAGTCCGACGCGTCTCTCCTGAGGATCCGTCCGCTGGGAGGCCTCGACGAGGAGGAGACGGTGCTCCTGCCGTCCATTGAGAGCTACGAGCCCGCCGTCTTCCCGCTGCCGGGCGAGAGCGATCTGGGCGACGCGTTCTCGGCCCGCCTGCTGCGCGACGCCGCCCGGATCAGCACCCGGGCCGCCGCCGGGCCGTTCCGCAGCTTCGGGCGGATCTCCGTCGAGCCGCGCCCCTACCAGCTCGTCCCGCTGATCATGGCGCTCCGCCTCGACCCGGTCCGCCTGCTCATCGCGGACGACGTCGGAATCGGCAAGACCATCGAGGCGGCGCTGATCGCCAGGGAGATGCTCGACCGCGGCGAGATCGCCCGCCTCACCGTGCTCTGCCCGCCCCCGCTGGCCGAGCAGTGGCGCAACGAGCTGCTGGAGAAGTTCCACATCGAGGCCGAGCTGGTGCTTCCCAGCACCGTCGGACGGCTCGAGCGGAACCTCCGGACCGGCGAATCCGTGTTCGACCGCCATCCGTTCACCGTGGTGTCCACCGACTTCATCAAGAGCGAGCGCCGCGCCGAGGACTTCGTGACCAAGTGCCCCGAGTTCGTGATCGTCGACGAGGCGCACGGCTGCACCATCGCCGGCCAGGGGCGCGGGCGCCAGCGGCGGTACGAGCTGATCCGCCGCATCAGCGAGCGCCCGGAGCGCCACCTGCTGCTGGTCACCGCCACCCCGCACAGCGGCAACGAGGACGCCTTCCGGTCGTTGCTCGGCCTGCTCAGCGCCGAGTTCCAGAACCTTCCGTCCGACCTCGATCGGGAGGAGCGGCGCCCGCTCCGGCAGAGGCTGGCCCGGCACCTGGTGCAGCGCCGGCGCGCCGACATCCGGCGCTATCTGGAGGTGGACACCGAGTTCCCCGAGCGGTTGGAGAAGGAGGAGTCGTACGCGCTTTCGACGGAGTACCGCAGGCTCTTCGACGATGTATGGCGGTTCGCCCGCGAGTACGTCGAGGAGGGCAAGGGCTCCGACAAGAGGCGCCAGCGCGTGCGGTACTGGTCCGCGCTCGCGCTGCTGCGCTGCGTCTCCTCGTCGCCCAAGGCGGCCGCGGCCACCCTCCGGGCGCGGGCGGCCGTCGACGACGCGGACGAGGACGCGATCGACGAGGTCGGCCGGAACACCGTGCTGGACCAGACCCAGGACGACGAGGCGGAGTTCCCCGACCTCACCCCCGGCTCCCAGGAGGAAGGCGCCGCGGACTCCACCCGCCACAAGATGCTGGAGTTCGCCCGGCGCGCCGAGAGCCTTCGGCCCGAGGGGGACAACAAACTCCAGCTGGCGATCCGCCAGGTCCGCGACCTGCTGAAAGAGGGATTTCGGCCGGTGGTGTTCTGCCGCTTCGTCAGCACCGCCGCCTATGTGGCCGAGCACCTGCGCGCCGCCCTCCCCGATGCGGAGGTGGCCGCCGTGACGGGCGACCTGCCCCCCGCCGAGCGAGAGGCCCGCATCGAGACGCTGGCAGAGAGCGACAAGCCGTACGTGCTGGTCTGCACCGACTGCCTCTCCGAGGGCATCAACCTGCAGCGCTCCTTCAATGCGGTGGTCCACTACGACCTGGCCTGGAACCCGACCCGCCACGAGCAGCGCGAGGGCCGCGTGGACCGCTTCGGCCAGACGCGGAACCAGGTGCGCGTGCTGACCCTGTTCGGCCGGGACAACCCGATGGACGGCGCGATCCTCGAGGTGCTGATCCGCAAGCACAAGAAGATCCGCTCCGCGCTCGGCATCGCCGTCGCCGTGCCGTCCTCCTCCGAGCAGATCGCCGAGGCTCTGTTCGAGGCCGCGCTCTTCCGCGGCTCGAGGGGCGAGCAGGGGGTCCTCACGGAAATCCTCAGCCAGGTGGACTCCACGTCTCGGGACGTCGAAGCCGCTTGGCAGAACGCCGCCGAGCGCGAGAGGCGCAGCCGGACCGTGTTCGCCCAGCACGCCCTCAGCCCGGACGAGGTCGCCCGCGAGCTGGAACGGGTGGCCAAGGCCGTGGGCCGGGCGGCCGACGTCCAGCGGTTCGTCAAGGACGCTCTGCAGACCGCCGGGGTGCCCGTCGAGGAGAAGAACGGCGCCTTGAGGGTGCACCTCGACGCCTAGGAGCCGTCGCTGCAGCCCGTGGCGCGCGCGCTCGGCGTGGACAAGCCTCTCGTCGCCCGGTTCAGCCCGCCGCTGCAGAAGGGCGAGCAGCTGCTGGGGCGCACCAGCCCGTTCGTCGAGAGCCTCGCGGCGTGGGTGCTCGACTCCGCGCTCGACCCGGATGCGGCCGAGGACGCCAAGCCCCTGGGCCGGAGGATCACCCTGTTCCGCACCCCCGAGGTGCGGGAGCGCACGCACCTGATCGTCGCTCGGTTCCGCTACCACGTGCGCACCGGCAGGCGGCAGACCCCCGTGCTCGCCGAGGAGATCGTGCCCGTCGCCTGCACCGGCCCCGCCGACCAGCCCGTGTGGCTCGACGAGGCGCAGGCCGAGCGCCTGCTGGAGGTCGAGGCCACCGAAAACCTCACGCTGAGCGCCCTGGAGCAGCAGCTCGGGCGGCTCCTGCAGGCGCTCCCCGCCCTGCAGCAATCGCTGCAGCAGGTGGCGGAGACCCGCGCCCTGCGGCTCCGGGAGGCCCACGACGGGGTCCGGTCCACGCTCGGCCAAGCCGGAACCACCGAAGTGCGACCCATCCCTCCCGCCGACATCCTCAGCGTCACCCTGCTCCTTCCCAAACTCTCCTGACCATGGCCCGAAACAGAACCGCGTTCCAGTGCGTCCGCATCGAGGGAGGGTTGCTTCCCTCCGACTTCCTCGCGCGCCTCGCCGACCCCGGCGCCAAGGAGGAGGGCACCCGGCCCGAGGACTACGACCTCGCCCCGGGAGAGAGGCTCAACGAGGCGATCAGCTCGTCCTGGAACCGCCTGCTCGCCCGCTGGAGGGCGTTCCGGGAGGCCGCCCAGAGCCTGCCCGAGGACGACGCCGCCCTCGCCTTCACCAACGACCGGTGGACCCTCCCCCTGCTGCGCGAGCTGGGCTTCGGCGTGCTGCCGGTCTCCCAGCAGGGCCGCGAGGCGGGGGGCCGCTCGTACCCGATCTCCCGCTTCTTCCACGGCTCGCCCATTCACCTGATCGGCTTCCGCCTGAGCCTGGACGAGCGGGCCAAGGGCCAGCGCGGGGCGGCGGCCGCCGCGCCCCACGCGATCCTGCAGGGGTTCCTCAACGCCTCCGAGGAGGCCCTCTGGGGCTTGGTTTGCAACGGCCTCAAGCTGCGCATCCTGCGCGACAACCAGGCGCTCAGCCGCCAGTCGTACGTCGAGTTCGACCTGGAGGCGATGTTCGACGGCGAGGTCTACTCCGACTTCGTCCTGCTGTGGCTCGTGGCCCACGCCACCCGCTTCCTGCCCGAAAGGGACGGAGCCGGCCCAGAGACCTGCTGGCTGGAGCGGTGGTGCCGGGCGGCCCAGGAGCAGGGCACCCGCGTGCTGACCGACCTGCGCGGCGGCGTCGAGAAGGCGCTCGGCGTGCTCTGCCGCGGCTTCACCACCCACCCCAAGAACAAGGTCCTGCGCGGGCGACTGAGCAGCGGCGAGGTGACCGTGGCCGACCTCCACGCCCAGCTGCTGCGTCTGGTCTACCGCCTGCTGTTCCTGTTGGTAGCCGAGTCGCGCACGGTGGAAGGCCAGCCGCTCCTGCACGTCCCGTCCAACGACCCCAAGGACCTCCAAGCCCGGGAGGTGTACGAGCGCCACTTCTCGGTTCGGCGCCTGCGGACCTTGGCCGGGTCCATCCGCGGGAGCCGCCACGGCGACCTTTGGCGCCAGCTGCAGGTCGTGCTGCTCGCGCTCTCCGGAGCGCCGGAGGGCGAGCCCGCCCGCAAGGCCCTCAACCTCCCGGCGCTGGGCAGCTTCCTGTGGGACCCCGCCGGCACCGCCGACCTGAACGGCGCCGAGCTCGCCAACCGGGACCTGCTGGAGGCGATCCGCAAGCTCGCGTTCACCAGCAAGGAGGGCGCCCTGCGCGAGGTGGACTTCGCCAACCTCGGCAGCGAGGAGCTGGGCGGCGTGTACGAGAGCCTGCTCGGCCTCACCCCCGAGCTGCAGCCCGACGGCTCGCTCGACTTCCAGGAGCTGGCGGGCAACGAGCGCAAGACCTCCGGCTCCTACTACACCCCCGACGACCTGGTGCAGCTGCTGCTCGACTCCGCCCTGGATCCCGTGGTGCGCGAGGCCACCAAGGGCAAGCGCGGCGAGGAGGCCGAAAGGGCGATTCTGGAGCTGAAGGTGGTCGATCCGGCCGTCGGCTCGGGGCACTTCCTGGTGGGCGCGGCGCGGCGCCTGGCGCGGCACCTGGCCGAGGCCCGGGCGCGCACCAAGGGCGAGGAGGGACCGTCGCCCCTGGAGTACCAGCGCGCCCTGCGCGACGTCGTGTCCCGCTGCCTGTACGGGGTCGACCTGAACCCGATGGCCGCCGAGCTGTGCCGCGTCAGCCTGTGGCTCGAGGCCCTGGAGCCCGGCAAACCCCTCGCGTTCCTCGAGCACCACGTCGTCGTCGGCAACTCCATCTTGGGCGCGACCAGCCAGCTCGTGTCGGGCGGAATCCCCGACGCCGCGTACAAGGCGCTCGATGGGGACGACAAGGACGTCTGCAGGCAGCTGGCCAAGGAGAACCGGGCCTGCCGCGACGAGCTGGGCACGCTGTTCGCCCAGGGAGCGTTCTCCGGCAACAGCTATCTCCGATTCTTCGAGATCCTCGAGCGCGCCCCCGACGACAGCATCGAGCAGCGCAGGGACAAGGAGCAGCGCCACGAGGATGCACGGAGGGCCGTGGAGATGCGCCGGCTGGCCGCCGACCTGTGGTGCGCGGCGTTCCTCTGCCCCAAGACGCGCTTCGAGGATGTGCCCACCACCGCGCACCTGCGCCGCGTTCTCAACGGCGAGAGCCTGAACCCGGAGGTGGAGCGCACGGTGCGGGAGACCGCCCAGCGGTACCGCCTGTTCCACTACGAGCTGGAGTTCCCGGCGGTCTTCCAGAAGGGTGGGTTCGACGTGGTCCTCGGCAACCCGCCGTGGGAAAGGGTCAAGCTCCAGCAGAAGGAGTTCTTCGCCCAGCGCGATGCCGAGATCGCCGCCGCGGGATCGTCGGACCTGCGCGAGAGGCGGATCGCCGCTCTGGAGGCCGCCTACCGGCAGGTTCGACTGGCTCGCGAAGCTGGTGCAGGCGACGGGATCGACCCTGAGGTCTTGAAACAGGCCGAGCTGTACGAGCAGTTCCTGCAGGCGCAGCGGGAAGCCCAGTCCGAGGCCAAGTTCCTCGGAGCCAGCGGTCGGTTCCCGCTGGGTGGCGTCGGCGACGTCAACACCTACCTGGTGTTCACCGAGTTGGCCGCCCTCCTGGTGGCGCCGAGGGGCATGGCCGGGCTGATCGTGCCCACAGGGGTCGCCACCGCGACGCCTTCGAGCAGGCTGTTCTCAAGCTTGGCGCACCAAGGAAGGCTTGCGTTTCTGTTCGACTTCGAAAACGGCAAACGAAAGGTCGCCAGTGAGGTCCAAGATTCCCGGACGCCGAGTGATCCACAGGGATCTGTTGCGTCCCGGTTTTTCCCGAACGTTCACGCTCAGTACAAGTTCTGTCTGCTTGGACTGCGGTCGGGCACTGGACCCCAAGCGACCTTCAAGGCTGCCTTCGGGTGCCACGATGTGAGCGATGTCAGCCAGCCGGATCGAATCGTCGAGCTGAACTTCGATACCCTGAGCCGACTCAACCCGGAGACCGGAACCGCACCGGTGTTCCAATCCGGCCGAGCGGCCCGCCTCCTCATCGACGTTTATCGCCGGGTACCCCCCTTCCTCACGCCGGGAGAAGCGGGAGCCAACCCTTGGGGCGCGAAGTTCGCGGCGATGTTCCACATGTCCAACGACTCGTTCCGTTACCGCTTCCGCGCAGAATTGGAGGGCGCGGGCGGAACGCTGGATGGTGTAGCGTTCCAGGTTCCCCGCGCTTCCGCCGTAGGAGGCCGCAGGGTGGACGCCGGCGCGTGGGTGCCGCTGTGGGAGGCCCGGCTGGTGCACCAGTTCGACCATAGGTGGGCGACCTACGGCACGCCCGCGGCG
>CALGMO010000047.1 GCA_937961665.1 uncultured Fimbriimonadaceae bacterium
CGATGGAGCGGGCGGCCGACGCGTGCGCGGGGATCGTGCCGGGGGCGCTGGAGGGCGGCGGGCCGGCGGGGGAGACGGCGGTGGTGTTGCCCACGGACCTCGGTCCGGCGTTCCCGGGCAGGAGGGCGACGCTGAGGGACGGGGGACCGAGGCGGCGCGCGCCGGCCACGCCTCGGACGAGTTCGCGACGGCGTGCGGGCCGATGGGCGCGGGGGCGCCGGAGCGGCTGGAGGGGAGGCCGCCGGCGCCGATCCCGCGGGGGTTCGGAGGAGCCGTTGCGCGGCGCGCTGGTCGCGGAGGGCGCGCACCACGCTGCCTGCGAGCCGATGCGCCGCATCCGGACGGAGCGGTGGAAGCCGATCCGCAGGTTCGGCGGGCACCCGACCGCCCCAATGCCGAACATCGGCGACGGGCCGGGCTGGCGGAGCGGCCGTCGGGTCCGGGGGAGGGGCTGCACGACCTGGCCTCCGATCCGACGGAAGGGCGGAATCCGGCCGGGGATGCGGCCTGGGCGGGCGTGCCGGAGGGCCGTCCGGCGGCGCCGGTGGGGGCGCGGGCGAACCCGCCGCGGCTGCCCGGCCCGAGCGGGACGGACTCCGAGGAAGGCGCCGTCGGGCGGCTCAGACGCCGTGGGTGTCCTTGGCCTTGTCGGCCTCGGCGGCCATTCGGCGGGCGGCCTCGCGGTCGGCCTCCATCTCTCCGACGGTCTTGGCGGGCACGCGGACGCCCTTGTAGTCGCGCGGGGGGATGCGGGGCTCGGTCTGCCATCGGCGTTTGGCCTCGGCGATGGCGGGTCCGTACTGGGGCAGCCAGCGCTCTTGGGCGATGAGCATCTCGTCGGCCATCTGCCAGACCTCGGGCGGGGTGCAGACGGCTCCGGTGAGGGGGTCGAGGAGCATGGCCTGGCGGAGCCAGAGGTCGTTGCCGTGGACGGCGGCCTCCATGCCGAGGCGCTGGACGGAGACGCTGGCGTTGCAGACGGCGGCGCACCCCATGGGGAGGTCTCCGACGACCGGCATGGAGATGCCGTTGCGGTCGACGTAGCCGGGTGCCTCGATCACGCAGTCGGGCGGGAGGTTGGCGATGCAGCCGCGGTTGACGACGTTGAAGTGTCCGCGGTAGACGCGTCCGGTCTCGAGGGCCTCGATGATGTAGGATCCGTGCTCGGTGCCCCGGGAGGCGGGGTCGAAGCTGAGCGGGGGCTCCTGCATCCAGTTGGGGAAGTCGTGCTCGAACCAGTTGCGGCTCTCGGTGCAGACGCGGAGGTATCCGCCGGTCTCGCCGTTGATCCAGCTGGAGAGGGAGATCCAGTTGGGCAGCTCCTCGGGGCGCTTGCGGTACCAGGGGACGTACTCGCTGAGGTGGCCGTTGGACTCGGTGCTGTAGTAGCCGAAGCGGCGCATCATGTCGATGCGGACCTTCTCGTCCCTGCTGAACTGGGGGTGCCGCTCGAAGGCCTCGAGGAGCTCGGGCAGGAGGTCTCGGCCCTTGTGGCGGACCTGGATGTACCAGGTTTGGTGGTTGATTCCGGCGCAGACGATGTCGACCTCGTGGTGGGGCAGGCCCAGGGCGGCGGCGATCTGGCGGTGGCCGCCCTCGACGCCGTGGCAGAGGCCGACGACGTTCACCCCGTGGCCGTACTTGCTGCAGGCCCAGACGTTCATGGCCATGGGGTTGCTGTAGTTGAGGAAGAGGGCGTCCTTGGCGCCGACCTCGGCGATGTCCTTGCAGAGGTTCAGGAGGACGGGGATGGTGCGCTGGGCGTACATGAGGCCGCCTGGGCCGAGGGTGTCGCCGACGCACTGGTCCACGCCGTACCGGAGGGGGATGTCGACGTCGGTCTGGAAGGCCTCGAGGCCGCCGACGCGGACGAAGCTGAGGATGTACTTGGCGCCGTCGACGGCCTCGCGCTGGTCGAGGGTCTTGTCGACCTTGGCGGGGAGGCCGGCGGACTCGATGTCTCGGCGGACGAGGCGGCAGGTCATGTCCAGGTTCCGCTCGCTGATGTCCATGAAGCTGAAGCGGGTGTCCTGGAGCTCGGGGACGGTGAGGATGTCCCGCACCATGGTCCGGGTGAAGCCCACGCTGCCGGCGCCGATGATCGCGATCTTCAAGGCCATGACGGAGGAACGTTACCCGACCCTGCGGAGCGGCGCGCGGCGAGCCGATCATTCCGAATGGCGATGAACGTGTCCAACGTGCAGGCCACGCAGCGGGCGGTCGAGGCGGCGACGGGCGCCGACGCCAAGCGCGCCCAGCTTCAGATGCAGCTGCTGAAGAAGACGCTGGAGACCCAGCAGCAGCAGGCCGCGGAGCTTCTGAAGCTGCTGGAGGGCAAGGGGCAGGTTCTGGACATCCGCGCGTGAGGCGCCCCGCCGGCCGGTAGACTGCCGCCCATCATGGTGTGTTGGTTGGCGGCGCTGGCGCTCTCGTCCCCGCAGGCGGTGTTGGTGGAGCCGGAGAACGGGGCTCTACGGGGCGTGGAGGTGGGCACCTCTCGGCAGGGGTTCTCGGGCAGGGGCTACCTGACGGGCCTGGACCAGGACGGCGACGGGGCGGACGCGAGCTTCTCGGCGCGGAAGGGCGTGTACGAGGCGGCGGTGCGCTACTGCTCGCCGGGGCAGCCCAAGGGGTTCGACCTGAGGGTGAACGGAGTCGGGCTGTCGGGCATGCTGCCTGCCACCGGTCCGACCTGGCAGACGCGCACGGTGGGGCGCGTCGAGCTGGCGGAGGGGCGGAACGTACTCCGCGTGGAGAAGGGCTGGGGCTGGTACGAGCTGGACCGGGTGGAGTTCCGTCCGGCGCCCGCTCCCAAGCCGCCCCGGCGGGTGGCGCCGAAGCCGTGCGACCCGAAGGCGACGCCCGAGGCCCGGGCGCTGCTGGCGTTTCTGGCCGGGCAGTACGGCAGGCGCACGCTGACCGGTCAGGTGGGCGACGACGACGAGCGGTTCGTGCGCGACGCGTCGGGGAGGTCGTCGGCGGTGCGGGCGGGCGACTTCATGGACTATTCGCCCAGCCGGCGGGAGCGGGGGGCGAACCCGGGCCGGCACACCGAGGCGATGATCGCGCGGGCCAAGGCGGGGGCGATCGTGACCATGCTGTGGCACTGGAACGCCCCGTCGGGACTGCTGGACCGGGAGGAGACGCGGCCGGACGGGGGTCGGCGCGACCTGAGGTGGTACCGGGGCTTCTACACCGAGGCGACCACGTTCGACGTGGCCCGGGCGATGGCCGACCCGGCGTCGGAGGAGAGGAGGCTGCTGCTGAGGGACATCGACGCGATCGCCCAGGAGCTGAAGAAGTTCGAGCGGGCGAGGGTGCCGGTTCTGTGGCGGCCTCTGCACGAGGCGGACGGCGGGTGGTTCTGGTGGGGCGCCAAGGGTCCGGAGCCGTTCAAGAGGCTCTGGAGGCTACTCCACCAGCGCCTGACCCGGACGCACGGCCTGCACAACCTGCTGTGGGTGCTGACGGTCTCGGACCCGGCGTGGTACCCGGGGGACGACACGGTGGATCTGATCGGCGTGGACGCCTATCCGCCGGACCCGGGCGACGCGCTGACGGGGCAGTGGGACCAGCTGATCCGGCGCTTCGACGGGCGGAAGATGCTGGCGCTGACGGAGTTCGGCGGCGTGCCGGACCTGGAGCGGATGCACCGGCTGGGGGTCCGGTGGGCGTACTTCGTGTCGTGGCAGGGCGACCTGGGGCCGCGCAAATCCGGCGCGGAGACGGTGCGTCGGGTCTACGGGTCGCCGGTCGCCCTGAACCTGGAGGACCTGCCGAAGGCCGGTCGCAGGGGCTTCTAGAACCCGATGCTGAACCCGCCGTCGACGGGCAGGACGACTCCGGTGACGAACCGGGCGGCGTCGGAGGCCAGGTACACGGCGGCCCATCCGATGTCCTCGGCCTCGCCGAGGCGGCCCATGGGGGTTCGGCCCAGCACCTTGGCCTTGCGTTCGGGGTCCTGGCCCAGCGCGCGCTCGGTGATGGCGCTGCGGATGAACCCGGGCGCGATGGCGTTGACGCGGACGTTGCGCGGGGCGAACTCGACGGCCAGCGTGCGGACCATTCCCACGTAGGCGGATTTGGCCGCGGAGTAGGCGACGACCAGCGGCAGGCCCATCAGGGAGGTCATGGAGGCGGTGAACAAGATGGAGCCCTGGCCCCTCTCGAGCATGCCGCGGGCTGCGGCGCGGGTGAGGGCGAAGGCGCCGGTCACGTGCGTGTGGAGGACGGAGAGGAACTCCTCCTCGGTGGTGTCCACCGCGGGCTTCTTGAGGTGGTTGCCGGCGTTGTTGACCAGGATGTCGATCGGTCCGTGCTCGCTCTCGATGGCGGCAACGTGCGCGGGAAGGGACTCGAAGTCCCGCACGTCCATCGCGCGCCAAGCCCCGCCCAGCTCCTCGGCCGCGGCACGGAGCGTGTCCTCGGTTCGGCCCGCGACGACCACCTTGGCTCCGGCCCGGGCCAGGCAACGGGAGACGCCGAGGCCGATGCCGGTGGCGCCCCCGGTGACGAGCGCGGTGCGGCCGGAGAGGTCGAACGGCTGGTCCATGGGTCCACCTTACCCGCTCCCCGGGGCATGGGACTTTGGGCCGATGGTACTGCGTCGGGACCCGGTCACCAAGGGATTTTGCGGTGATTTTCAAATCCCTCGGCCGAAAACCAGGACTTC
This sequence comes from uncultured Fimbriimonadaceae bacterium, assembly GCA_937961665.1. Lineage (GTDB taxonomy): Bacteria > Armatimonadota > Fimbriimonadia > Fimbriimonadales > Fimbriimonadaceae > UBA8783. The sequence goes on from CALGMO010000047.1 coordinate 4,673, forward strand.
CTGATACAATGGGAACTGGGAACGAAGGGAAATGGTTGGGTTTCCTTCCCCGTTCAAAGGAGGCATGTTGGTATGAAGAAACTCTTCGCAACCGCGCTCGCGGCCGTCGTGGTGGCGGCGCAGAGCCAGGCGGTGTGGGTGTACTGGGGCGGAAGCTCGGATCCGGGCAGCTACCTCAGCGGCACCTACAAGGTGACGTACTCCAGCCAGACGGTGACGGTCACCTCGGGCCTGCTGGGCGTCTACCTCGGGCTGACTCCGTCCCAGGCGCAGAGCAAGGTCTTCTCTTGGTGGGCGTACTGCCTGTCGCCGCTCGAGGTGGTCGGCACTCCGCAGAACCCTTGGGAGGCCAACACGGCGAACCTCGGCTCGCTGCTGGGCGGCGACGCCAACAAGGGGGCGTGGCTGGCGAACATTCTGTTCGACTCGACGATCTTCCCCCAGCAGTACAAGTACCCCTTCGCCGCGCAGCACGCCAAGGTGCAGCTGGCTCTGTGGGACCTGATGGGCGCGACGATCACCGACACGTCGAACAACCCGGTGGCGATCTGGGACGACGTCGCGAAGACGCAGATCACGCTCGGCTCGACGACCTACACCTACGACCCGTCGCAGACCTACGGCTACGTCTATCTCGACCCGGTGAACCGGGGTCAGGGACAGCGTCTGCTGCAGGGCGGTGGCGGCGGCGGCCAGAACTATCCGGTTCCCGAGCCGGTGACGATGGGCTTCGCGGCCCTCGGCCTGGCGGCGGCGCTGCGCAAGCGACGCAACCGGTGACCTGATTCCGGCCTCCGGGCCGCCGGCCCAACCCGACGGACCCCGGAACGGGTGGTCGGGAGCCGGCTGGAACCCAGCCAATACGACGAACCCCCAGGGCGCTCGGCCCCGGGGGTTCCGTCTTTCCGGGGGAGGCCGGGCCGAAAGGTACACTCCCGCCGATGTCTCCGAGGCTCGAGTTCGCCATGGACGCCGCGTGGAGGGCCGGACGCTTCACGCTGGGGCTGTTCGGCACCGGCGCGCCGATCCAGCTGAAGCCGGACCAGACGCCCGTGACCGAGGCCGACCGCGGCGCCGAGCGGCTGATCCGCGAGGCGATCCGCCGGGCCTACCCCGGCGAGGCGATCTACGGCGAGGAGGAGGGCGGCGACCCCGCGGGCGGAACGAGGTGGGTGATCGACCCGATCGACGGCACCAAGTCGTTCGTGTGCGGGGTGCCGCTGTACGCGACCCTGCTGAGCTTCGAGGAGGCCGGCGTACCGATCTTGGGAGTGGCCTGCTTCCCCGCGCTCGGGGAGATCCTGTACGCCGAGCGGGGAGGCGGCGCGTTCTGGAACGGTCGGCCGGCGCGGGTCAGCGAGCGCGGCAGCCTGGATGGGGCGGTCGTTTCGGTGGGCAGCCACAAGGGGCTGGTGCGCACCGGCCGGCTCGATGGGTTTCTGCGCGTCGCGGAGCGGGCGATGGCCACGCGGACCTGGTGCGACGCCTTCGGGCACGCCCTGGTGGCCACCGGTCGCGTCGAGGCGATGGTGGATCCGATCGTCGAGCGGTACGACGTTTCGTCGGTGCAGGTGATCGTCGAGGAGGCTGGAGGGAGGTTCACCGACTTCGCGGGCGCCCCGAACCCCTCGGCCGAGGCGATCGCCAGCAACGGGCTGGTGCACGACGAGCTGATCGGGGCGTTCCGAAGTTGAGGCTGCTCGGCGTGGACTTCGGGTCGAAGCGGATCGGGCTCGCGGTGGGCGAGTCGGGCTTCGGGGTCGCCTCTCCCAAGCCGTCTCTGGCGGCCTCGGGAGCCTTGGCGGCGGACGCGAGGGCGATCGCCGCGGAGGCGGAGCGACACGGCGCCGAGGCGATCGTGGTGGGCCTTCCGCTGGCCGAGGACGGGTCCGACACCAAGATGGCGAGGGTCTGTCGGCAGCTGGCCGAGCGGCTCCGGGAGCTGGGCTGGAGCGTGCATCTGGCCGACGAGCGGATGACGAGCGTGGAGGCCGAGAGCACGATGAGGGGAGCCGGGCTCAAGGGCGCCGAGACGAGGAAGAGGAAGGACGGCGAGGCCGCGGCGCGCATCCTGGACCGGTTCTTCGCGGAGGGCGGCGGTGCGGCGTAGGCTCTTCTGGCTCGCGGTCGGCTTGGCCGTCGCCGCCGGGGGGTGCGTGCTGGCGTTCCGGTGGCTCCTGACCCCCACGCCCCCGGGCCGAGAGTGGCTGGTGCGCTTCGAGCGGGGCGCGCCGCTCCAGAGCGCGCTGAACGAGCTGGGCAGGCGGGGCATCGTGCGCAGCCCGGTGGCGATGCGGCTGTATCTCGCTCTGCGCGGCGACTCGCGCCCGCTGGCGAGCGGCACCTACCGCTTCCGGTCGGGCCGCGACGCCGAGCAGATCCGCAGGGACCTGCGGGAGCCGATCCGCCAAATGGTGCGCATTCCGGAAGGCTGGTGGATCGCCCGCACGGCGCGGCTGCTGGAGGAGAGGCAGGTCTGTTCGGCCGAGGAGTACGAGCGCCTGTGCGCGCAGCCGTCCGAGTTCCGGCGGTCCGTTTCGTTCCCGCTGCCGAGCGGCTCGCTCGAGGGCTATCTGTACCCGGACACCTACGACCTTCCTCCGCTGCTCGGGGCTCGCGCCGTGATCGAGCGCCAGCTGAAGACGTTCGAGAAGCGGTTTCTGGAGGGGCGCAAGCCTCCGGCGAACCTGCACCAGATCGTGATCGTGGCCTCGATGGTGCAGCTGGAGGGGGCGGTGGACGCGGAGAGGCCACGGATCGCGGGCGTCATCTGGAACCGGCTTCGCCTCGGGATGCCGCTGCAGATCGACGCGACGATCAACTACGCTCTGCAGGAGTGGCGGCCGCTCGCGCGCTCCGAGTACCGCTCGGTGCGGCACCCGTACAACACCTATCTGGGGGTGGGCCTGCCACCGGGGCCGATCGGCAACCCGAGCCTCGCGAGCCTGAAGGCCGCCGAGAACCCCGAGCGGCACGACTATCTTTTCTACGTGGCGCGCCCGGAGGGCGGGACGCACTTCTTCGCGCGCACCTTCGACGAGCACCGACGGAACATCGCCCGGCGCCGCGCCGGGCTGCAGGGGGCGGCTCCGTGACCGAATTCCGCACCGGGCGGTACAACCCGCAGCGACTGCCCCGGCTGCTGAGGGCCGTGTGCCCCACGGCCGCGGTGGACTCGGTGCTGCGCCTGGACCCGTGCGGCCTGTTCCGGCGCGGCAAGAGGCTGCTGCTTCTGGACGTGGACAACACGCTGCTGGCTTGGAAGGGGAGGCAGGTGCCGCCGGACGTGGCCGCCTGGGTGGGGGCGGTGCTGGAGGCCGGGCTGAGGGTCTGCGTGGTGAGCAACACGAAGCGTCCCAAGCGGCTGCGGGCTCTGTGCGAGGCGCTGGGGGTGCCGTTCGTGCGGGATCGGTTCAAGCCGAGCAGGCGAATGTTCCAGCTGGCGATGGAGCGGTACGGCGCGTCGCCGGAGGAGACGATCATGGTGGGGGACCAGCTGTTCACCGACGTTCTGGGCGCCCGGCGGGCTGGAATCGAGGCGATCTGGGTGCGGCCGGTGTCGGGGCGGGAGTTCGTGGGGACCAAGATCAGCCGCTTGGGCGAGACGATCCTGCGCCACTGGCTGGATCGCGCGCTGGAGGAGGAGAGTTGAGCGTCGTCGCGGGGCTTCTGGCGAGGAGGATCGTCCGGCAGTTCATCAAGTTCTGCCTGGTCGGGGCGCTGTCCACCGTGATCGACGTCGGCCTGCACTACGTGCTGATGTTCCACGTGCCTTGGGGCGACTCGACGTTGAGCCAGGCGCTCGGAAGGTGGGTTCTGGAGACGTTCCGCCCCGGCGCGGCGATGAACGGCAAGGCCTACTACGAGGCGAGCTTCCCGCTTCTGAAGGTCCCGACCACCGTGCTGGCGATCCTGAACAGCTACTACTGGAACCGGAGATGGACCTTCCGGGCCTTGGGGTTGGAGGCTCTGCACCGGCAGATCGCCAAGTTCTTCATCGTGGCCCTGACGGGCATGGGCCTGAACGTTCTGATCTCCTCCGCGCTGATGGCCGCCGTGCCGGGGCACCCGAAGCTCAGCTGGGCGCTGGCGACGGCTGTGGCCACGGTCGCGGTGGCGGTGTGGAACTTCAACGGGCAGAGGCTGTGGACGTTCCGAAAGGACATGGCGTGACGCCCTTCTTCGAGTGGCGCGAGGCTCCCCCGGCGGACTTCGCCGTGATCGGCGACCCGGTGGGCCACAGCCTGTCGCCGCGGATGCACGCGGCGGCGCTGCGCGCGCTCGGCCTGGACCGGACGTACCTCGCGATCCGCGTGCCTCCCGGCGAGGTGGCGGCCTGTCTGGCGCGCCTTGCGGAGCTGGGCTATGCGGGGGTGAACTGCACGGTGCCGCACAAGGCGGAGGCCCTGGCCGCGTGCGCCCTCGCGGACGGCTTCGCCCGGCGCGTGGGTGCGGTCAACACGGTCCGCCTGCCGGGCAGGGAGGGGACCAACACGGACGGACCCGGGTTCTTGGACACGCTCCGTCCCCTCGGCATCCCCGACGGCAGCTTGGCGCTGGTGCTGGGTGCGGGAGGCTCGGCGCGCGCGGTGGCGGCGGCGCTGCAGGAGGCCGGGTTCCGCCTCAGGCTGTGGAACCGGACCCCCGAGCGGGCCGAGGCGCTCGCCCGGGAGGTTGGGTTGGACGCGGAGCTTTCTGCCGACCCGGACCCCGCCGGCTGCGCGCTGATCGTGAACACCACTTCGGCGGGGCTGCAGGGCGCGTCGGTGGGCGTGGACTGGGGGAGGGCTCCGGCGGATGCGGTAGCCTATGACCTGATGTACGGCGACGGACCGACGCCCTTCCTGCGCGACGCGTCCTCCTTCGGGCTGAGGACGGTCGACGGTCGGCCCCTGCTCGCCGCCCAGGGCGCCCGATCGCTGGAGTGGTGGCTCGGATGCCGCGCGCCGCGGCGCGAGATGCTGCTCAGCATCGGTTGCACCGGGGAGGAGCTGGGTTGAGGGCCCTGGAGCCGACCCTGGAGAACATGGCCATGGCGGCGGCGCTGCTGGCCAAGGGCGGCTTGGTCGTCGTGCCGACGGAAACAGTGTACGGGGTGGCGGCCGACGCCACGAACCCGAAGGCCGTCGAACGCCTCTACGAGGCCAAGGGTCGGCCGCGGGAGAACCCGCTGATCGTGCACATCGCCTGCCTGGACGATCTGGAGCGGGTCGCCTCGCACGTTTCGCCGGACGCGCGCCGGCTCGCCGAGCGGTTCTGGCCCGGCCCGCTCACGATGGTGCTGCCGAAGTCCGACCTGATTCCGGACGTCGTCACGGCCGGCCTGCCGACGGTGGCGGTTCGGTATCCCAAGCACCCGGTGGCGGCCTCGCTGATCACGCTGACGGGCAAGCCGCTGGCCATGCCGAGCGCCAACCCGTTCCAGCGGCTGTCTCCGACGAGGGTGGAGCACCTCGATCCGGAGCTGCTGGCCAAGACCGACCTGGTGCTGGACGGAGGGCCGTGCGTGGTCGGCTTGGAGTCGACGGTCGTGGACCTGGTGGAGGACCCTCCCAAGGTGCTTCGGCCCGGCGCGGTGACGCGGGGCGAGATCCAGGCGGCCATCGGTCGGCCGCTCGGCACCTTGCCACCGGGCGGCGCCAAGGGTCCGAGGCGCTCGCCCGGGATGTACCCGCGGCACTACGCGCCGCACGCTCGGCTGCTTTTGGTGGACCGCGCCCCGGAGGGCTCGTTCGCGCTGGTGTTCGGCCAACCGAGCGGCCCGAACCAGATCCGGATGCCCAAGGACCCGGGGCCGTACGGGGCCGCGCTCTACGCGGCGCTGCACACGCTGGACTCGCGCAAGCCGGAGGCGATCTACGTGGAGCGGCCGCCCGCGACGGCGCTCTGGGACGCCGTCCGCGACCGGCTGGAGCGCGCCGCCGAGCCGGAGTGAGGGGTTCCCGGAGGCTCCGGTAAACTGGCCACCATGGCCAAGCGCTTCTGCATCGTCACCGCCATCCCGTACGTCAACGCCGTTCCGCACATCGGCAACACGCTCACGAACCTGGCGGGCGACGTGGTGGCGCGCTACCGCAGGCTGCGCGGCGACGACGTGTGGTACGTGGTGGGCACCGACGAGAACGGCCTGAAGATCAAGGAGGCGGCCGAGAAGGCGGGCCGGGATCCCCGGGAGTTCGTGGCGGAGATCGCCGGACGGTTCGAGGCGATCTACCGCGGTCTCGGAATGTCGTACGACGACTTCGTGCGCACCACCAGCGAGCGGCACGCGCGGACCACGCAGGCGCTGTTCCTCAAGCTGCAGGAGAACGGCCACATCACCAAGGGCACGTACGAAGGCTGGTACGACGTCTCGACGGAGACCTTCTACCGCGAGGAGGACCTGGTCGACGGCAAGAGCCCGGACGGCAACGAGGTGCGCTGGGTGCAGGAGGAGAACTACTTCTTCCGGTTGAGCGCCTTCGAGGAGCCGCTGCTGAAGCTGATCGAAAGCGGCGAGATGCGGATCATCCCGGAGACGAGGCGCAACGAGGTGGTGTCCTTCATTCGGCAGGGCCTTCGCGACATGTGCATCTCTCGTCGCAACCCCGGGTGGGGCATCCCGGTGCCCGGCGACGAGTCGAAGGTCATCTACGTGTGGTTCGACGCTCTGATCAACTATCTGACGACCAGCGGATGGCCCGACAACCCGGACTGGGCCGAGATCTGGCCGGCCGACGTGCAGTGGCTGGGCAAGGACATCCTGACGCGGTTCCACGCTACGCTGTGGCCCGCCATGCTGATGGGCGCGGGCCTGCCGACCCCGAAGGCGCTCGTCGCGCACGGGTGGATCCTGCTCAGCGGTGAGAAGATCAGCAAGTCCAAGGGCAACGTCGTGCCGCCACTCGAGCTGGCTCAGGAGCTGGCCGAGCGCTCGGGCTGCGCCCCGGAGATCGCGATCGACGCGGTCCGCTACCAGCTGCTCAGCACGATGCCGTACGAGAACGACGGCAACTTCAGCTACGAGGAGTTCGACCGCCGCTACAACAGCGATCTGGCCAACGACCTGGGCAACGCGCTCAACCGCAGCCTGGCGATGGCGCACCGCTTCGTCGGAGGCGTCGTGCCGGACGCGCCGCTGGAGGCCGAGGCCCGCGAGGCGATCGGCCAGGCTCTGGACGCCTACGAGGCCGCGATGGACGACTACCGCCTGGAGCGCGCGGCGGAGGCCGCCTGGGGGCTGGTGCGGTTCCTGAACAAGTACATCGACACCCGCGCGCCGTGGAGCCTGGCGAAGAACCAGGATCCCGCGCTGGGCCCGGTGGTGCGCTCGATGCTCGAGAGCCTGGCGGTCGCGTCGGCGATGGTCGCTCCCTATATGCCGAACACGGCCCAGGCGATCGCCGAGCAGCTGGGGCTGGGCGGCGCGCCCGCGTGGGGCGCCCTGCGCGGCGGCGCGCTGGCCCCCGGCGGAGCTCTGAACCAGCCCAAACCGATCTTCCCGCGCCTGGACGCCCGCAAGGCCGCGCCGGCACCCGCGCCCCAGGAGCAGCCGGCGGCCAAGCCGAAACCCCAGAAGAAGGAGGAAGGCCCGTTGCCGGAGATCACGATCGAGGAGTTTCTGAAGGCCGAGCTGAGGGTGGCCCGCGTGCTGGAGGCCGAGCCGCTGGAGGGCAGCGACAAGCTGCTCAAGCTGCAGGTGATGGTCGGCGACGAGAGGCGCCAGATCGTGGCGGGCATCCGGAAGAACTACAACCCGCTGGACCTGATCGGCCGGCAGGTGGTGGTGGTGTTCAACCTGAAGCCGGCGACCCTGCGCGGAACCGAGAGCCAGGGCATGCTGCTGGCCGCCGTGGACGAGGACGGCGGGGCGATCCTGCTGCAGCCCGACCGCGAGGCGCCCGAGGGGGCCAGGGTCCGGTAGTTCCGGCTCAGGCGTCCACGCACAGCACCCAGTCGCGTCCGTCGGGGGCTTGCGTTCGCAGGCGCCGAGGCGATGGGCCGGTGTTGTCGGCGGGCAGAAGCTCGCCGGTCTGAGGATCGTGCCACTCCAGGCTCGCGGGGTCGAAGCGGACGGTCAGGCGGACCTCCCCGCCGAACGGCACCCACACGAGCGTCCATGGTTTGGGTTCGTCTCCGTGCAGGGCCAGGCGCCCGCCGATCAGCGCCTCGGGGCGGCGCCCGATCAGGCTTCGGCTCTCGAACAGGCCCTTGAGGTGCCGGACTTGCCCCGCTCCCGGCAGGCGCAGGGCGTCGAGCCAGGGACGGTCGGCGCCGAGGAACGGCGGAGGAACGATCTTTGAGATGGGCTCCCACTTGGGGTCCCAGAGCATCCACACGTTGTTGCAGCCGTAGGTGATGCCCGCCGAGCCGGCGAACACGGCGGCGTGCCAGTGGCGGCGCACGTCGGTGTCGTCCAGACGCTCGTTGCGGGGGTCCAGGCGGTCGGGGATGTTCTCGTAGGCGGGCTCGCCGTCGAGTACCGGCTTGGGAGGTTCCAGGCTCCAGTCGCGGCGGACCCAATCGGCGGGGTCGAGCTCACGCACGTGGCCGGTCTGGACCATGTTGAAGTCGAGCCAGTCATCCGCGTGGAACGGGTCGGAGGAGGTGCAGGGGCCGTAGGGGTGGTAGGTGATGAGGCAGCGGCGACCGACCACGGAGCGGATGCCCCGTGCCATGGCGCGCCACACCTCGGGCGCGAGCCTGGGATCTCGGTCCCCGCCCAGCACGTACACGACGTTGGGACGGTCGCCGACGGCCTCGGCCAGCCGACGGGCGAAGGCCTCCGCGTTCCCCTCGTGGAAGATGCGGCGGTTCCGGAACAGGGGGTGGTTCTCCTCGTGCGCCCAGGAGCCCCACGTGGGCAGCAGCGCGATGCGGATGCCGCGGGCCTCGGCCTCGCCGAGGAGGAAGCGCAGCAGGTCCAGGTAGCCGGAGCTGGGCGCGGGGTCGTCCAGGTCGTCGAGGGGGAGGTTGCCCTCCGCATTGGGCACGAACGGCCCCTCGAGCTCGGAGACGAACACGGTCTGGACGACGTTGAATCCCTGCTCGGCGCGGACGTCGAGGTACCGCAGCATCTCGGGCCGGGTGGCATGGTGGAGCAGCTCCCAGGCGGTGTCGGCCTGCCAGAAGAAGGGTGAGCCGTCCTCCAGCGCGAGGGTGCGGCGGTCCGGGGCGATCTGGAGCCTCTGCATGGCCCATTCTGGAGCGGAGGTCCCGCTCGGTGGGAACGGTTTGGGCCCGGATCGTCCGAGGATCCCGGCAGGAGTAAGCCGAAATGGCGGAGGGGGTGGGATTCGAACCCACGGAGGCCGTGAGACCTCACCGCATTTCGAGTGCGGCGCACTAGACCACTATGCGACCCCTCCGGTCCGACGTGTTGTACCCGAACCTCCACCGGACCCGCCACAGATGCCCGCCGGCTGCGTAGAAGCAGACGTGGGAAAGAAGCGCGCGATCGTGGTGGGCGCCGGATTCGGCGGCAGCTCGGCGGCCGCCAGGCTGGCGCGCCTGCTGCCCCCGAGGGAGTGGGAGGTGGTGCTGGTCGACCGGAACAACTACCTCCTGTTCTACCCGTTGCTCCCGGAGGTCGCCGCCGGCACGCTGGAGCCGCGGCACGTCGTCGTTCCGGCGAGAAGCTTCCTGCCGCGAGGGAGGTTCGTGTGCGCCGAGGTCACCGGTCTGGACCTTCGCCGGCGGCGCATCCACCTGGCCACGGAGGACGAGCCCGCATGGTCGATGCCCTACGACCACCTGGTTCTGGCGCTGGGCTCGGTGACCCGCATGCCCCCTGTGCCCGGGCTTCGCGAGCACGGCTTCGAGCTGAAGACGATCGCGGACGCGGCCAGCCTGCGGGACCACGGCATCTCGCTGCTCGAGCGGGCCTCCATCGCCAAGGATCCCGAGCTTCGGCGGGAGCTGCTGCGCGTGGTGGTCGTCGGGGCGAACTTCACCGGCGTGGAGCTGGCGGGGGAGTATCAGGACTTTCTGAGGGACGCCTGCCGCGCCTACCCCGAGCTGGACCCGGACGAGGTGGACGTGGTGGTGGTGGAGGCTCGGTCGCGCATCCTTCCCGCGCTGCCGGAGTCGCTGGCCGACTACGCCAAGGCTCACCTGGAGCGCCGGGGCCTGCGCTTCGCGACCGAGAGGACCGTGGTTCGCGTGGGCCGGCGCGGAGCGGAGCTGTCCGACGGAACCTGGCTCGCCTCGCGGACCGTGGCCTGGTGCGCGGGCATCGCGCCCAACCCGCTGATCGGCGGCTGCGACGACCTTCCCACGAACGAGATGGGATACATCCGGACTCACCCGGACCTTCGCGTCGAGGGCTACGACGACGTGTGGGCGATCGGCGATTCGGCGTTCGTGCCCGGTGAGGACGGCCAAGGGTATCCCGCCACGGCGCAGGTGGCGTCGCGGCAGGGTGAGCACGTCGCCCGCAACATCGCCCGAGCCGTGACGGGGCGGAGCCTCGCGCCGTTCTCGTTCCGATCCCGCGGCGCGCTGGCGGCGCTCGGTTGCCGCACGGCCGTGGCGGAGGTCTTCGGACTCCGGATCGCGGGCTTCCCCGCATGGTTCCTGTACCGCACCGTGTATCTGCTGAAGGTGCCGACGCTCGGTCGCAAGCTCTCGATCGTCACCGACTGGACGGTGGATCTGTTCGCCAAGCAGATGCCGGTCCAGCTGGGCCTGCACCGCCGGTCGTCGGAGCAGAACGGAGCGGTGCGTCAGGACGAGGTCAGGCTCTGAGCGAGGAGCCTTCCACGGCCTGACGGATCATCCTCTCGACCTTGGCGATCTGCGCCCGGCGGTCGAAGCGGCGGAGGGCCGCGTCTCTTCCCCGCGCGCCCAAGGCGCGACGGTCGGCATCGGCCATGTCGGCGAGCCTCCGGATGGCCTCGGCCATGGCCGCGGGGTCCTCCGGAGGGCAGGCGAGGCCCGCGCCGGCCTCCTCCACCACGCGCCTAGGGTCTCCCTCGAGGGCGCAGACGATCGGCTTGCCGACCGCCAGGTAGGACTGGACCTTGTGCGGGATGGTGATCGCCGCCAGCGGGTCCCGCCGCAGGTGCACCAGCAGGGCGTCGGCCAGCGCGTAGATCGGCGTCATCTCGCTGGTCGGGAAGCTGCCGAGGAAGCGGACGTTCGACAGCCCCTCCTGCTCGGCGCGGCGCTGGAGGGTCTCGCGCTCGACGCCGTCCCCCGCCAGGCAGATCTGGATCTCCGGGCGGTCGCGCAGCAGGGCGGCGGCGTCCAGCAGCGTGCCGAGGTTCTGCATCAGGCCGATGTTCCCGGCGTACAGCACGTTGAACCGGCCGGCCATCCCCAGGCGCTCGGCCAAAGCGGGGTCGGGCTCGCACGGGCGGTAGAAGTCGGTGTCCACCCAGTTCTCGATCACCTCGATCTTGTCGGCCGGCACGCCCTTGCCGACGAGGTTCTCGCGGAAGCCCGGCGAGATCACGCGGATCCGCTCGGCCCAGCGGTAGGTGGCGTCGCACAGGCGGCCTACGGCGCCGAGCGCGCGCGGGGAGGAGACCATGCCCGTGGCGGCGAGCGTCTCGGGCCACAGGTCCTGAATCTCCAGCGTGTGCGGGACGCGCCACAGGCCGCCGACCCACCGGGCGGAAGCGCACAGCGTCGCCAGCTGCACCACGTGGATGCAGGCAGGGCGACGGACCAGCCACGGACCGAGCAGGGAGAACGACGAGGCCAGGGAGAACAGGTTCAGCACGCGCCGGAGGCGGGACTTCGAGTGGTCGGCGAACGTCTTGAGGCGCAGCACGGGCACGCCTTGGTGCTCGTCCCACTGGCGCCAACGGTTGCGGTAGCCCTCGTAGATCCTGCCGGAGGGCCAGTTCGGGTAGCCGGTGACCACCACCACGTCGTGCCCGAGCTCCTTCAGGCCGACCGCCAGCTCGCCGTACAGCTGCGTCGGCTCCGGGGGGAAGTATTGGGTGAGCAGGACGATGCGCAAGCCTCAGACCTTGGACCAGACCGTACGGTTCACGTAGTGCACGTAGCTGTGGATGATCCTCACCACCTTCTCGGACACGTTCGGCACGTCGTAGTCGGCGACGATGCGCAGGTCGCGCTCGGGTCTGCGCTTCTGGCCCATCACCAGCCGAAGGCCGCGCAGCACCGAGTCGGGCTCCAGGCCGGTGAGCACCACGGCGGCCTCCTCCATGCCCTCGGGGCGCTCGTGCGCCTGGCGGATGTTGACCGCGGGGAAGTTCAGGATCGACGACTCCTCGGTGATCGTGCCGCTGTCCGAGAGCACGGCGGCCGCCTCCATCTGGAGCCGCACGTAGTCGGACAGCCCCAGCGGCTTCATCAGCTCGACCTGCGGGGGAAGCTCGACTCCCTCGGCCTCGATCCGCTTGCGGGTCCGGGGGTGGGTGGAGAAGATCATCCGCAGGCCGAACTCCGAGGCGACGGCGCGCAGGGTGCCCACCAGGTTGCGGAACTGCTCCGGGGAGTCGATGTTCTCCTCCCGGTGCGCGCTGACTACGAAGTACCGGCGCGGCTCCAGGCCCAGCCGATCCAGAACCGACGAGGCGAGGATCTTGGGCATGTAGTGGTGCAGCACCTCGCACATCGGGCTGCCGGTCTTGATCACCCGGTCCGGCGGCAGGCCCTCGCGGAGCAGGTACTCGCGCGAGATGGAGCTGTAGGGGAGGTTCACGTCGCTGATGTGGTCGACGATGCGGCGGTTGATCTCCTCGGGCACGCGCTGGTCGAAGCAGCGGTTGCCGGCCTCCATGTGGAAGATCGGGATCTTGCGGCGCTTGGCGGGGATGGCGGCCAGACAGCTGTTCGTGTCGCCAAGCACGAGGAACGCGTCGGGCTGGACCTCCGCCAGGACGGGGTCGATGCGCGCGATCACCTGTCCGATCGTCTCGGCGGCCGTCGCGCCGGCGGCCCCGAGGAAGCGGTCCGGGCGGCGGATCTCCAGGTCCTCGAAGAAGATTTCGTTGAGCTCGTAGTCGTAGTTCTGCCCGGTGTGGACCAGCGTGTGCTCCGTGTGCCTCTCGAGGGCGGCGATCACGCGCGAGAGCCGGATGATCTCCGGCCGGGTGCCGACGACGGTCATCACCTTCAGCCGATTCACGGGCCGACCTCCTCGAAGATCGTGTCCGGCCGATCGGGGTCGAACGGTTCGCTGGCCCAGAAGAGGGTCACCAGGTCGCGGTCCCCGACGTTCTCGATGCAGTGGGTGTAGCCGGGCGGGATGTCGACCGGTCGCAGGTCCTCGCCGGACACCCGGACGTCGATGCGCGCGCCGGTGTCGATGTGGCGGAACCGGACGACCGCCTCCCCCTCGAGCACCAGGAACTTCTCCGTCTTGGTTCGGTGGTGGTGGTTGCCGCGCACGATGCCCGGTTTGGTGCGCGAGACGAAGATCTGGCCGGCGGAGCGGCTCTTGACGAACTCGGCCAGCACGCCGCGCGGGTCGGTCCTCTGGGTCAGAGGGTAGGCGAGCTCCTCCTCGGGGAGGTAGGAGAGGTACGTGGCGTAGAGCCGGTGGGTCAGGGGGTCGGAAAGGTCCGGCAGCCAGAGGCTCGTGCGGAGTTCCCGGAAGGAGCGGATGCGCTCGGCCAGCTCCCCCAGGCGGATTCTGCCGGTGGGAGGAACGGAGCGGAGGTGGAACCCGCGGGGCCGCTCGCCGGCCGTTTCGAGGAAGGCGTCCACGACGTCGTCGACGTACACCAGTTCCAGCTCGCGGTCCGGGTCGTGCACCTCGACCGGCTCGTCGCGGGCGATGCGGTGGCAGAACGTGGCCACCACGCTGTTGTAGTTCGGCCGGCTCCACTTGCCGAACAGGTTGCCCAGGCGGAACGCCACGGCGTCCAGGATCCCTTGTGCCGCCGCGTGCTCCAAGTGGCGCTCGGCCTGGAGCTTGCTGCGGCCGTAGGGGTTGTCCAGCTCGGCCTGGATGCTGGAGCTGAGGATCACCAGCGGCCGGGTTCCGAGGGCCTCGGCGGCCCGGCAGAGGCGCTCGGTGAGACCCGCGTTGACGGCCTCGAACTCCGCTGGGTCGGGCGGGCGGTTGGCGCCGGCCAGGTGGAACACGGTGTCGCAACCCTCGAGGGCCGCCTCGAGATCCGCGGGGCCGACCCCGACGTCGAACCGGACGACCTCCAGGTCCGCCACGGTGCGCAGGGCTGCGCGCAGGTTCCTTCCGACGAACCCCTCGGAGCCGGTGACCAGCACCCGCCTCATCGACCGGCCCCCTGCAGGGCCTCCTGGACGAACGGCAGGGAGGCGAGCAGGTCGCGCATCTCCCCGACCGTCAGGCGCTGGGTGTTGTGGGAGTGGTAGTCCTCGAGCTCGTTGATGCGCGGCGATCCCTCGGTGAAGTACAGCGCGTAGTTCAGGTCGCGGGTGTCGGCCGGAACGCGGTAGTAGCCGCCGTGGTCCTCGGCGCGGGCCATCTCCTCGCGGGTGAGGAGCGTCTCGTAGAGCTTCTCGCCGTGGCGGGTGCCGATGATCTGGATCGGGTTGTCCGCGCGGAACAACAGCTTGAGCGCCTGCACGACGGTTTCGAGCGTGGCCGCCGGGGCCTTCTGCACGAAGATGTCTCCCGGCTGGGCGTTGTCGAAGGCGTACAGCACCAGGTCCACGGCGTCGTCGATGGACATCATGAACCGGGTCATCTGGGGGTCGGTGACGGTGAGGGGCTTGCCGGCGAGGATCTGCTCGATCCAGAGTGGGATGACCGACCCGCGCGATCCCATCACGTTGCCGTAGCGGGTGGCGCACAGCACCGTGCCCTTCGCCGCCGCGACGCGCGACTTGGCGAGCATCAGCTTCTCCATGAGCGCCTTGCTCAGGCCCATGGCGTTGATGGGCGCGACGGCCTTGTCCGTGCTGAGCAGCACGACGGAACGGACTCCCGCGTCGATGGCGGCGTTCATGACGTTCTCCGTTCCGAGGGAGTTGGTGCGGACGGCCTCGAGCGGATAGAACTCGCACGAGGGGACCTGCTTGAGCGCGGCCGCGTGGAACACGATGTCCACGCCGACCATGGCGTCCTTCAGGCTGTCGGGGTCGCGGACGTCGCCGATGTAGAAGCGGAGCTTCGGGTCGCGATAGGCGTTCCGCATGTCCTCCTGCTTCTTCTCGTCGCGGCTGAACACGCGGATCTCGCGGATGTCCGTCTGGAGGAACCGCCGGAGCACGGCGTTGCCGAAGGTGCCCGTTCCGCCGGTCACCAGGAGGGTCTTGCCATGGAAGGAAGAGGAAGGCGTCGCGCTCATCTCGGAATCACCCGACCATGGCGAGGATACCCCCCGCGGGAGGGAGCATCCGGAGCACGAGCCGGGGCAGGGGTAGACTGGCCTCCGTTCCTGACACGGCCATGGGAGGCGGCATGGGTTCGAAGGCTTGGAGGGCGCCGGCGATCGGCGCGGCGCTGGGGGTGGCGGCGATGGCGCTGTACACCTATCTCGTTCCGCCTCGCTGGGTGGCCAGGGCGGCGCTGCTGATTCCGTACGACGAGAACGCGACCACTCGGCTCGGCCTTCCGGCCATGGTCCAGCAGGCGGACCCGCTCTCGGTTCTGCGGGGCATCGTGCTGAGCCGGTCGTCGCTGGTGCGCGTGTCGCAGGCGACGGGTCTGCCCGTCCGCGAGCTGGAGGTGCGGTTCGACGTGCAGGTCAGCCCCGAGGACAACCAGCTGCTGCTGGCCTGCCAGCACACCAACCGCGCTCTGGCCGAGGAGGTCGTGCGACAGGCGATCCGGAGCTTGGCGTACTTGGCGCGGACCAACACGGTGTCCGTCGGCTCGCGGCAGGCCAAGTACCTGGAGGAGGCGATCGCCCGTCGCAAGGAGGATTTGGACGCCGCCCAGCGGGAGTTGGCCCAGTACGTGCGCGACTCCCGAACCGTGCTGGATCCCGGCTCGCCGCTGGCCAACGCCGAGTACGTGCGGCGCTATCGGGACGCCCAGCTGGAGCTGGCGAAGGTCGAGCAGCAGATCTCCGCGATGCGCGACTCCGCCACCCGGCTTGGCGGACCGACCCTCGAGGTGCCCTCGGGCATCCCGGAGATCGAGGCCTGGCGCGCCAAGACGGCGCAGGCGGAGTACGACCTGAAGGTGGCTCGGTCGCAGTACGGCGAGGAGGCGCCGGCGGTGGTGCGGGCCCGGCAGGCGCTCGAGGCCGCCCGGCAGTCGCTGCGGCAGGAGGTCAGCCGCTACGTGCAATCGGTGAACCAGGGGGTGACGCAGAAGGTGGCGGACCTGGTGGCCCAGCGCACCGTGCTCCAGTGGCAGGTCGACACGCTGCGCAAGCTCGCCGACGCCACCCCGGAAGAGGCGGTGGAGTTCTCGAAGAAGCTCCAGCGGGTGCAGGAGCTGACGGCCTCTCTGGCGTTCCTGCAGGAGCAGTACGAGCAGGCCAAGGCGAAGGCCGAGGTGGAGCGGGTGCGGTGGAGCCTGCTGACTCCGCCCTACGTGGAGGAAAAGCCGGTGAACAAGAGCTACAGCCGCAACGGCCTGATCGGGCTGCTGCTGGGCGGACTCGCCGGACTGCTCGCGTCCAACCGGAGGCGGGTCTCGGAGCCGTGACGGCGACCCGGTCGCGTCTGGTCAGGGGCTTGGCGGCGCTCGTGTCGGGCACGGCGGGCGCGCAGGCGGTCACGCTCCTCTCGACGCCGATCCTCGTTCGCCTGTACGGCATGGAGCGCTGGGGAGAGTTCGGGGCGTTCTCGGCGCTCTACCTGACGCTGCTCACGGTGGCGGCGATGCGCTTCGATCAGGCCGTGCCGGTCGCCAAGAGCGACGAGGAGGCGAGGGCGGTTCTCGCACTGGGCCAGCTGGCGGCCGCAGGGCTCGCGGCGGCGGTGTTCGTCTGTTCTCTGGCCTTCGGTCCCTGGCTGGCGGAGGTCAGCAGGGTGGCCGCTCTGAGGGACCAGCCGTGGCTGCTTCCCCTGGCGCTGGCGGGCGGCGGCCTGTACGTGGCGTTCAGCTCGTGGCACCTCCGGCGGGGGTCGTTCCGGGTGGTTGCGGCCACGACGTTCACGCAGTCGCTGGCGATGGCGGCCGTGCAGTTCGCCGGCTGGTTCGTCGCGCCGATGAGGGCGTTCGCCCTTCCGCTGGGCTTGGCGGCGGGCCGGTCGGTGGGCTTTCTGAACCTGTGGAGGGGCTACCTGCGCGACGTGGCCGGCGGCGCGGGCCGGTCGGGCCTGAGGGAGGCATGGAGAGGCTACAGCCGGTTCGCCCTGCTGGGGGTTCCGTCGTCGCTGGCCAACGCCGCGGGCCTGCAGGCGCCGACCGTTCTGCTGAGCGCGCTGTTCGGGACGTGGGCCGCCGGTCAGTTCTACACCTCGATGCGGGTTCTCGGGCTTCCGATGGTGTTCCTCGGGGCGGCGGTGTCCCAGGTCTACCTCTCGGAGTTCGGGCGGCTGCTGCGCGAGAACCCGGGGGGCCTGCGACGGTTCTACCGTGGGGCGGTGCGCCGGCTGCTTGCGGTGTCGCCGTTGCTGGCGGCGATGGGCTGCACGGCCCCCTGGTGGTTTCCAATCGTGTTCGGACCGGAGGCGGCGCGGGCGGGGCTATGGAGCCTGTGGCTCACGCCGAGCCTGTGCCTGGGGCTGGTGTGTTCGCCGGTCAGCTCCACGGCGAACTCGCTCGGCCGGCAGGACCTCCAACTGGGCATGGATCTGCTGCGCCTGGCGCTGACGGTGGCCTGCTTCGCGATTCCGGCGAGGGGTTGGAGCGCCGACGCCAGGGTGGCGCTGTACGGTGCGATGATGGCGGCGACCTATCTGGCTTACCTGCTTCTTTACGACAGGCTCGCGGCGCGCGCGAGCTCGCCTGCGGCGGCCGGGGAGGCGGCGTGAAGCGGCTGGCCACGCGCCTGTTCAATCTGTTCGTGGGCGGCCCGCTGTGGCTGCTCGCGCCGCTGCTCGGCTTCGACCGGCGGTACTTCCGCGGGAGGCACTTCGAGCGCCACACCTCCGGCTACCGGATGGTGCTGAGGGCGATCCTCTTTCAGAAGATCCTGGGCTTCAACCGGTCGTGCCGTTTCCCGGTGAGCCACCAGTCCGTGGTCTCGAACGGCAGGAACTTGCTGTTCGATCCCGACGACTTCAACAACCTGTGGCACTTCGGCTGCTACTTCCAGAACTTCGACGCCACGATCCGGATCGGAAAAGGGACCTACATCGCTCCGAACGTCGGGATCATCACGGCGGACCACGACCTGGAGGACCTCGACGCCCACCAGCCCGGCAAGCCGGTGGTGATCGGCGAGAAGTGCTGGATCGGCATGAACGCCGTGATTCTGCCGGGCGTGGTTCTGGGCGACCGCACGGTCGTCGGGGCCGGGGCCGTGGTCACGAAGAGCTTCCCCGAGGGCCATTGCGTGCTCGGCGGCGTGCCGGCGAGGAAGATCCGGGATCTGTGAGGCATCGATGGGCGAGTTGACCGCGCTCGGTTGGGCGTATCTGGCGGCAGGCGCGGCGGCGATGGCCGGTGCGGCTGCGGCCGCGGGCCGGTCGCTGGTCGGCTTCGTGCGGTCTCCGCTGGCGGTGGCGCTGACGTACTTCGGCTTCGCGTTCCTGATCGTTCCCGGCCTGAACCTTCTGTTCGGCGTGTCGTTCTGGCAGAGCTCCTACCGTCCGGATTCGGTCGAGCGCGCGCTGTGGCTCTCCCTCGGCTTCGCGGGGCTGGTCGCGGCCGGGTATCGATGCACCGCCCCCCTGCGGGCCGAGGCGCCCGCCAACCCGCGGCCGGTCGGGGAACCGGGTTGGACGATCGCCGCCTTCGCGCTGGCTTTCCTCGGATTCGCCGGCTTGGGGCTGTTGGCCAGGAGCGTTCTGGAGGCCGGCGGTCTGGCGAACTATCTGCTGCTGCGGAACACTCTGGCGGCCGGCGAGGGCCCGTCGCTGATCCTCATCGCCCTTTGGCAGGCGATTCCGGCGTTGATCCTCGCGGAGGTTCTGGCTCGGCGGGCGGCCTCGGTGCCGGTCGGCCGGTGGAGGCTGGCGTTCTTCGCGGCTCTGGCGGTCGCTGTCGCCGTGGGCCTGTTCCAAGGGAGCCGAACCAAGGCGCTGTTTCCCCTGCTGGCCGCCGGCATGGTCTGGGTGGCCCTGCAGCCCGGCGAGCTCCCGCGCAGGTTCAAGCTGGCTCTTCTGGGGTCGGTGGGGGCGCTGGCGCTCGTGGGAGGCGTGCTCGGCATCGCCCGGGAGTCGGTCGCGGCGGGCCGGGCGGTGCGGTCTGAGGCCTTCGCCGGCCCTAGGCTGGTGACCGAGGCGTTCCGGGAATACGAGAACCTGTGGTACCTGCTCGACCACGAGGCGCGCCTGAAGCCGCTGGGGGGCTCGACGTTCCTCGCCGGCTTCGTGTTCTGGGTGCCGCGGAGCATCTGGCCCGACAAGCCGCTGGGCGGGGGGCCGGAGATCGTGAACTTCATCTGGCCCTGGGGCTACGAGCCGGGGCGGAAGGACAACCGATCGTCGATCACGCCCGGCTTGATGGCCGAGGGGTTCATGAACTTCGGGGCGCCGGGCGTGCTGCTGGCGGGGGGCTTCTACGGCCTTCTGCTGGGCCTGCTGGCCAGGGTGTGGGCGCGGACCCGCAGCGCCTGCCTCGCCGGCTTGGCCGTGTGCCTCTCGCTGCGCGGGGCGGAGTTCCTCGGCATGGAGTTCTTCGGGGGACTGTTCAACCTGCTGGCGGTGGCTCTCCCGTTCCTGGTGGCGTGGGCCGCCGAGGCGCGCCTTGGGGGAAGCCCCGTGCCGGAGGGCGAGGGAGCCTAGTCCTTCCTTCGGTCGCGTGCAGAACCTTCGGAGCGCAGGACCCGGGGGCGAGGGAGCCTAGGCGAGCCACTCGCGGACCAAGGCCGCCATCGCCTCGTCCCAAGGGCGGAACGGGAGCCCCGCCAGCCGGGCGCCCATCTCGAGCGGTTCGGCGGGATTCTGCGCCCATCGGGCGAGCAGGTCCGCGAGGGCCCGGGGGTCGGCGTAGGGCACCGCCGCCGCGCCGCCGATCTCCCGGTAGGGCTGGGCCGTGGCCACCTCCTCGTTCACCAGGATGGCGCACCGCGTGAGCACGCAGTCGCCCCATTTGTTCGACTCGGCCAGGCGGTTGATCGCCAGCGAGGGGTCGTAGAACGTCAGGCAGGCGTGGGCCCGGTGGTAGAGCGCCAGCGACTCGGCCGGGGTCACCTCTCCGCGATACTCGGCGAAGGGGTGTTCCATGAGGCGGGCGGCCTGCGGCACCGTGGGGTCGATCCTACCGGCGAGGAGGACCCGGAACGGGGGCCCGTCGTAGACGTCCAAGGCTTGGACGAGCGAGTCCAGCCCGCGCGTCGGCGCCAGCCAGCCGTTGACGTACAGCGTGAAGGTCCCGTCGCGGACGTAGCCCCTCTGTCGCGCGATCTCGTTCGCCTTGGCCAGGTCGTCCGTCAGGGGGTAGTTGGGCACGACCCGCAGGTTGGGGTCGGCGCTGGGCCACCTCGCGGAGGACGGCACCAGGTGGATCTTGGCCGCCGCGGCCGCCCGGCGCTCCATGCGGGCGATCACGGGGCGGACGGGCCCCGGCCAAGGGTAGGCCAGGCTCAGGGTGTCGTTGTCGTCGAAGAACAGGTTGAGGCGCCTGCCGCCCGCCAGCCTCGCGGCCGGGTGCGCCGACCAGAGGCTGAGGGCGTAGACGTCGGCGCCCGCGGGGAGTTCGCGCAGGGCGCGCCGCAGGGCCGCCATGTAGCGCAGATACCACCGGATCAGCGCGCGGTTCTTGTATCCGCCGCCCGCCAAGACCGTGCGGGTGGCGACGGGCGGCTCGTTGTCGGGTTCGGCCGGATCGCGCTTCCAGGCGAGGTGGAGGATGTCCAAGCCCTCGCGCGAGAGGACGGATGCGATCTTCCGCGTGCGCACCAGCGAGCCGACGTTCGCGACCGGCGCCAGAAGGACGACCCGTCGGCTCATGGCTTTCGGGCGATGCCGCAGAAGTCGAGCAGCTTCTCGCGGGGCAGGTCCGCCTCGCGGAAAGGCGTGTGGGCGACGAGCCCCACCAGAACGTCCGCGGTCTGGATGGCCGTCTGCAGATCGACCAGCCGGGCGTCGGGCTGGGCGGTTCCGGTTGCGAACGGCTCGACGGCGACCACGCGGAGCCCCTCCGCGGCGAGCGTGCGGTAGATGCGCAGCGCGGGGCTCTCGCGGAAGTCGTCGATGTCCGGCTTGAACGCCAGGCCGAGGCAGGCGACGAGCGGCTCCCGGCCCTCGTGGCGCAGCTGGGCTACCCGGCGCAGCACCTGCGCGACGACCCACTCCGGCTTGTTGTCGTTCACGCGGCGGGCCGAGTGGATGAGGCGGGCGAGGTCCGGGTGCGCGTCCACCAGGAACCAGGGGTCGACGGCGATGCAGTGGCCCCCCACCCCGCAGCCGGGCTGGAGGATGTTCACGCGGGGGTGGCGGTTGGCCAGAGCGATGAGCTCCCACACGTCAATCCCCTCGCGCTCACAGATCATCGAGAGCTCGTTGGCGAAGGCGATGTTGACGTCGCGGTAGCTGTTCTCGACCAGCTTGGCCATCTCCGCGGTGCGGGCGTCCGTCAGATGGATGCCTCCCCGCACGAAGGCGCGATAGATCGATGCGGCGGCCTCGGCGGCCTCCGGCGTCAGGCCCCCGACGATGCGGTCGTTGTGGACCAGCTCGTGGAGGATCCGGCCGGGGAGCACCCGCTCCGGGCAGTAGGCGGCGTGGAACCGGACGCCCGGCGCGGCCTCCGCGAGAGCGGCGGCGAGCCTCTCAGTGGTTCCGACGGGGGACGTGGACTCCAGCACCACGACGGCCCCGTCGCGCAGGAACGGCGCGATGGCCCTGCCGGCGGCGAACACGTAGCTCAGGTCGGGCGAGGGGATGTCCCCGCTGGCTCGGAAGGGGGTCGGCACGCAGAGGAAAAAGGCGTCGGCCTCGGTCGGCTCGGCCTGGGCCGAGAGCCTGCCGGAGGCGACGGCCTCCCGCAGGGCGGCCTCCAAGTCCGGCTCGACGATGTGGGGGACGGCGGAGTTGACCGCCCGCACCGCCTCCGGGTTGACGTCGACTCCGACCACCCTCAGGCCCGCCTGGGCCATCACCACGGCGGTCGGCAGGCCGATGTAGCCCAGTCCGACCACACAAACGGTTTGGGAGGGCATGATGCCGTCATTATGTCCGCTGCGAGACAGGTTCGGGCGCGCCTCGGGAGCATAGGTAAACTGGCCGGGTTCGAGAGGCGGGTTCGATGCTGAGGCACTCACTGGCACGGTTGGTCCTTCTCGCGGTCGCGGCCTGCGCGCTGGCGGGCGGTCTCGGGGCCGCTTCCGCGGGCGCCGCGGAGGTTCGCGTGGCGCCGATCGCGGAGCGAACGGTCCGTGTGGGCGAGACCGTGCGCTTCCGAGCCTCCGCCACGGGCGGGGACGTGGTGTTCGCGCTCTCGGGGGCGCCCCGAGGCGCGGCGATCGGCGACGCCGACGGCGTGTTCGTGTGGACCCCCGGACAGCGGGGCCTGTTCGTGTTCGAGGTGGTCGCGGTTTCGGCGAGCGACCCGAAGGCCAGGGGATCGACGGTCGTCCGGATCCGTGTGGTGGATCCGGACGCGCCGAACTTCCGCGACATTCCCAGCCAGGTCGTCACGCTCGGCTCGGTGGTCCGATTCCAGGCGTTCGCCGAGCCGAGGCCCGGGACGCTCGGCAAGGTCGTCTACTCGCTGGCGAACCCTCCGGAGGGCGCGTCGATCGACCCCTACAGCGGACGCTTCGTGTGGAGGCCCCAGCGGCCGGGCACCTACGAGCTGGAGGTGGTCGCCGCCCCCGAGGGCGCGCCCTGGCAGCTGAACGTGCAGAGGGTCACCGTGACCGTCCAAGGGATGGAGAGACCGGAGCTGGAGCCGATCCCGCCCCGATCGATCGCGCTGGGCGCGACCTACTCGGTCGTTGCGAGGCAGAAGGCCACCGGCCGCCCGAGCGAGGAGCTGCTGTTCTCGCTGAAGGGTGCGCCCGAGGGGATGACGATCGACCCACGGAGCGGCCGGGTCCAGTGGACGCCGACCGCGGTAGGATCCTACACGTTCACGGTGGTCGGCACCGCGGCGAACGACGCCGACGTGCAGACCACGCTCCCGGTCGAGGTGCGCGTGTTCGGGGTGTTCGGCTACAGCTTCTTCGAGGGCGCGCGGGCGATGCTGGACGGTCGGCTGGCCGCGATGCGCGAGGGCCGGTTCGTGCCGGGCTCGGTGACGGTCCCCGTTCCCACGAAGGACGGCGAGGGGCGCGCCAGCGAGACCGTGGAGCCGCTCCGCAACTTCGTGGGGCCGGACGCGATGGCCGCGTTCAACGTGGCAACGCCGGACCCGGAGCGGTATCAGCTCGGTCCGGGCGACGTGCTGAAGGTGCGCGTCTGGAGCCCGGCGTTCGAACCGAAGGAGCAGACCGTGAAGGTCGACGCGAGGGGGGTGCTGTCGCTGCCCGACGCGAACGTGCGCCTGGTCGTTCGGGGCCGCACGGTCGGTCAGGCCGAGAGCCTTCTGCGGGCGGAGCTGCGGCGGCTGATCCGCGGAGCGGACGTGCTGGTGCAGCTGGACGAGGTGCGCACGATGGCCATCACCGTGATGGGCGAGGCGCACCTGCCGGGCCGCTACCAGGTGCCTTCGGTGGCCACGCTGTTCAACGCCGTGTACCTGTTCGGCGGGCCCACGGCGGACGGATCGTTCCGCCGCATCGAGCTCCGTCGCTCGGACGGGACGCGGCGCACCCTGGACCTTTACCGCTACCTGCTGTTCGGGGACGCGAGCCAGGACACGCCCCTGCAGCCCGGAGACGCGATCTTCGTTCCGAGGGCGGAGCGCCGGGTGGTGGTGAGCGGCGAGGTGGTTCGGCCGGCCGTGTACGAGCTGCTGCCGGGCGAGCGCCTGCAGGACGCCATCCGGCTCGCCGGGGGCCTTCGGGCGTCCGCCGTGGCGTCGTCGGCGGTGCTGGAGACCGTGGACGAGGGGCGGAACCGGGTGCTGCTGGCGCTGGACGCGCGAACCGCCAACCCGGAGCTGAAGGACAGCGACGTGGTGGAGGTTCCGAGCGTCGCAAGCGAGATCGCCAACGCCGTGCTGCTGGAGGGCGCCGTGGAGCGTCCGGGCCGGTATCCCGTCGGCCCCGAGACCACGCTGACCGAGCTGATCTCCATGGCCGGAGGCCTTCGGCCGGACGCTTGGACCCAGCGGTTCGATCTGTTCCGGCGCAACGGCGACGACACCACCACGCTCGTGGCCGTCGACGGGGCCAAGGCGCCGCAGACGAGGGTGCAGCCCCGCGACCGGATCGTGGTGTACCGGCTCTCGGACGTCGCCTGGACCGGCGACCGCACCGTGGAGGCCGTCGGCGCCGTTCGCAAGGCCGGCACGTTCGCCAGGTCCGAAGGGATGCGGGTGCTGGACCTGCTGATCCAGGCGAACGGACTCGCGCCGGATGCCCAGCTCGAGCGGGCGTTCCTGCAGAGGACGGAGCCCGACGGGACGCCCGGCGAGCTGGTCGCGATCGACCTGCGCAGGGTGCTCGCGGGCGACGAGGAGGCGAACCTGACGCTGAGGGACCGGGACCGGTTGCTCGTGCAGACCGTCGCGGAGAGCCGCTATCTGCCCGACCAGACCGTGCAGGTGCTGGGAGCGGTCCAGGCTCCGGGGGTCTACACTAGGGCGAAAAACCTGACGCTCGGCGACCTGCTGCGGCTGGCCGGCGGGCCGACCCCGGACGCCGGCGAGTTCGTGGAGATCGCCAAGGCGCGGGTGCCGGAGGGCACCCCGGCGGTCCGGCTCAGCCTGAAGGAGGCTTGGGAGGGCGGTCCGGCGGGCTCGACCCCGCTGGAGGACGGCGACTTCGTGACGATCGCCTCGAGGCAGGACCTCGTGGTCGTTCCGCGGACGGTCACCATTCTGGGCGAGGTCGCGCATCCCGGGCCCTACACCCTCGGCAGGAAGGGGGAGACGCTGAGCGAGCTGATCGCGCGGGCCGGCGGCCTCACCGACGCCGCCTTCCCCGAGGGCGCGCAGTTCCTGAGGAACCCGCGCAAGCTGCGGACCGACCCGCAGCAGGCGGTGGCGCCGAAGGTGCGGGAGATGATCGACCTGGTCAACGAGGCCGAGTACCGACGGGCTCTGGCGCGGGGCGAGCTGGAGCGCGTGCGGATCGCCTCCGGCATCAAGAGCGAGCCGATCGTGCTGGGTCTGCCCGGCGGGGGAGCCGCGGCGCCGCCCGCCTCCGGCCCGATCCCCGAGCTGAAGGGCGAGACCGTGACCCCTGCCAGGCCGCTGGGCCTGTCCGAGCTGAGCCCCGCGGGCAACGTCAACGTGAACCTGCCGGGAGCGTTGGCGCGCAAGGGCGGGCCGCAGGACCTGCCTCTGGAGGACGGCGACGTGCTGGTGATCCCGGCCCGGCCGACCACGGTGGCGGTGACCGGAGCGGTCGTGGCGCCGTCGTCCAGCCTCTACGAGAAGGGCCGGAACGTGGAGTGGTACGTCGAGCGCTCCGGCGGGTACACGCTGGACGCGGCCAAGGATGGCATCCTGCTGATCAAGCCCAACGGCCAGGTGGTGCGGGCCGACCGCAGGACGCAGCCCGGCGTCGGGGATGTGATCTTTGTGCCTACGAAGGTGATGGCGGCCAAACTGGCCGACAAGCAGGCCGAGATCGACGCCGTGTCGCGCAACGTGACGAGCGCGGCGATCGTGATCGCGCTGCTGAGGGCCTTGATCCCGTGAAGGAGCGGGTCCGGAGGGCGTGCGTCGTGACGATTGGCGGAATGGTCGCGTCATAATGACCGAGAGGCGAAGCCCGCTGGTCCCGCGGGGCCCGGGCGTTCGCCGGAGGAAACCTGCATGAACCGTTGCTTGGCGACTTGGATCGGTGTGATCGCGGCGGGCTTGGCCTGGGCTCAGGCCCCGTTCACGATCGTTCGGCCGGCGGACGGCTCGAAGGTGCGCGAGAAGGTGCGCGTGCTGCTTCCCAAGGACAGCGTGCCGGACGGAGGGTACGTCGGCGTGTTCGTCGGGGGCAAGTTCCTGGAGGCCACGGTGCCGCCGGTGCAGGGCAAGTACCGGGAGTACGTGCTCGACACGAAGGCCCGGGGCATCCCGGACGGCGAGACGACCATCGAGCTGGTGCTGTTCGTGGACACCAACGACCAGCCGCGGGTGGTCGATCGCTCCTCGGTGGAGGTGAACGTCGCCAACGCCTCGTCCATCCAGATCCCTGAGGACGGCGTCAAGCTGCGCTACCGCTGGCGGCCCGGGATGGAGCTGGTCTACAACCTAGAGGTCCGCACGCAGCTCGCCACGCTCACCGAGGCCCAGAACAAGCTCGGCGCGCGGGGCGCGGACCTTCCGATCGAGGCGGAGCGCATCCGGCTGATGTACGCCGTGGACAACGTCTACCCGAACGGCGACGGCCTGGTGCGCATCCAAGCCATGCCGCTCAAGGGCAAGGACTACGCGTGGCTGACGCCCGGAGACGAGACGACGCCCCGCCGGTTCATGGATTACGAGATGCACTCGGTGTACATGAGGCTCACTTCCACCGGAATGGAGGTGTTCGGCTCGGTGCCGTTCTACGTTCCGATGGAGGGCACGGCCGGCGAGGCCCGGCGCACCGACCTGTTCGCCGTGTATCCGCTGCCCACCCTGCCCAGCAAGCCGGTGGTGCCGGGCGACATCTGGCAGGCGAGGTTCCTGGACAGCGCGCTCGACCTGGACAAGCTGTACGAGCAGGACAAGCTCACGGACCCGCTGCTGGCGCGCGGCGAGTTCCTCGGCGTGGAGTGGGAGTCCGGATTCCCGTGCGCGAAGATCAAGCACACGCTGGAGGCAGGCCAGAAGCGCAAGAAGGACGAGGAGAAGGAGAAGCAGCAGGCCCAGACCCAGGGCCAGTTCGGCAGTGGCTCCTCCTCGGGCATCGAGGATGAGAAGCTGTCGCTGGAGGAGACGATCTGGTTCGCGCTCGACCGCGGGATCGTGGTGAAGCTGGTCCGCGAGGAGACCATCGACCGCAAGATCACCGCTCCGACCTATGGCGGAGCCGGCATGGGCGGTCCTCAGATGGGCCCGATGGGTCCGATGGGGGGCCCGCAGATGGGTCCCATGGGCCCGATGGGTCCCGGCGGGATGCCCCCCGGATACTCCGGCGGCCCCGGCTTCGGCCCTCCCGGAATGGGCCGCAACAACGTGACGGACCTGCGCCAGGTGGTCGGACCGGCTGGCAACAAGGGTGGCGGAGCCCAGGGCGGGGCCATGGGCGGACCGATGATGGGCCCTCCGGGAGGCATGGGCGGCATGTACGGCGGCAACCGCGGCATGATCGGCGGCGGCACGGCCGCGCAGACCCGCTACTTCCGGATCAAGCGCCAGCTCACCTTCACGCTCGAGCAGTAGCGTCGGGCCAGGGTCTGCGCACGTGGCCTTCTGGAAGCGCAGAGAGTCAATCAGAGGCTCCTCGGAGGAATCCGAGGAGCCTCGCATGTCTCTGGGCGACCACCTCGAGGAGCTGCGGACCAGGATCATCCGCAGCCTGCTGTGGCTGACCGTCGGGTGGGTGATCGGCTGGCAGATCCAGCCGTGGCTCTACGACCAGCTGAACGCGATGATCGTCGCGAACGTCAAGGGGCCCGGCATCGACTACAAGGAGGTCTTTCGGAACGCCACCGAGCCGTTCATGCTGAAGTTCCGGCTGAGCTTCCTGATCGGCCTGATCCTGGCGTTCCCGTTCATCGTGCTCCAGCTGTGGGGCTTCGTGGAGCCGGGGCTGAGGCCGCACGAGAGCCGGCCGGTGAAGCGGCTGGCGCCAGTCAGCGTGCTGCTGTTCGCGATGGGCGTGTTCTTCTGCTGGGTCATCCTGCCCAGCGCGTTCCGGTGGTTCGTCAGCTACCTGGCGGAGTTTCCCGGAACCGCGCTGTACCAGGAGCCGGGCACGCTCGTGTTCTTCGTGCTCAAGATGCTGCTGGCCTTCGGCTTCGGCTTCCAGCTGCCGCTCGTGGTGTTCCTGCTGGGCAAGGTCGGGCTTCTGGAGCCAGGCGTGCTGATGCGCTATTGGCGGCAGGCCGCGGTGGCGATCTTCACCCTCTCGGCGATCGTGACGCCCAGCAACGACGCGTTCAGCATGCTGATGATGGCGGTCCCGCTCACGATCCTGTTCGCGGTCAGCGTGTGGGCCATCCGGCTGACCAGCCGCCGCAAGCCTGACGAAGCCGAGCAGGACTCCGAGCCGGAGGCCGCCGCGGAAGGGTCGTGAGCCTGCAGGCGTTCGTCGACGACGTGCGGGCGCGGGGCATCCTCGGGGTGCCGGCGCAGCGCGTCGTGGAGCTGCCCGCCCGGGAACCGGCCTTCGCCGACCTGAGGACACCCCTCCGGGAGTCCACGCGGAGGGCATTGGAGGCCGCGGGCATCCGGCGGTTCTTCCGGCACCAGGCGCAGGCGATCGACTCGGCGCTGTCCGGGCGGGACGTGGTGCTGGCCACCGGGACGAACAGCGGCAAGTCGCTGGCCTACCAGGTGCCCGCGCTGGAGGCGCTGGCCGCCGAGCCCTCGGCGCGCGTTCTGATGCTGTTCCCGACCAAGGCTCTGGCCCAGGATCAGCTGGGCAAGCTGGAGGCGATGCTGCCGCCGGGCGTGCGCTGCGCGACCTACGACGGCGACACGCCCCCGGCCCAGCGGTCCGCGATCCGGCGCAACGCGCACGTGATCCTCACGAACCCCGACATGCTGCACGTCGGGATCCTGCCCAACCACGACCTGTGGAGCCGCCTCCTGAAGTCGCTGCGCCTGGTCGTGCTGGACGAGATGCACGTGTACCGGGGCGTGTTCGGCTCGCACGTGGCCTCGGTGCTGTGGCGGCTGCTCCGCCTGTCCGAGTGGTACGGCTCGCGGCCGCAGATCGTGGCCGCCAGCGCGACCATCGCCAACCCGCTGCGGGCGTTCCGGCTGCTCACGGGCAGGGACGCGGCGCTCGTGCAGGACGACGCGTCGGCCAAAGGCCGGCGGACGTTCGTGTTCTGGTCTCCGCCGATCGTGGATTCGGAGATGGAGGGCAGCCCGAACTGGGCCACGGCATGGCTGCTGGCCTCCCTGGCGTCGGCCGGAATCCGGACGCTGGCCTTCTCGCGGGCGCGGAGCTCGGCGGAGGTCGTGCTGAGGCGGGCGCGCCGAGCCGCGGAGTCCTCGGGCCTGCTGGACCCCTCGAAGCTCGAGTCGTACCGCGCGGGCTATTCGCCGTCGGAGCGGCGCGAGATCGAGCGGGCGCTGTTCCGGGGCGACGTGCTGGGGCTGTCGTCGACCAACGCCCTGGAGCTGGGCGTGGACGTCGGAGGATTGGACGCGGTGATCCTGAACGGCTACCCGGGGTCGGTGGCGAGCTTCTGGCAGCAGGCCGGGCGGGCGGGGCGCGGCGCGCGGGACGGTTTGGTGCTGTTCGTGGCGCACGGCGACGCTCTGGACCAGTTCCTGTGCCGAGAGCCGGAGCGGCTGCTCGAGGCTCGTTCGGAATCCGTGGCCCTGAACCCGGAGAACCCGGTGATTCTGGGACGGCACCTGGCCTGCGCGGCGCACGAGCGGCCCTTGGCGCCCACGGAGCTGGCGGAGCGCTCCGAGCGCTGCCTGCGGGTGGCCGAGGGCTTGGAGCAGGACGGCTCGCTGCGGTTCTCGGCCGGGCGGTTCTTCTATCCCCTGCACGAGCCGCCGGCTCAGTCGGTGGACATTCGGGGAACCGGCGGCGACACGTTCGTGCTGACGGTGGACGGCCAGCCGATCGGCACCATGGAGTCCTGGCGGGCGCTGAGGCAGGCGCACCCCGGGGCGGTGTATCTGCACCGCGACGCCACGTACGAGTGCGTGCAGCTCGATCTGGCGAGCCGGGTGGCCAGACTCAAGCCGAGCGACACGAACCTGATGACGCAGTCCTTGGTCCAGACGTCGATCGAGATCCTGGCGGAGACTGACTCGGCCGCCTGGGGGCCGTGGACCGTGCGGTTCGGGGCGCTTCGGGTGACGGACCAGGTCGTGGGCTACCGCTACTACCCGTTCGAGGGGCGCGGACCGCAGGGGGAGAAGGAGCTGGACCTTCCGCCGACCAGCTACGAGACGATCGGCCTGTGGCTGGAGATGCCTCCGCTGGAGGAGCCCGAGTCCGTCGGGGCGTTGCACGGCTTGGAGCACGCGCTGATGGCGGTGGGTCCCCTGCTGGCCGGTTGCGACCGCGCCGACCTGGGCAGCTCGTGGTACAGCGTGTTCCCCGACACCCTGCAGGCGGAGCTGTTCGTGTTCGACCAGATCCCGGGCGGGGTGGGACTCACCACGGAGCTGTTCCACCAGCGGGACGCGTGGGCCTCGGCCGCCGCCCAGCTGCTCGCCGGCTGCGCGTGCCAGGAGGGCTGCCCGGCCTGCCTGCTGAGCCCGCGGTGCCCCGCCGGAAACGCGGCGTTGGGAAAGGCCGGCGCGCTCAAGCTTCTTCGGCGTTTGGGGGAGGATGGAGGCGCCGGGCGGATTCGAACCGCCGAATGAGGGTTTTGCAGACCCTTCCCTTAACCACTTGGGTACGACGCCCCGCTGGTGGATTTATACCCTGAAACCGCGTCAGGGCAGAAGCTCGTCGTGGGCCAGGAAGAAACTCTGCGTCTGCTCGCCGGGCCGGAAGAACACCACGCCGGGCGGCACTCCCTGAAGGACCCAGGCGGCCACCTCGCGCGCCGCGTCCTCGGGGAACGGCCGCTCGTCCGGCCTCCAGACCATCAGGTGCAACAGGTCGTCCTCGCCCTCGAACCGGTAGGCGAACGGGCCGACCGACCCGCAGAAGGGGTCGGGTCCTCCGGGGCGGGCCATGGGCACCTTGCGGTCGGACCGCACGCACTCGCGGACGGCCTCGAGGATCCGGTCTCGTTCGGCGGTCTCGGCGGGGGTCGGATCGAGGCTCATGGGACTGCAGGATGGCGGAGCGGGTGGGATTCGAACCCACGACCCGGCTTTCGCCGAGTACGCGATTTCCAGTCGCGCTCCTTAGACCACTCGGACACCACTCCGCGCCAAGCCCTATTATGGCCGATTCGGAACGCTGGGCTTCTTCGAAGCAAAGGACCCGGGCTTTCGCCCGGGTCCCCGCTCGTCTCGGCTCCGTTCCGGATCACCGGGGTGGCGGCGGTCCAGCCGTCCCCGCCGACCCTCCACGACCCTTCTGGGCCTCGATGATTCCCCGGACCTTCTCCCGAACATCCGGCGGAACCTTGTTGATGTCGAACTCGCCCTTGCCGGCCTCGAGGGATTCGCGCATCTTGGCCTCCTCCTCCTTCGGCAGCTGCGTGTCGGACGAGCAACCAGCGGCGACGAGGGCCGCGAGGATCGCCAGCGAGGGGATCAGGAGTCTCCTCATCCGTGAACCATCCTCAGCCGGACGATCAGTTGCGCAGGGCGTCCCACATGTTGTCGGACGGGCGCGCCAGCGCGTCGGGGTTGGTCGCCACCGGCTTCAGTGCCTTGGCGTGGCCGTCCGCGAACACCATGTTGGCGCTGTTGTTGACCACCGACATCGAGCCGTCCTGACCGAAGGGCCAAGCTGCGGTGGTCGGCATCAGCCCGCTCGGGGTGGCCGCGCACTGATCCTGGTAGTAGTCGTTCGTGCCGTCCGGAACCCACAGGAACACGTTGGTCGGCCAGTAGAACGCGTAGTTGCCGCCGAGCCAAGCCGGGTGCGCCGGGCACTTGCGAACATCCGAGGAGTACTTCGGCGCGAACATGATCGTTGCCGCCGGGTTGGTCACCGACGTGGTCGCGGTGCCGGAGCCGGGGGTGAACCAGGTCGCCCAGCTCGCCCAGTCATCGTTGCGGAGCGCGAAGATGCCGCGGGACACGTTGTCGGGGTTCGCGCCGCCGCCGAACACCGCGTTGGCGCCCCAGGCGATCCACGGCCCGGTCCACGAGGAGTTGTCGCCGGCGGTGATGCCGGAGTCGAGCGGCGACCGGAAGATGCCCAAGTTCTTCACGTACGGCAGGTGCTTGGGCACCCAGTAGCGGTCGTTGGCCGGTCCGGTCCAGTCGTAGAGGTGCGTGGTCGCGAAGACGTCGTCGTAGTCCGCCGCATACATGATCGCGGCCAGGCCCAGCTGCTTGACGTTGGAGAGCTCCGAGGCCTTCTTCGCGGACACCTTCGCCTGAGCGAAGACCGGGAAGAGGATCGCGGCCAGGATCGCGATGATGGCGATGACCACGAGCAGCTCGATCAGGGTGAACGCTTTTCGCATCAATCAAACCTCCATTGGTTTGAGGCCTTCTTGCCTCGCCCTCCAGTGTACAACACCTCTGAACGAACGCGTTCACCTTTTTTCGGTTCTCCATCCCTCCATACGGGATCGGGCGGGTCTTCGGTCCGATTGCGCAGGCAAGGGGACAGCCGGACGAGGGGGCGCAGCCCCGGGGCGATCCCGCGGGGCGCCGCGTTCCGACGTCGAGGGCTGCGCCTCGCCGACGCGGGGCCGTGTGGCCGGATTCGGAGGATCAGCCTCCGACGGGCTCGAGCAGCAGACCGAGGGTGTGGTACCGCCGGGCCACGGCGAACCCGTGTCCGCCGTAGTAGCGCTCGAGGGTGGTCCAGTCGATGATCGTCCGCCTCGCGCCACGGTCGCGGAGGCCGACGAGAGCGGCGGAGAGCAGGGCGTCTCCCAGGCCCCTGCCCCGAAGGCTCTTGGAGACTCCGATCGGTCCCAGCGCTCCCCAGTTCGGTCCCAGGTCCAGGTGCCAGACGGCGCCGCAGACCGGCAGGCGGTGGGTCCAGTCCTGGGTGTGGGCGAACCCGTTCACGCCGTCCTCGGTCCAGAGCGCGTACACGAAGTCGGACCGGCCCTCCTGCTCGATCTTGTGCATCACGTCGTGGGTCCAGCGTCCTGGGAACTCGCGGGCGAGGAAGGCCTGAAGGTCCTGGGCCTCGTCCGGCTGGACGGGCCTCACCTCGGCGCCCTCCCGAGCGAGCGCCTCCAAGGTGCCCGGCTTCGGCTCGTAGTCCGCCAGGTCGCGCTCCAGATCCACCTCGGTGCCTCGCGCCTGGAACCCCTCGACCTCGAGGAACGAGCGCAGCAGCGGGAAGTCCTCGGGGCAGCCTGGGAAGAAGTGCCTGGAGTCCTGGCCGAACACGACCTTGTACACGCCGCGGTCGCGCAGGACGCGCTTGGACTGGGCGAGCAGGTCCACGCCGAGCTGGGGGTCGGTGAAGGCGATCGCCGAGATGTGCGCCTGGTCCGGGTCGGGGCCCGCGTACAGCGAGGGGTTCGCGGACCGCTTGACGGCCACGAAGCCGAGGACGCCCTCCGGGCCGGTCTCGATGAACGACGCGCCCCAGTCGAACACCGGCGACTCGACGGTGTTCCTCCGGATCATGGCCGCGTCCACGCGGTAGCGGGCCGGGAAGAAGCGCGACCAGCAGTCGGCGAGAGCGTCGAAGTCGGCACGCAGGAAGTCGATGCGCATCACGGGTTCCCCATCAGCGCGCGGAGGTGCCGGGCGTAGCCCGCGATGGCCTCGCGCGTCCGCTCTACGGTTTCGCCGAGCGCGCCCTCATGTCCTGCCAGCACATCGGCGACGGAGGACGGCAGGAACAGCCTTTCGAAGCTGTCCGCCCCTCCTCCGAAGCGACGGGCGGGCGGCTCGGCCGGCAGATAGGCGCCCAACACCGGGCGGAGCCTCGGATAGACCGCGAGCGCTCTCGCTCGGGCCGCACGATACCGCTCCTCGGCGGAAGGGCCGCAGCCGAACCGAGCGGCTTCGCGCAGGGTGTCGACGAGCTCCTCGAAGCAGGCCTCGAACTCGGCCAGGTCGCGGAGCCGCTCGGCCGGACCCGGCGAGCGGCGTTCCCCGCCACTCGAGGCCAGCGCGAGCGCCAAGCCCCGCCCCGCGCGGCGCAGGCGCACCGAGGCCAGGGCCGCGACCACCCCGGCCGAGGCCGGGCGGCTCAACGGGAGCCCTCCTGCGACTTCTGCACGAAGTTCAGCCGCAGGTCCCGGACCAGCGTATGCAGGCGGCGACGGTCCTCGTCGTCGAGCCGGGGCTCGATGAACGAGGAGAGGTGCGCCACCAGGTCGATGGCCACCTTGGCCTCGGCGAGGTCTCGGTGGAGCCCGCCGGTGATCGGGTCCGGCTGGAGCCCGAGCTTCTGCCAAGCGACGGCGGCGAGCTGATCCACCATGAGGGTGATCACCGCGTACACGCTGATCGGCTCGCTGGGCATCGTTGCGTCTTCCGTGCGGTCCTGTGCCATCTCTCCTTCAGGGAAAGACGCCCGGCGGGGGCCGGATGGATCCCGCCGAGGGGCCGAAACCCGCCGGGGGTAATCTGCCCCGCTAGGAAAGACTCATGGGAGACACGACGAACATCCGCAACGTGGTCATCATCGGTTCGGGGCCCGCGGGATACACCGCCGCGCTGTACGCCGCGCGCGCCAACCTCTCGCCGCTGCTGTTCACGGGCATGCAGCCGGGCGGCCAGCTGACCATCACCACGGAGGTCGAGAACTACCCCGGCTTCGAGAACGGGATTCAGGGGCCGGAGATGATGGAGGTTTTCCGTCGGCAGGCGGAGCGGTTCGGGGCCGAGGTGGCGTTCGACCAGGTGGAGCGCGTGGACTTGAGCGAGCGCCCGTTCCGCGTGCGGGCCGCAGGGTCGGGCGAGGTTCTGGCCCGCACGCTGATCGTGGCGACGGGGGCCTCGGCCAAGTGGCTGGGCCTGGAGTCCGAGAAGACGTTCGGGGGGCACGGCGTGAGCGCCTGCGCCACGTGCGACGGCTTCTTCTTCCGCGGCAAGGTGGTCGCCGTGGTGGGCGGCGGCGACACGGCCATGGAGGAGGCGAACTATCTGACCCGGCACGCGAGCAAGGTGTACGTGATCCATCGGCGCGACCAGTTCCGGGCCAGCAAGATCATGCAGCAGCGGGTGCTGAGCAACCCGAAGATCGAGGTGGTCTGGAACGCGGTGGTGGACGAGATCCTCGGCACCTTGGAGCCGAAGCAGGTGACGGGGCTCCGCCTGAAGAGCACGGTGGACGGCTCGACCCGGGAGCTGCCGGTGGACGGGGTGTTCATCGCGATCGGGCACAAGCCCAACAGCGACCTGTTCGTCGGCCAGCTGGACATGGACGAGACCGGGTACCTGATCGTTCAGCCGCACAGCACCAAGACCAA
Source organism: uncultured Fimbriimonadaceae bacterium (assembly GCA_937961665.1). Classification (GTDB taxonomy): domain Bacteria; phylum Armatimonadota; class Fimbriimonadia; order Fimbriimonadales; family Fimbriimonadaceae; genus UBA8783. The sequence continues at coordinate 39,812 of CALGMO010000047.1, forward strand.
CGTGCCGGGGGTGTTCGCTGCGGGCGACGTGGCCGACAAGCACTACCGGCAGGCGGTGACGGCCGCCGGAACGGGCTGCATGGCGGCGATCGACGCCGAGAGGTTCCTGGAGGCGGAGGGCAGCTGACGGCGATGCTGGCCTGGATCGCGTGCGCCGCGGCCCTCGCCCAGCCGGGGTCGTTCGGCACCATGACGGAGCTGGCGAGCTTCTCCGGCGAGGAGCGGCGGATCCTCCTCGCGGTTCCCGACGAGAAGCTGGACCCGCCGAAGCCGTCGCCGCGCAACGGCTGGCTGTTCGAGTGGGTGGTGAACGCCTACGGCCGACAGCCGAACGGCGCGCACGCGCTCCGGTTCCGCGTGTTCTCGCAGGAGCGCAAGGCCGAGGGGGACCGCGCGCCGCTCGTGGCGCGCATGCTGATGCGCCTGTGGGACTTCAACGTCCAGCGTCTGAACCTGGAGCACGCCGAGGCGTACAACAACCGGATCGTGGACGTGTATCTGACGTGGGGCGGCAAAGCCGGCGGGGAGCAGCGGTTCGACGAGGACACGGAAGGCGGCCGCCGCCGGAAGGTGAACACGATCTACATCTACGACCTCGCGAGCTTCACGGACCCGGTCGAGATGGCCAGGGAGGTGGCGCACGAGTACGGTCACGCCGTGCTGCCGCCCGTCGGCGGGTTCCGAGAGCCGGAGGACTGGGGCAACGGCGTGCTGGGCGAGCGGCTGTACCTGCGCTGGCTGAGGGACGAGATGCGCGCCGGCCGGCTCAAGCCGATCGACGCGATGGGGGCGGAGCTGCCCTCCCTGGACGCCTGGGTCCGGCGGAACTGCGACGCGCTGGCCGAGCAGGCCGCCCGGTCCGGTCCACGGCTGTCGGTTCTGGCGGCGGGCGGTCCGGCTGCGCTCGACGCCTACGTGGGGGTGGCGCTGCTCGCGGACTCGGTGCTGCCGCGCAAGGCGTTCGGCCGGTCGCTGCGTCTCACCGGCTCGACCAAGCCGACGGACTATCCGGCGGCCGTGGTGGCGGCGGTGGAGGAGTCGCAGCCGTTCGAAGTGCGGCCTCCGCTGGGTCCCGGCCAGGCGTTCTGGATGCCGCTGGGGGAGTCGAAGGTAGCCGGGGCCAAGGTTCTGCAGAGGGCCTCCGGCTGGGCCAAGCTGCAGCCGACGGCGGCGACGGTGCGCGTGGTTCCGCCGGGGCCCTAGCAGGGCGGCACGCGGTCCCACCGGGGCTGGCGCGCCAGGGAGAAGCTCCTCGAGTAGTCCGGCTCTCCGGCCGTCGGGATGTACTCGCCGGCCGCCGTGTCCAGGCGGTAGTCGCCCCGGATCTCCCCTCCGGCCACCTTGGCCACGGCCTCGAGCAGGCGCTCGACCTCCTCCTCCTCGTTGTAGAACCCGAACGAGGCCCGCACGGCCCCCGGCAGCCGGCTGCGGTCGTCGGACATCAGCGCGGCCACCATCTCCCGCTCGGTCTCCTCGCCCACCCGCAGAAGGGTCTTGACGTAGGGGTGCGCGCAGAAGCAGCCCGTCCGGACCCCGATGCCGTGCTCGTAGGCCAGGACGGCGGCCACCAGCGCGTGCGGCACGCCGTCGACGTTGAAGGGCACCACCGCCAGCCGGGTCTCGAAGTCGTCGGGATCGTCCTTGCCGTAAACGGTGACTCGCGGAATGCGCCTCAGGCCGCGGAGCAGGCGCGAGGCGAGGCGGTTCTCGGCCTCCTCGATCGCGCCGAAGCCGACCTCGCGGTAGAAGGCGATCGCTTCGGCGAGGGCGACGGCTCCGACCACGTTCGGGCTGCCGGCCTCGTCGACCTCCGGGGTGTCGGCCCAGCCGACGTGGTCGTGGGTCACCACGCGCACCGTCCCGCCGCCAGGGTGGTCGGGTCCCCGGTCTTCGTCCAGGGCGTCGCGCCGGGCGACCAGCACGCCCGTGCCGAACGGCGCGTACATCTTGTGGGCGGAGTAGACGACGAAGTCGATCCGCTCGGGGTCGTCGGGAGCCAGCATGTCGATCGGGCGGTGCGGGGCCAGCTGGGCGGCGTCCAGGAGGAACCACGCGCCGGCCTCGTGGGCCCATCGCGCCAGGGTTCGGATCGGGTTCAGGTTGCCGGTGACGTTGCTCGCTCCGGTTGCGGCGACCAGGGCGAGGCGGCCGGCGTGCTCGGCGATCATCCGGCGGGCGGCCTCCAGGTCCAGCGTGCCGTCTTCGGGCCGGACGGGCAGGAAGCCGGTCGCGCAGCGGCGTCTCCAGGGGAGGTCGTTGGAGTGGTGCTCCATGCCGGTCGTCAGGACGAGCGCGCCGGGGCGGATGCGGAGCCGGTGGGCGAGCTTGTTGACGGCCTCGGTGGTGTTCTTGACGAACACGACGACGTGGGCCTCGGGGTGCGCGCCGACGAACTCGCCGGCGGCGTCGCGGGCGCGGTCGTAGGCGATCGTGGAGAGGCGCGACTTGTAGCCGGAGCCCCGGTGCACCGAGCTGTACCAGGGCAGGAACTCGGAGACCCTCTCCCAGACCCTTCGGAGGCACGGGGTCGAGGCGGCGTTGTCGAAGTTGGCGTACGGAACCGTCCCTCCGCCGAGAAGGGGAACGGGGGCGTCGGCGCCCAGGACCTCGCACCGGAGCGGGTTGGCCATCTCGCGCGCATTGTGCCCGATGGCGGCCGCGCGGAGGGGTCTTGGCGGATCGGGGTTGCGCCGCAGGAACCAACTCGTGGTACAATGCGTTAGAATTGAGTGCTATGGACTCAAATCTTCTATGTCCATAGCCATAATCAACCTAGAGGAGCGATTTTCAGCAGGAGCGAACGATGGGCAGAACGGTAGGCATCGATTTGGGAACGACGAACAGCGTCGTGGCGGTGATGGAGGGCGGCGAGCCGGTGGTGATCCCCACCGCCGAGGGCTCGCGGACGTGCCCGAGCGTGGTGGCGTTCAAGCCGAACGGCGAGCGTCTGGTGGGCGTGGCGGCCAAGCGGCAGGCCGTGGTGAACCCGGAGAACACGATCTCGTCGATCAAGCGCCTGATGGGGCACAAGCTTGACGAGGTCCGCGGGGAGAAGGTCAGCTACAAGATCCAGGAGGGCCGCAACGGCATGGCCGTGGCGTACGTCCCGGCTCTGGGCAAGACCTTCATGCCGGAGGAGATCAGCGCGATGATCCTCCAGAAGCTGAAGGCGGACGCCGAGGCGTATCTGGGCGAGACGGTGGACCAGGCCGTGATCACGGTTCCGGCCTACTTCAACGACAGCCAGCGGACGGCCACGAAGAACGCCGGCGAGATCGCGGGCCTGAAGGTGCTGCGGATCATCAACGAGCCGACGGCGGCGGCGCTGGCCTACGGGCTGGACAAGAAGCGCAACGAGACGATCCTGGTGTTCGACCTGGGCGGCGGCACGTTCGACGTGTCGGTGCTCGACGTCGGGGAGGGCGTGTTCGAGGTCAAGTCCACGGCGGGCGACAGCCACCTGGGCGGCGACGACTTCGACAACAAGATCGTGGAGTGGCTGATCGCCGAGTTCAAGAAGGACCAGGGCGTGGACCTGGGCAAGGACAAGGCGGCGCTGCAGCGATTGCGCGAGGCGGCCGAGAAGGCCAAGTGCGAGCTGAGCAGCCAGGTGACGACCACGATCAACCTGCCGTTCATCACGGCGGTGGACGGCGAGCCGAGGCACTTGGACTACAACCTGACGCGGGCGAAGTTCGAGGAGCTGACCGCGGACCTGATGGAGCGCATCAAGGGCCCGTTCCAGCGAGCCTTGGAGGACGCGAAGCTGAAGCCGTCGGACATCGACGAGGTGATCCTGGTCGGCGGTTCGACGCGCATGCCGCAGGTTCAGGAGCTGGTCGAGAAGCTGACCGGCAAGAAGCCGAACCGGGGCGTGAACCCGGACGAGGTGGTTGCGGTCGGAGCTGCGATCCAGGCGGGCGTGCTGGGCGGCGAGGTGAAGGACATCGTGCTGCTCGACGTGACTCCGCTGTCGCTGGGCGTGGAGACGCAGGGCGGCATCTTCGACAAGCTGATCGAGCGGAACACGACGATCCCGACGAAGAAGAGCCGGATCTACACGACGGCGGTGGACAACCAGCCGGAGGTGGAGATCCACGTGCTGCAGGGCGAGCGCCCGCTGGCCAAGGACAACAAGAGCCTGGGTCGGTTCCACCTCTCGGGCATCCCGCCGGCGCCGGCGCGCGTGCCGCAGATCGAGGTGACGTTCGACATCGACGCCAACGGCATCCTGCACGTGAGCGCCGAGGACAAGGCCACGCGGCAGAAGCAGAGCATCACGATCACCGGCAGCGGCAACCTGACGCGCGAGGAGATCGACCGGATGATCCGCGAGGCCGAGCTGAACGCCGAGCGCGACCGGCAGGCGCAGGAGCACGCAGACCTGCGCAACCGCTGCGACCAGCTGTGCTACAGCACGGAGCGGACGCTGCGCGACGCCGGCGACAAGATCTCGGACGAGGATCGTCGGCGCGTCGAGGAGAAGATCGCGGCCGTCCGGCAGGCGGTCGCCGAGGACGACGACGGCAAGATGCGGTCGGCGTTCCAGGAGCTGGAGGAGGAGACGCACCGCCTCGCGGAGCAGATGTACCGCAGCGCGGCCGCGTCGGCGGGCGCGGACGGCGGCTCCGCCGCCACGGACGGCTCGGCGGCCGCCGAGGGCGAGGTGATCGACGCGGACTACCGCGAGGAGAAGTGACCTCGCGCCGCTTGGCGGCGACAGGGGGCGGGGCCGGTGGCCCCGCCCCCTCGTCGTTCCAGACTCCTCGCGCAGGCGAGGGGCGGGGTCGCGGAGCGGCAGGCGCGCCTGCGGCGATGAGAGGCGCGATCGGCCGCCGGTTCCTCCGAGCGTCGCCGCGTGGCGGGTCCGGAGCGGCGGACGTCGCAGCCCCCTTGGGGGGAGCGGGCCGGATGGGCGCAGGCGCGCCGGCCGGGTGGGAGCTCGCACGCCGGCCCGGCGTGGCCCTTGTTTCTGCCCGCGGTCCGCGGGGAGGGGATCCTCGCAGGGAACGGCGAATCCTTCCGCCGACCGGGCCGCTCTATTTAGACAGAATCTAAAGTTGGCCCAGTCGAAGGATTGGGGCCATACTGGATTCGAGGGTCCGCCGCGCGAGCGGCGGAAAGGAGAACGACGCATGCAGGAAGGAACGAATCGACTGCCCCTCATCGGCGAGCCCGCTCCGGCCTTCAAGGCCGAGACCACGCAGGGCCCCATCACGTTTCCCGACGACTTCCGCGGCAAGTGGGTCGTCTTCTTCAGCCACCCGGCCGACTTCACGCCGGTGTGCACGACCGAGTTCATGACGTTCGCGGCGATGCAGCCGGAGTTCGAGAAGCTGAACTGCAAGCTGCTCGGCCTGTCCATCGACAGCACCTACAGCCACATCGCCTGGCTGCGCACGATCAAGGAGAAGATCGAGTTCAAGGGGATGAAGAACGTCGAGGTGACGTTCCCCGTCATCAGCGACCTGACGATGGAGGTCTCGAAGCTGTACGGGATGCTCCAGCCCTCGGCGAGCACGACCCAGGCGGTGCGGGCGGTGTTCCTCATCGACCCGACGGGCATCGTGCGCGCGATCCTGTACTACCCGCTGAGCAACGGGCGGAACATGGAGGAGATCAAGCGGCTGCTGATCGCGATGCAGACCAGCGACGCGCACAAGGTGGCCACTCCGGCCAACTGGCAGCCCGGCGACGACGTGATCGTTCCGCCGCCCGGCTCTTGCGGGCTGGCCAAGCAGAGGGTGGAGAAGCCGGAGACGGGCGCGAAGGTTCTGGACTGGTTCCTCACCTTCAAGCCCGACCCCGCCCACCCCGCGAAGTGACCCAC